>CAYXIZ010000006.1:0-31511 GCA_964465485.1 uncultured Rhodobacterales bacterium | reverse complement strand
CCGCGCGCCTTGATGGATTTGTCCTGCCCCGAGCGTTCCAGCACGGAGGCGATGGAGCCGATCACCGCGTCATCCTCCACGAAAATCTTCAATCCCATGGAGCCCGCTTCCACGGCCCCGTCAATCGGCTGCGCGCCGCGGCACAAGAGCTTCAGCTGCTCGGATTCGTAAGTCGCCTCGACGGTCAACACCACGTTGCTGCCGGGTGTCAGATGCTCCCCGGATTTTTCCAGCGTGTCGGAGAAGACCGTGACCTCGAACATGCCCGACGGGTCGGAGCCCTGTACGAAGGCAAAGCGGTTGCCGCGCGCGGATTTGCGTTCCTGTCGGCCTGAGATCGTCGCCGCCAGCTTGGCCGCGATGGCACCCCCTTGGACGCGTTCCTCGATCTCGGTCAGCGACAGCACGCCTTTGCGTTTCAGCGCCAGCGCGTAATCATCAAGCGGGTGGCCGGAGAGGTAAAAGCCAATAGCGGTAAATTCCTGCGCCAAGCGTTCCGAGGGCAGCCAGTCATCAACCGGCGACAGGCGCGGCTCCGGCAGGTCGTCACCCGCCTCCCCGAAGAGCGAGACCTGATTGGACTGCCGCTGCTCATGGATCGCAGCGGAATAGCTGACCAGCCCGTCCAATGAGGCAAAGACCCGGTGCCGGTTCGGGTCCAGCTGATCAAACGCGCCGGAGCGGGCCAGCATTTCCAAGGGGCGTTTACCAACACGTTTCAGGTCCACCCGACGCGCGAAATCAAAGAGCGTGGCGAAGGGTTTCTCAACGCCCTCGACCACGCGGGCATCCGTCACCAGCCGCATCGCCTCAACGCCCACATTCTTCAAGCCGCCCAGCGCGTAGACCACCTTGCCATCGGCCACCGTAAACGTAGCGCCAGAGCGGTTCACGCAAGGCGGCACAATCTCAATGTCGAGGACCTTGGTGATCTCTTCTTTATAGACGCCCAGCTTGTCGGTCAGATGCAGGTCGCAATTCATCACGCCTGCCATGAATTCCACCGGGTGGTTCGCCTTCAGCCAAGCGGTCTGGTAGCTGACCACCGCATAGGCGGCGGCGTGGGACTTGTTGAAGCCGTAATTGGCGAATTTTTCCAGAAGGTCGAACACCTCCTTGGCCTTTTTGCCGTCCACACCATTGGCCTTGGCTCCGGTTTCAAACTTGGGGCGTTCCTTGGCCATTTCTTCGGCGATTTTCTTACCCATGGCGCGGCGCAACAAATCCGCGCCGCCCAGCGAGTAGCCCGCCATAACTTGCGCGATCTCCATCACCTGCTCCTGGTAGACGATGATGCCTTGGGTCTCGGCCAGAATGTGGTCAATCAGCGGGTGGATCGATTCCAGTTCCTTCTGGCCGTTTTTCACCTCGCAATAGGTCGGGATGTTTTCCATCGGGCCGGGGCGATAGAGCGCCACCAGCGCCACGATATCCTCGATGCAGGTCGGTTTCATGCGCCGCAGCGCATCCATCATGCCGGAGCTTTCCACCTGAAACACCGCAACGGTCTTGGCGGAGGAATAGAGGTCATAGGACTTCTTGTCATCCAGCGGGATCGCCCCGATATCGTTCTCCGCTCCCTTGGGAGGCTCGTAAATCTGGCTGCCATCGGCGGCGATGTGCAGCGGGCGGTCCAGCAGATCAATGGCGTTCTGGATCACCGTCAGCGTTTTCAGCCCCAGAAAGTCGAACTTCACCAGCCCGGCCTGTTCGACCCATTTCATGTTGAACTGCGTCGCCGGCATGTCGGAGCGCGGGTCTTGATAGAGCGGCACCAGCGCGTCCAGCGGCCTGTCGCCGATCACCACACCAGCGGCATGGGTTGAGGCGTTGCGCAAGAGGCCTTCGACCTGCTCGCAATAATTCAATAGCCGGTCGACGACCTCCTCATTCTTGGCCTCTTCGCGCAGCTTGGGCTCATCCGCCCGCGCCTTGGTGATGCTGACCGGCTTGACCCCCTCCACAGGGATCAGTTTCGAGAGCCGGTCCACCTGCCCGTAAGGCATCTGCAACACCCGGCCAATGTCGCGCACCGCTGCCTTGGACAAAAGCGCGCCGAAGGTGATGATCTGGCCCACCTTGTCGCGGCCGTATTTTTCCTGGACGTAGCGGATCACTTCCTCGCGGCGATCCATGCAGAAGTCGATATCGAAGTCGGGCATGGAAACCCGTTCGGGGTTCAGGAACCGCTCGAACAGCAAGGAATAGCGCAGCGGGTCAAGGTCGGTGATCAGCAGCGCATAGGCCACCAGAGAGCCCGCGCCCGAGCCCCGGCCCGGCCCCACGGGGATATCGTTATCCTTGGCGTATTTGATGAAGTCGGCCACGATCAGGAAGTAGCCGGGGAAACCCATGCCCTCGATGATGCCCAGCTCGAAATCGAGCCGTTTCTGGTACTCCTCCACGGAGGCCGCATGCGGGATCACCGCCAGCCGGGCCAGCAAACCTTCATTGGCCTGACGGCGCAATTCCTCGATCTCGTCATCGGCAAATTTCGGCAGGATCGGGTCGCGCTTATAGGCTTTGAAGGCGCAGCGCTGCGCGATCTCCACGGTGTTGTCCAGCGCCTCCGGCAGGTCGGCAAAGAGCGTTGCCATCTCTTGCGGGGATTTGAAATAATGCTGCGTCGTCAGTTTGCGGCGCGGGGTTTGCTGGTCGACATAGGCGCCGTCCGCGATGCAGATCAGCGCGTCATGCGCCTCGTACATGTCGGGCTTTGGGAAATAGACGTCATTCGTGGCCACCAGCGGCAGGCCCATGGCATAGGCCATCTCCACATGGCCCCGCTCGCTGAGCTTTTCCGCCTCAGGCAGGCCGTCCTCGCCGGGGTGGCGTTGCAGCTCCACGTAAAGCCTGTCGGGGTAGGTCTGCGCCAACTGCCGCAAAACCTCGTCCGCCTTGGGGGCTTGGCCGTCGCGCAACAGCCGCCCGATGGGGCCGTCCGGCCCGCCGGTCAGGCATATCAACCCGTCACTATGTTCGGCCAGCTCTGCCAGAGAGACCTGCGGTAACTGGCCCTCTGCATCCAGGTAGAGGCAGGAGTTCAGCTTCATCAGGTTCTCGTAACCCTGCTCGTTTTGAGCCAACAGCACGATGGGCGCAGGCGGCACGGGTTTGTCGCCGGGCATGGCGGGCACATAGGTCAGGTCCACCTGACAGCCGAGGATCGGCTGAACCCCAGCGCCTGAGGCATATTCCGAGAACTCAAGGGCCGCGAACATGTTGTTGGTGTCGGTGATCGCGACGGCGGGCATGCCGGTGTCCTGACACATGCCGGCCAGTTTCTTGACCCGGATCGCCCCCTCAAGAAGGGAGTATTCGGTGTGGACGCGAAGGTGAATGAATCGTGGTGTGCTGCTCATGCCGCCACCCTAGACAGAGCAGCCGCCGGGCGAAAGCCGCTCCGTTAGCGCAGGCTGGTGCGCGACGTTTTCATCCGGTGCCCGATGCCCGTGGTCAGCAGGTCATTGGCCAAGGCGCGGCGCTCCGATGCGCCTTCGATCAGGCAGGATTCCAGTTCTTCAGGGTAGATCGGCGTCAGCGGCACGGCGCGGACAGGGCCAAGCGGCATGCCTGCAATATCGACGCGGTCACTGGGCTGCCCAATGTTCAGCAATGCGCCAGCCGGTTCGGCGACGCCCGGCACGATCCAGCCGGCAGGTACGCAATTGCTTGGCAGATCGACGGAGAGCACGTCATTGTCATGCACCATCGCCGCAAGGTCTTGCCCAAAGGCAAAGATGCGCGCGACATGCTCCACCGCTTTGAACGCCCAGGTTTTGCGAATGTCTTCGGCAGACAGCTCCTGACCGCCGCAAATCTCAAGAAACACCTCGACACCGAACCCGTTGCCCTGACCGCGTGTGTCAAATGTGCCAAACGGGTCGCTGAGGCCTTCGGAGGCAATGATCAGGCTGTTTTGCGTCCGGATAACGCGGAACCTCTGGGTCTGGGTTGGCCAGGCGGGCATGCCCAGAACCTGGGGCGACACAGGGTAGCCCAGAAAATCAACGTCCGAGACGCCAATCGCGTCCCAATAGGCCGCACGCGCCTTGCGGGTCTGCGCTATCGCCTCAACGCTTGGGCTGGGAAGTTGGATATGCCCGCCCTCGACCGGAACGCGCGCCTTTGGGGCTGCGACGGGTGTGGCAGGGGCGGGTGTGGCAGGGGCGGTGCGGGCCGCAATCTGCGGTTGTTGGGCGGGCTCATTTGGTGCGGCGGTATCGGCCACGGTGGTTTTGGTGGGCGTTTTCTCAAAGGCCGCGTCCGGCATGGCCGCGGCTTTGCGCACCACGGCGTCAATATCAAACTCTTGCGCGGCCTCCGCCGCAATCTGCTCTGCGGAGCGCCCCAATTCGTCCTTGATATCGCTGTCACGCATGCTCTTGGTGCCGCGTTTGGGCGTCAGCTTGGGAGCGGCGGCGGGTGTCTTGGCCTCCACAGCGGTATCAAGCTCTGAAACATCAACAGAGGCAGGCGCTGCTGCGGCCTGCTCACTTGTCTTTCCACGTCCTAGCAATCGTTTTAACATTGTACTCGCAGCCATCCCCATAGCTCTTCAATGCTCACAATATGGCGCATGATTCGTACAAGATGATGGCGGCACTGTGCGATCACTGCGGCAGGGTTGCCAAAACGTTAAGCTGCGGCCTAGGATCAAAAATGAACAGCTCATCGTGCCGTCTACGCCGCATCGACCGCACATCCAGATGACCGACCAACGGGTAACGCGGCAGGACAATTTCTCAATGGTGACGTTTCTTCTGAACGGGGAAACCGTGCAGGCAGAGGTCGGCCCGACCGAGACGCTGCTCGACTTTCTTCGCGAGCGCCGCGGCCTGACCGGCACAAAAGAAGGCTGCAACGAGGGCGATTGCGGCGCATGTTCGGTGATCGTGACCGGGCCGGACGGGGCTCCGCTGGCGATGAATGCCTGCATTCTGTTCATGGGGCAGTTGCAGGGCCGCGCGGTGCGCAGTGTTGAGGGCATCAGCGGGCCGGACGGGGCGCTGCACCCGGTCCAGCAAGCGATGGTGGAGCATCACGGCTCCCAATGCGGGTTCTGCACGCCGGGTTTTATCACCACGATGGCGGCGGCGCACGCATGCGGGGCCATTGATCACGAGGACCAATTGGCCGGAAACCTGTGCCGCTGCACCGGCTACGCGCCGATTATTCGCGCAGCAGAGGCGGCAGCAGAAAAGCCCATGCCCGATTGGATGAACGAGACCACTGTTTTGCCAGAGGGCGAGCCCCCCTACCCCAGCCCGACCTCCTCCGACGCGCTGGCCGCGTGGTACACGGCGCATCCGGATGGTACATTGATCGGCGGGGCCACGGATGTGGGCCTGTGGGTCACCAAACAGCTGCGCGCGCTGGATGACATTTGCTTCACCGGGCGTTGTACAGATTTGCAACAGATTGAGCACACGGGTGCAGGGCTGAAGATCGGGGCGGCCTGCACGATCACGCAGGTGCTTGAGGCAATGCGCGACCGCCACCCATCCTTCGCCGAGATGCTGCGCCGGTATGGGTCTGTGCAGGTGCGCAATGCGGCGACGATTGGCGGCAATATCGCGAACGGATCGCCCATCGGGGACAGCCCTCCGGCGTTGATCGCTCTAGGCGCGGTGTTGCATCTGCGCAAAGGCGATGCGCGGCGCGACATGCCGCTGGAAAAATTCTTCATTGCCTACGGAAAACAAGACCGCGCGCCCGGCGAATTTGTCGAGGCCGTCACGATCCCGGACCAGCCCGATCATCTGCGCTGCTACAAGATATCGAAGCGGTTTGACCAGGATATTTCAGCCGTCTGCGGGTGTTTCAATATCGTTGTCGAAGGCGGTAAAGTAACCTCTGCTCGCATTGCTTTTGGCGGGATGGCAGGCACGCCCGCGCGGGCAACGCATGTGGAAAACGCGCTGATTGGTGCCGATTGGACCGCCGAGGCGGTCGCTGCCGCCCAAGCCGGGTTCAAGCAGGATTTCACGCCGATGTCGGATATGCGCGCCTCCGCCGGTTACCGGATGCAGGTCGCCAAAGCGCTGCTGCAACGCTGCTTTGACGACAGCCAAGGCCGCGCGACAAATGTGCTGGAGGTGCGGGCATGAGTGTTGGGACCTCCTCAAAACACGATAGCGGCAAGCTGCATGTCACCGGGGCTGCGCGCTATGTGGACGACATTCCAACGCCCGCTGGCACGCTGCATCTGGCCTTTGGCATGTCAACCATTGCGCGCGGCACGATCACCGGGATGGACCTGTCCAAGGTCGCCAGCGCGCCGGATGTGGTGGCGGTGCTGGTGGCGCAGGATTTGCCTTTTGCCAATGACGTCTCCCCCTCTGCGCATGACGAGCCGCTGCTGGCGGAGGGCTCTGTGCAGTACATAGGGCAGCCGGTGTTTTTGGTCGTGGCGCGCTCTCATCTGGCGGCGCGCAAAGCGGCGCGGCTGGGGGAGGTGTCCTATGACGAAGAGACCCCCATCCTGACCATTGAACAGGCACTGGCTGCTGACAGCCGCTTTGAGGAAGGCCCTCGCGTCTATGCGAAAGGCGATGTGGAGGCCGGGCTCTCCGCTGGCACGCACCGGATTGACGGCAGCATGGAGATCGGCGGGCAGGAGCATTTCTATCTGGAAGGCCACGCCGCTTTGGCCCTGCCGCAGGAAGGTGGCGAGATGGTGGTGCATGCGTCCTCCCAACATCCCACGGAGATCCAGCACAAGGTGGCTGACGCGCTGGGCATGTCGATGAATGCCGTGCGCGTCGAGGTGCGCCGCATGGGTGGCGGCTTTGGCGGCAAGGAAAGCCAGGGCAACGCGCTGTGCGTGGCCTGCGCGGTGGTGGCCGCACGGCTGAACCGGCCCGTCAAAATGCGCTATGACCGCGATGACGACATGATGATCACCGGCAAACGGCATGATTTCCGCATCAACTACAGCGTTGGTTTTGATGATGCCGGGCGGATCACCGGGCTGGATGTCACGCATTACACCCGCTGCGGCTGGGCGCAGGATCTGTCGCTGCCCGTGGCCGACCGCGCAATGCTGCATGCCGACAATGCTTACCTGCTGGACCATATCCGCATCACCTCGCACCGGCTGAAAACCAACACCCAAAGTGCGACTGCGTTTCGGGGATTTGGGGGACCGCAAGGCATGCTCGGGATGGAGCGTGTGATGGATCATATCGCGCATCATCTGGGGCTGGACCCTTTGGCGGTGCGGCGGGAAAACTTTTATGCCTCCGGCGGGGATATTTCTAAACATGGAAAGCCTGCTGCCGCGAATACCACGCCTTACGGGATGCAGGTGACGGATTTTGTGCTGCATGAGTTGGTGGCGCGGTTGGAGGGGTCGAGTGAGTATCAGGCCCGCCGCGCGAAAGTGGCCGACTGGAATGCACAGAACGCGGTTTTGAAACGTGGGATCGCGCTGACGCCGGTGAAGTTCGGGATCTCGTTTACGCTGACCCATCTCAATCAAGCGGGGGCGTTGGTGCATGTGTATCAGGACGGCTCCATCCATCTCAACCATGGCGGCACGGAGATGGGGCAAGGGCTGTTCACCAAGGTCGCCCAAGTAGCGGCGTCGGTGTTCGGCGTGTCGCTGGACCGGGTGCAGATCACCGCGACGGATACGGGCAAGGTGCCCAACACCTCCGCCACGGCGGCATCTTCGGGGACGGATCTCAACGGTATGGCGGTGAAAGCCGCGTGCGAGACCATTCGCGACCGCATCTCAGCGCATCTGGGTGGCGCCGCATTTGGCGGTGGCGAGGTGGTCGTGGACGACACGGTCCTGAGCTTTGAGGAGGCCGTTAAATCCGCCTATGAGAACCGCGTCTCGCTGTCGGCCACCGGGTTTTACGCGACACCGGACGTGGCATGGGACCGGATCGCCGGACGGGGCCGCCCGTTCTATTACTTTGCCTATGGGGCCGCCGTCACCGAGGTGGTGATTGACACGCTCACGGGCGAGAACCGCATCTTGCGCGCCGATATCCTGCATGATTGCGGCAGCTCGCTGAACCCGGCACTAGACATCGGTCAGATTGAGGGCGGCTATGTGCAAGGCGCGGGCTGGCTGACCACCGAGGAGCTGGTTTGGGACGCGCATGGCGCGCTGAAAACCCATGCGCCTGCGACCTACAAAATTCCCTGCGCCTCGGACCGGCCTGAAGTGTTCAACGTGGCCCTATGGGACGGGGAGGCTTTGGAGCCCACGATCTACCGCTCGAAGGCCGTGGGCGAGCCGCCTTTGATGCTGGGCATCTCGGCGCTGATGGCCTTGTCAGACGCGGTGGCCAGTTGCGGCGCGGGATATCCGGATTTGCACGCGCCCGCGACGGCGGAGCAGGTGTTGCAGGCAATCGGGCGCGCCCGCGCATGAGCTTTGATCTGGCGCAATTGCGGGGCGCAGTGGCGCGGCATGGCCGGGTTGGGCGGATTGTTGTGGTGGGTCACAAGGGCTCTGCCCCGCGCGAGGCCGGCACTTCGATGCTGGTCTGGGATACCGGGCAATCGGGCACGATTGGCGGCGGCGCGTTGGAATTTGAGGCGGTGGCCGCGCTGCGGGCACGGCTGCATGACGACGCGCCTTTTGTGGAGCGGGTGCCGCTTGGGCCTGCGCGCGGGCAATGTTGCGGCGGCGCGGTGGTGCTGGTCCATGAGGTGTTTGACGCCGCCGCGCTGGCGCAGATTGAAAACGGGGCGCGCTATCTGCGCCGTGTTGAGGGTCATGCGGAGAAACCGCTGTCCATTGAGCGGGCAGAGGCGCGGGGGCGCAATGGGACGGGGACGGCGGGCCTTGTCTTTGATGCCGGATGGCTGAGCGAGCCCATGTCTGTCGCGCGCGTGCCGGTTTGGATTTACGGCGCGGGCCATGTCGGGCGGGCGATTGCGGAGGTGTTGGCCCCGCTTAGTGAGCTAGACATCACTTGGGTCGATACCGGGCCGGAACGGTTTCCGCAGAGGCCGCCTGAGGGCGTTCGCGTTTTGCCCGCCAAGGATATCGCCACAGCGGCGCGGCTTGCCCCGCCTGAGGCGCATCACCTGATCCTGACCTATTCTCACGCGCTGGATTTGGCGCTGTGCCATGCGCTTTTGGGCCAGCAGGCGGCGTCTATCGGATTGATAGGCTCGGCCACCAAATGGGTGCGGTTTCAGCGGCGTTTGAGGGCGCTGGGCCATTCGGATGCTCAAATTGCGCGCATCACCTGCCCGATTGGCGACCCGAGGCTTGGAAAGGAGCCGCAGGCTATTGCTCTGGGCGTCGCCTCCGCGCTAATTCTGTCGCTGCGGGCAGAGGGGGCCAGCACGGATAAAGGGCAGGCCACGGCATGAGCGCAGTTCTAGAGCTTTCAGGGCTGACCAAGGCCTATCCGGGCGTGATCGCGAATGATGACGTGTCGCTGACCATCCAACCCGGCGAGGTGCATGCGCTGCTGGGCGAGAATGGTGCCGGCAAATCCACATTGGTCAAGATGATCTACGGGCTGGTCAAACCAGATGCCGGGCGGATGATTTTTCTGGGGCAGGAGTTCTCCCCCGCCGAGCCGCGTGCCGCGCGTGCTGCGGGCGTGGCGATGGTGTTTCAGCATTTCAGCCTGTTCGAGGCCCTGGACGTGGCCGAGAATATCGCGCTCGGCATGGAGCACCCGCCCAAGATGCGCGATCTGGCGAAGCGGATCACAGACGTGTCGCAGGCTTACGGCTTGCCTTTGGACCCGTCGCGGCTGGTGGGCGACCTGTCTGCCGGGGAGCGTCAGCGGGTGGAGATCATCCGCTGCCTGCTGCAAAACCCCAAGCTGCTGATCATGGATGAGCCGACAAGCGTTTTGACCCCGCAAGAGGTCGGCATCCTTTTTCAGACGCTGGAAAAGCTGCGCTCCGAGGGGACCTCGATCCTGTATATTTCGCATAAGCTGGAGGAAATTCGCAGGCTTTGCGATGCGGCCACGATCTTGCGGCTGGGCAAGAATGTCGGCACGTGTGATCCGAAGGTCGAGACGGCGCGGGCGATGGCGGAGATGATGGTGGGCGCGACGCTGCATGTGCCGGAACGCAAACCGCATGAGATGACGCAGGTGGCGTTGGAGCTGCGCGGGCTGTCACTGGCGGCGCCATCGGCGTTTGGGACTTCGCTGAAAGAGGTCAGCCTGAACGTGCATCGCGGGGAGATCCTTGGCATTGGCGGCGTGGCGGGCAACGGGCAGGACGAGCTGACGGCGGCCTTGTCGGGCGAGATGCCGGTCGCGCAAGGGCAGCTGTGGTTTGAAGGCAAAGATATTGGCGCGCTGGGGCCAAATGAGCGCCGCGCGCTTGGGCTGCTGGCCGCGCCCGAAGAACGGCTGGGCCATGCCGCAGCGCCTGATATGAGCCTGACGGAAAACGCGGTGCTGACCGCGACCACGCGCAAATCGCTGGCCCGGAAAGGCTTCGTCAACTGGCGCGCGGCGGAGGGCTATACCAAGGAGGTGATCGCGCAATTTGACGTGCGCACGCCGGGGCCGCATACGACGGCGCGGGCCTTGTCGGGTGGGAATTTGCAGAAATACGTGATTGGCAGGGAAATCCTGCAAGACCCGGACGTGTTGGTCGTCAATCAGCCGACATGGGGGGTGGATGCCGCCGCTGCGGCCGCCATCCGGCAGGCGCTTCTGGATTTGGCCGCTGGAGGGGCTGCGATCATCGTCATCAGTCAGGATTTGGACGAGCTGATGGAGATCTCCGACCGGTTTGCGGCGCTGAACGAGGGGCGGCTGACGCCTCCGGTGCCTGCATCGGGGCTGAGCGTGGAGAAGATTGGCCTGATGATGGGTGGCGCACATGATCTGGAGCCTGTGGATGGTTGAGCGGCGGGATTTGAGTATTTTTGAAGCAGTGATGGGGTTGGCGTGATCGCTTTGGAAAAACGTCCCGAGCCGTCTCGGTTCTGGTCCTGGGCCACGCCGGTTTTGGCCGTGCTGCTGACCATGGTTGCGGGCGGCGCGATGTTTGCGGCTCTTGGCAAGGACCCGGTCGAGGCGATCCGCACCATCTTCTGGGACCCGCTTTTTGGCGAGTTTGCGTTTTACTATCGCGGGCAATTGCTGGTCAAAGCCGGGCCGCTGATCCTGATCGCCATCGGGCTTTCGATGGGGTTTCGGGCAGGCATCTGGAACATTGGCGCGGAGGGGCAATATATCATTGGCGCCATTTGCGGCGCGGCGGTGGGGCTGGCCTTTTACCCGTTTGACAGCTTCATCGTGTTCCCGCTGATGGTGCTGGCCGGCGCGTTGGGCGGGTTTCTCTGGGCCATGATCCCCGGCATTTTGCGGGTGAAGTTCAACACCAATGAAATTCTCGTCTCGCTGCTGCTGGTCTATGTGGCGGAGTTCATTCTGGCCTCCATGGCCTTGGGCGCGTTGAAGAACCCGGACGGCGCAGGCTTTCCCGGCTCGCGCAATTTTCGGAGCTACCCGTCGGGGTTCAATGAAGAGATCATCGCGGGCACCGGCCTGCATTGGGGCGTGGTCGCGGCGTTCATTGCGGTGATCTTCGCCTATGTGCTCTTTGCCCGGCATCAAATGGGGTTTCAGATCAAGCTGGCGGGCCAGGCCCCGCGCGCCGCGCGCTTTGGCGGCGTAAACCCGGCGCGGCTGATCTTGTTCTGCCTTGGCATGTCAGGCGCATTGGCCGGGCTGGCGGGGCTCTTTGAGGTCTCGGGCCCTGCGGGTCAGGTGAGCATTGATTTCAACGTGGGCTACGGGTTTACGGCGATCATCGTGGCCTTCTTGGGGCGTCTGCATCCGGTGGGCATCCTGCTGGCGGGGCTCTTGTTGGCGCTCACCTATATTGGCGGGGAGGCCGCGCAAAGCTCGCTCGGCCTGCCTGCGGCTGCCATTCAGGCCTTCCAAGGCATGCTTTTGTTTTTCCTGCTGGCGGTGGATGTGCTGACGAATTTCCGGTTCCGGTTTGGCAAGCGGGAGGTGGTGTGATGGACCTGTCATCCATCAACCCGATCTTGCTGGTCGCCTCCCTCATGGTCGCGGCGACGCCGATCATCTTGGCGGCGATCGGTGAGTTGATCGTGGAAAAATCAGGCGTGCTGAACCTTGGGGTGGAAGGCATGATGATCGTGGGCGCGATTTGCGGGTTTGCGATTGCGGTGCAGACGGGGTCTCCGTTTGTGGGGTTCGTGGCGGCGGCGTTTGGCGGCGCGGTGTTGTCGCTGCTCTTTGGTATTCTGACGCAATATTTCCTGTCCAACCAAGTGGCCACAGGGTTGGGACTGACGCTGTTTGGGCTGGGGCTGAGCTCTCTGATGGGTCAGGGCTATATCGGTATCCGTCCGCCCGCGACGCCGAGGCTGGAGATACCGGTTTTGTCGGATATTCCCGTGCTGGGGCCGGTGCTCTTTAACCATGACCTGATGGTTTACGTGGCTTTGGGGCTGGTCGTGGCCACATGGGCGGTGCTGAAATTTACCCGCGCGGGGTTGATCCTGCGCGCGGTGGGAGAGAACCACGACGCGGCCCATGCGCTGGGCTACAAGGTGGTGCGCGTCCGGCTGATGGCGATCACTTTTGGCGGGGCCTGCGCGGGGCTGGGCGGGGCTTACCTGAGCCTCGTGCGCGTGCCGCAATGGACCGAAGGGATGACCGCAGGAGCGGGCTGGATCGCGCTGGCCATTGTGGTCTTTGGCGCGTGGCGGCCGTTCCGGGTTTTGTTAGGCGCTTATTTATTTGGCGGGGTTACGGTTTTGCAGCTGAATTTGCAGGCCGCAGGGGTCGCAATCCCGGTGGAGTACTTGTCCATGTCGCCCTATCTGATAACTATCGCGGTGCTGGTCATCATGTCCTCGGGCAAGGCCAAGGCCGCTCTGTCGGCGCCTGCCTGTCTGGGCAAAATATTCCACGCCTCATCCTAGGGGCTTCACTGCTGCTAAACTCGACAAACTTGGGGAGATACCAAATGAAACGCAGAACAATTCTTGCCGCTGGCGTTGCCGCGCTGGCCCTTGCCACGGGCGGCGCGTTCGCGGACGGCCATGCCAAAACGAAAGTGGGCTTCATCTATGTGGGCCCCATCGGTGATGGCGGCTGGACCTATGAGCATGACAAAGGCCGTCTCGCCGTTGAGGCCGAGTTTGGCGATAAGGTCGAAACGGTCTATCAAGAGAACGTACCTGAAGGCGCTGACGCCGAGCGCGCGATCACCCAGATGGCTTTGCAGGGTGCGGATATCATCTTCACGACCTCCTTTGGCTATATGGACCCGACCAACGCGGTTGCCGCCAAGTTCCCGGACGTGAAATTCGAGCATGCCACCGGCTACAAGCGCGAGACGCCGAACGTGTCGACATATTCCGCACGTTTCTACGAGGGTCGCGCCATTCAGGGCCATATCGCGGGCAAGATGACCAAGACCAACAAGATCGGCTACATCGCCTCCTTCCCGATCCCTGAGGTGATCCGCGGCATCAACTCCGCCTATATTCACGCCAAGAAGGTGAACCCGGATGTCGAGTTCAACATCATCTGGGCCTATACATGGTTCGACCCCGCGAAAGAGGCGGATGCCGCCACCGCGCTGATCGAGCAGGGTGCAGACGTGATTTTGCAGCATACCGACTCGACGGCTCCGCAGGCCGCTGCACAGAAAGCCGAGGGCGTGATCACCTTTGGTCAGGCCTCTGATATGGGCGAGTATGCACCGCTGCCGCGCGTGTCCTCGATCATTGATGACTGGGCACCTTACTACATCGCCCGCGTCGGCGCGGTGATGGATGGCACTTGGGAAAGCACCGACACGTGGGATGGTATCGGCGCTGGCATGGTTGCCATTGGCGAGATTTCCGACGCGGTGCCTGCTGACGTAAAAGCCGAGGCGCTGGAGATGAAAGCGGCACTGGCTGACGGCTCCTACCACGCGTTTACCGGGCCGATTAACAAGCAGGATGGCACGCCTTGGCTGGCTGAAGGCGAGACGGCAAGTGATGGTGATCTGGCCGGGATGAGCTTCTATGTTGAAGGTCTGACGGCTGAGATTCCCAACTGATTTCGCGTGCGAAATGGTTAAAATGAGAAAGGCCCGCAGCTGCTGCGGGCCTTTTTATTTGGGGCAAAGGTTAAGAACGGGGTCTCTGGAGGCGAGGAAAATTCCATTGAGAATTGGTAAACGGGGACATGTTCTATGTGCAGACCAACCTCTGCGTTTTCGGGCGACTTATGCGCCCAGCTAAAGCAGTGTCGCGAAAGATTTGCTCTTGCGGCCATCCCGCTTGCGCTGCTCTTCCTCGGCGGCAATCGCAGCGTCGAGAGGCGCGCGGTCGGTCAGGCCGGAAAACGTATCGCTGGTGGGCATCACTTCGGCGATATGAAGATATCGTTCCTGTGCCACGTCAAACAGACGCCTGAGCTCTGCCAAAGGATCCGGATGATCGTCGGCGCGCAGATCGAGCCAGGGGAAATCCTCCGATCTGTGAATGCGCAGCGCCGCTGATTGCTTGCCGCGCTTGTCGCCGCCGGCGGCCTCTCCGGCCTCCATCGCTGTCAAAAGTCGCTCGGCAAAGGCCAATTCAGGATGCGCCTGATAGGCGGCGAGCGTGTCCGTGATCACCTGTTCGCCGGCCAACATGTTGCCCGCCACCGACACGCCATCCCCGATCACATGTCCGCACCAGTCGATGCAGTCCGCACCTGTATGGGCTGCCTGCCGCCCCTCCTTGTCTATCATGTGGGCCTGCCGCTGGGCCTGACCCCCATCGCGTGCCACCAGATCCGCAAGGATATCGGGGGCGGCTTCGCCTTGTGTCATCCGGTCGGCCCCCTCGAGACCCCAGAGCGGATTGACGAAGGCTTGGGTGGCAACCGCGCAGCGTCCGCCACGGATATGCGGCACAAGCGATCCCACGGCAAAGAACCGCGACGCGGCGGCGATGCCAAGCTGACCGGTGGCGGGATCACGGGCAACAATTGAATAGGTCATTGATCAACGCCCCACCGCATAGGCCTGCATCAGGCGCGGCGTGGCGCCTGCTTTCAACAACCCGTCCGGCGACCGGGATGCGGCGGTCAGGCGACCAACGGTCCATGGTTCGGCCACTTCAACATCATGGCCACGGCTGCGCAGATCGTTGATCACGTCCTCACCAAGGGCGGGCTCCAGCATCAGATGTCCGGGGCGGGTGCCGCGCGGGTAGAATGACGACTGGAAATGGCCGGTATGAAACAGCGGCGAGTCGATGCCTTCCTGAAGGTTCAGCCCGCCATGCACCAAACGCAGCAGCAGGATCAGCTGCCACTGGTCCTGCTGGTCTCCGCCCGGTGTGCCAAAGGCATATTGCGTGCCATCAGGCCCTTGCGCCATGGAGGGCGAGAGCGTCGTGCGCGGACGACGCCCCGGCGCGAGCGAGGTGGGCAGGCCCTCGTCCAGCCAGAACATCTGCGCACGTGAATTGAGCGGCATGCCAAGACCGGGGACGACCGGCGACGATTGCAGCCAGCCCCCCGAGGGCGTGGCCGAGACCGAATTGCCCCATTGGTCGATCACGTCAATATGGACAGTGTCGCCTTTACGCTCTGTCAGATGCGCCATTGTGGGCTCGCCCGCGCCGACGCCCGGCCCGGCGGAATGATCCAGCCCGGCGCGCGCAATCGCGGCGTCTGCCCAAGCCTCGCACCCCGCGATGCTTCCGGGTCGTTGCTCCAGCGAGGCTGACGTGCCGATCTGCGCAGAGCGGCTTTGGCCGTATTCGCGGGACAGCAGCGTTTCAAGCGGCAGCTCGGTCTGGGTCGGGTCGCCGTAATAGGCTTCGCGATCCGCAAAGGCCAATTTCATGGTTTCAGTGACGTGGTGGATGAAATCCGCCCCGTTGAGATCCATCGACGCGATCCCGCTCTCCTCAAGCGTGCGCAGGGATTGCAACAGGGTCGGCCCTTGGGTCCACAGCCCGCCCTTCCAGACGTTCCAGCCGTGATAGTCGACGCTCAGCGGGGCCTCGTAGGACGCCTCCCACCCGGCCATATCGTGACCGGTCAGCACGCCCTTGCGGCGCGCACCTGCGGCGTCCATCACGCAGGCCTCAGCCATCCATGTGTCAATCGCCTCCGCGATGAAGCCTTCGCGGAAGACGCGGCGCGCTTTTTCGATTTGTTTGGCGCGGCCCTGAACGGTCTCGGCCTCGGTCAGCAGTCGCTCCCATGTGTCGGCAAGTGCGGGGTTGCAAAACAGGCTGTCGGGCTCAGGGGCAGCGCCGCCCGGAAGCCATGTGTCGTAGGATGTCGGCCATTCCTTGCGGAAGAAGTCGCCCAGATCCGCGATGGTGGCCGACACGCGCGGCAGGACGGGATGACCGTGGCGCGCATAGTGAATAGCCGGTTCAAGAACGTCGCGCAGCGGCAGGCGGCCATGGTCGGCCAGCATCAGCATCCACGCATCAAACGCGCCGGGAATAACCGTGGCGAGCAGGCCCGAGCCTGGGATCAGGTCCAGCCCTTCTGAGCGGTAATGCGCAATGGTGGCCCCAGCCGGGGCCGTGCCTTGCCCGCAGATGACGCGCGGCGTGTCTTCGCCCGCAAGCCGGATGAGTGCGGGCATATCGCCCAGCGGGCCGTTCAAATGCGGCTCGACCACATGCAGCACAAACCCCATAGCCGCCGCTGCATCAAAGGCCGAACCGCCTTGCTCCAACAGCTTCATCCCAACGGCGGACGCGATCCAATGGGTCGAGGCGCACATCCCGAACGTGCCTTTGAGTTCCGGTCTTGTGGTGAAAGACATGTGGCGTCCCCTTATCAGTTGTCGCGAGGATCAAGCGCGTCGCGCAGCCCGTCCCCAAGAAGATTGAACCCAAGCACGACAAGAAAAATCGCCATGCCGGGGTAAAGCGCCATCCATGGTGCCTGTTCGAGAAAATTCTTCGCCACATTCAGCATCGCACCCCAAGAAGGCGCGGGCGGTTGTTGGCCGAGCCCCAGAAAGCTGAGCGCGGCTTCGGCGATGATCGCCGTCGCGATGGTCAAAGTGCCCTGCACGAGGATCGGCGGAAAGATGTTGGGCAGGATATAGCGCCAGATGAGCGCCACATGCCCGACGCCAATCGCGCGGGCGCTTTCGACATAATCCTCCGTCATCACCGAAAGCGTCTGCGCGCGGGCAAGGCGGATGAAAACAGGCGTGGCCGACACGCCAATCGCGATCATCGCGTTGGTCAGAGACGGCCCCAAAAAGGCCGCCAGCGCAATCGCAAGGATCAAAAAGGGCGCCGCCAGCAAGGCTTCGGTCACGCGGCTGATCGCGGCATCGCTCCAGCCCCGGCGGTATCCCGCAATCACGCCCAGCGGCACGCCCATCGCCACCGCAATCAGCACGGAGACCACCCCGGCCAGCAAAGACGCCTGCGCGCCCCATATCATCCGTGAGAGCACATCGCGCCCGATCTCATCCGTGCCAAACAAATGCGCGGCACTTGGCGCTTTGCGTACAGCGGCCCAGTCAGTTTCCAGAGGCCCCGGAATAGGCAGGAGCGGCGCAAGCAGGGCTACAATGACGAAGAACAGCACGATCGCACCACCCAAAAGGGCCGACGGGCTCCGCTTGAACTTTGCCCAGACGCGGCTCTTGCGCTTGGGAAGGACCGGGTCCGGCGCAAAGCTTTGGGTGTCGGGTATGGCTGTCATGTGTCCCTCATACGCGGGTTCAGAAGACGGTGGGCCGCATCCGCCAGAATGTTCATGAAGATGAACGCAATCCCGGTGCACAGGACGATGCCTTGCACGACAGCGTAGTCGCGGTTGAACACAGCGTCGACCACCAGTTTGCCAAAGCCCGGAATTGTGAAAATTTGTTCGGTCAGAACGGCTCCCGCCAGCAGCTCTCCGAACAGGAGGGCGGTGACGGTGACGACCGGCACCAGCGCGTTGCGCAAAGCGTGTTTGATCAAAACGGTATGCTCGCGCAGCCCTTTGGCGCGCGCGGTGCGCACGTAGTCGGATTGCAGCACGCTTAACATGGCCGACCGGGTGTGGCGCATCAGGGTTGCTGCCGTCGCGGTGCCCAACACGAGGGCGGGCATAAGCATGGTGCGGATGGATTGCAGCGGATCTTCGGAAAAGGGTTGATAGCCTGACGCGGGAAGCCATCCCAGTTTCACCGACACCAGCAAGATCAGCATGATGCCCAGCCAAAAGTTGGGAACCGACAACCCCGACAGGGCAATCAGGTTGGCGAGCCAGTCAACCCATGTGCCTTTTTTATAGGCCGAGATCACTCCGGCGGGGATGCCAATGACCATCGCAATAATCAGTGCCATAACGGCCAGTTGGATCGTGACGGGCAGCTTTTCACCGATCAGTTCTATGACCGGCTGGTTGGTGCGCAGGGAGATGCCCAGATCGCCGCGCAGAGCGTTGCCCGCCCATGCGAAATACTGGACGAAAATCGGGTCGTTCAGGCGATATTTCTCGCGCAGGGCCGCGATCAAGTCTGGATCACGTTCTTCCCCGGCCATCACGAGCACGGGGTCTCCTGGCAGCAGCTTCTGCAAAGAGAACACGAAGATCGAGATCAGGATGATCGTCGGGATTGCGATCAAAAGGCGACGGGACAAAAAGCCAAGCATGCGCAGGTCTCCAAATGCGGCCCGGCCAAAAGCGGCCGGGCCAACGTGTCAATCAGTTCTGGCTGACACCGTGAAGGCGGATCATGCCATCAGGATAGGCCTGAAAGCCCGACAGGCTGTCATCCAACGCCCAGATCCAGACCGGGTGGTAGAGATAGATGATCGGCATGTCCTCTTGCTGGATGGCAACGGCAGCATTGTAGCTTTCCTTGCGCACCGCAGGGTCGGTGGACAAACGCGCCTCGTTGAGGGCCGTATCAATCGCAGTGTTGACGTATTTGGAGTCATTCAGACCCCCGCCGCTGGTCATGAATTGGTGGATGTTGCCGTCAGGGTCGACCCGGCCGGACCAGCCGATCTGGCTTGCGGTGAAGTTGCCCGCAGATTGATCGGCCAGCAATGTCGCGAACTCCTTGGCGGCCAGCTCAATGGTGATCCCGGCTTCGGCGGCCATCGCCTGGACAACCTGCATCACCTGGGTCTGGACCGGGTTGTTGGCGACCTGAACCTCGATGGTCACGCCGTCGGCAACACCGGCTTCGGCCAGCAGGGCTTTGGCGGCCTCGATGTCACGCTCGGGCACCGGGAAATCCGCGTTGTACCAAGGCGAGGTCGGCGCGAAGGGCTGGTTGCCCGGCGCAAAAGCCCCCTCAAACACCACCTCGTTCAAGGCGTTGCGGTCGATGGAGAGCGACAGCGCCTTGCGCACAAGGTTCGACTGGCCCAGCGGGTTGTTGGCTGCTTCGCCATTGCCCACATTGGGCGTGATGCCTTGATAGCCAAGCGAGGTGGCGCGCTCGAGCTGGAGCCCATCATCTGCTTCAACCGATGCCACATCCGTCGCGGCCAGCCGCTCCAGCATATCGAGATCGCCCGCGCGCAGGTTGGCCAGACGCACCGTGGTGTCAGCAATGGGCAGGAAGGTCACGCTGTCGAAGTTGATCTCATCCGCGCGGTAATAATCGGCGAATTTCTCGAGAACGATGCGGTCCTGCTGGATACGCTCCTTGAACTTGAAGGGCCCGGCACAGACCGGGGCCGAACCGAAATCCTCGCCTGCGGCTTCAAAGGCGGTGGGCGACAACATCATGCCGGAGCGGTCCGCAAACTGCGCGATCAACGTCGCATCCGGGGCCGACAGGGTCATCTTGATCGTGGTGTCGTCCACGACCTCCCAGCTTTCGATGGAGCGCACTTCGGATTTGCGCCGCGAGGTCTCGAGGTTCTTGGAGCGATCAAGATTGGCGGCCACGGCATCTGCGTTGAACGGCGTGCCATCGTGGAACACCACATCGTCGCGCAAGGTCATGGTCAGCTCGGTGCCGGCCTCGTTCCATTCCCAGCCTGTGGCCAAGGCGGGCACGATCTCAAGATCAGGCGTGATGTCGACAAGCTTGTCGCACAGGGACGCGTAGACGATGCGACCCACGAATGTGCGCGATTGATCCGGGTCCAGAATATCTGGATCATCCTGAAGCCCGATCTTGAGGTCCTGAGCCTGCGCCAAGCTTGTGCTCAGAGCCAACAGCGCCGCGGCCGTAAGCATTTTTCCGATTTGCATAGTGTCTTCCTCCTAGGTGGTTGATTTGGTTTTTGTTGGTGGGTCGGTGCGCGCGCGTGCCGCGCTGTAGATTTCAAAGCGCTTCGCCGTAGCCTCGGAGCGTTGGCCGATGTCGGGCTGAATGCCCTTCAGGGCAAGATCTTGCGCGAAGTGGCAGGCCACACTGCGCCCATCGCCGAGATCTTGCAGCTCCGGCTCCTCGGAGTGGCACTTGGCTTTCGCATAGGGGCAGCGCGTGTGGAAACGGCAACCTGACGGTGGTGCAATTGGATTGGGCGGATCGCCTTCGACGGCCACATGCGCCTTGCGCGCGCCCACCGCCGAGATCGGGATCGCCGCAAGAAGGGTCTCCGTATAGGGGTGCGCGGGGGCGGCAAACAGCGCGTCAGCGGGGCCAATTTCGACCAGTTTGCCCAAATACATCACGCCAACGCGGTCCGACATGTGGCGGATCACGGCAAGGTCGTGGGCGATGATGATCAAGGTCAACCCGAACTCATCCTTCAGGTCCTCAAGGATATTGATCACCTGCGCCTGCACGGACACATCAAGGGCGCTGACAGGCTCATCCCCGATCACCAGTTTGGGGCCGGTCACAAGCGCACGGGCGATGCCAATGCGCTGCCTTTGCCCGCCGGAGAATTCATGCGGGTATCTGTCTGCATGTTCCGCGCGCAATCCGACACGGGTCAATATCCGGGCCACCGCAGCGCGGCGCTCCGCGCCCGTGCCGATCCCATGCGTGCGCAGCGGCTCTTCGATCAAGGCGCCCACGGTCATACGCGGGTTGAGCGAGGAGAACGGGTCCTGAAAGATGAATTGGATTTCGGCGCGCAAGGCGCGCAGCGCTTTGTCGGACAGACCGCCGATATCGCGGCCTTCATATGTCACCTGCCCTTTGCTGGGCTCAATCAGGCGCACCAGAAGACGCGCCAGCGTTGATTTCCCGCAGCCGGACTCGCCCACGATTGCAAAGGTTTCGCCTTCGCGGATCGCAAGGTCCACGCCGTCCACGGCACGCACAACGGTGGGCTCGCCAAAAAGCGGCTTCTTGGTGACAAACCCTTTTTTCAGATCGCGGGCTTCGAGGATCGGAGGAGTGGTCATGCGATACGCGCCTCCGTTGCGAAGGCCGCGCCTTCAAGGGGCGCGCGCCAGCACGCCACGTTGTGACCGGGTGAGACCGCGTTCATCGGGGGGGCGGCTGCACAATCGGGCCCTGCAAAGGGGCAACGCGCCGCAAAGCGGCATCCCGCAGGCATATCCAACGGGCTTGGCACGCTGCCCGGGATCGTCACAAGCCGCGCGCGCGCGCCGCCCAATGCAGGCATCGAGCTGATCAGGCCAAGCGTATAGGGGTGCTGAGGATCGTTGAAAATCTGGGCCGCACTGCCTGCCTCGACGATCCGGCCTGCATACATGACGGCCACTTTATCGGCCATCTCCGCAACCACCCCCAGATCATGGGTGATCATGATCAGCGCCGCGTCACTTTCCTTTGACAGGGTCGACATGAGGTCAAGAATTTGCGCCTGAATGGTCACATCAAGGGCGGTTGTCGGCTCATCGGCGATCAGCAGCGACGGATCATTCGCAAGGGCCATGGCGATCATCACCCGCTGGCGCATACCGCCCGAAAGCTGGTGGGGATATTCGTTTAGACGCTTCTCGGCGGCAGGAATGCGGACGCGTTCCAGCATCTCAATGGCGCGGGTCCGGGCGGCATCCGCGCCTATGCGTTGATGCGCGCGCACGGCTTCGGCGATTTGCTCACCAACCTTGATCGCCGGGTTCAGTGACGACATCGGCTCTTGAAAGATCATCGCCATCCGCCCGCCGCGCACCTGACGCAAGCGCGTGCGGGACATCGCGAAGAGGTCCTCGCCCTGAAACAGTGCCGTGCCGCCGGTGCGTTTGAGCGGCGGTGTCGCGAGCAGACCCATCAGCGCCAGCGCCGTCAGGCTTTTGCCACACCCGGACTCGCCGACGATGCACAGGGTTTCGCCGGGGCTGAGAGAGAATGAGACGTTGTCAACGATCGGCTCCGTACCGCCCGCGATCTGAATTTCGAGGTTCTCGACCTGCAAGACCGGCTCCCGCGCGCCGCTCATGTGTCTGCCTCGCCCATCGAGTCGCGCAAATTGTCAGACAGGGCCTGAAGGTGGGCGCGCATTGCCTGAAACGCGCCCTCACCATCGCGCGCCTGAATGGCGTCAATGATCTGGTTGTGTTGGTGATCGTAAAGCGCCTTCGTCTGAGATGTCCGCGCCTGATGGCGTTGTTTTTGCCAATCTGCGCCCATGCGGACCTCGTCGAGAAGCGCAAAGGCGGTCAGCATCACGCGGTTCCCCGCAATGCGCGCGATGGCGCGGTGCAAGGCGCCGTCCCACAGCTCTGCGGTGTCGGCATCAATGGGCTGAGACGCGCGCTGCGCAAGTTGCCGCAGGCGCAGCACGTCCTCTCCGGTGGCGCGCAAGGCGCACAGTTCGGCCAATGCGGGTTCAATGCACAGCCGCGCCTCCATCACGACCAGAGGATCTGCATCCGGCGCAATTTCTGCGGCCAGCGCGCCTGTCGGGTCCGGGGGTTGACCGGCAAAGGTTCCTTTGCCCTGCTTGCGCCAGATCAGCCCCTCCGCCTCCAAAGCGTCGAGGACACGACGAATGGTGCGCCGACCGCAGCCAAACTCTGCCGCAAGCTCGCGCTCTGTGGGCAGGCGACCGTCGGCGGGCAGCTTGCCTGCTTCGATCATCTGCCGGACCGCCGCGAGTGCGGCATCCGTGCTTTCCACGTTTTCCGGTGCGTAATTCAAGTGCTGCGCCACCCATCCAGCTGAAACATTCGTACATTGGTCCCGAACCATTCTGACATTGGTTTGCGCTCAGGAGTCAAGCACTAGATCACGACTCGCGTGCAAAAGCTGTTGCTCAAGCAGAGTTAGCGTAAATAATCAGCGCTTTAGAAAGCGCAAAACAGGGTGGCCTAGCGGAGAGATGAGGGCCTTTGCTGCGCGCGGTCTTTTGCCGCGCGCGCCTCAGAGCAGCCCCTGCTCCTCAAACATCGCCTTCAGATCCGCCTCTGGACGTGCGCCGATATGGGAGATGATTTCGCCCGCTGCCGCGCAGCCCATTTTGCCACAGGTCTCGTGATCGTAGCCGTTGGTCAGCCCCCAAAGGAAGCCGGAGGCGAAGAGGTCCCCTGCCCCCGTGGCGTCCACGATCTCAACAGGCGTGGCGGGCACGGACCAGCGCTTGCCGCCGGACAGGATATGCGCGCCGTCGGCCCCGTCGGTGCAGGCCACGATCTCGACCTCGGACGCGGCTTGTGTGAGGGCGGCGTCAAGGTCCTCGGTCTGGTACATGGAGAGCATCTCGGCCCGGTTGCAAAAGAGCAGATCGACATGGTCCTGGATCAACCCGCGAAACGCGTCGCGGTGGCGGTCAACGCAGAACGGGTCAGAAAGCGTGACGGAAACGCGGCCACCTGCGCCTTTGCAGGCGGCGATGGCTTTGTCAAAGGCGGCCACGGAGGTCGGGCCGTCAAAGCGGTAGCCTTCGAGGTAGATCCAGTCGGCATCCGCGCATTGCGCCGCGTCCACGTCATCAGGGCCCAGAAATTCGGTGACACCGAGATAGGTGTTCATCGAGCGTTCGCCATCGGGGGAGACCAGCACGATGCAGCGTCCGGTTTCGGCCTCGTGGGATTTGGGGGCCAGCGGTGTCTCATAGACCGCGCCTTGGGCGCGCAGGTCATGGGCAAAGATCTCGCCCAGCTGATCATCTTTCACCTTACCGACATAGGCCGTGGCCCCGCCCAGATGGGCCACGCCCGCAATGGTGTTGGCCGCCGAGCCGCCGGAGATTTCCTTGGCCGGGCCGATGAGGCCGTAAAGCTCAACCCCGCGGGCGCGGTCGGTCAGGGTCATGATGCCTTTCTCGATGCCATTGGCGGCCAGAAACGCGTCTTCGCAATGGGCCAGCACATCGACCATCGCGTTGCCGATGCCCACGACTTGGAAAGATTTGCTCATAGGTTTTTATCCTCAAAGGGGCACAGATCGCGGATCAGGCAATTGCTGCACATGGGTTTTCTGGCTTTGCACACGTAGCGGCCATGCAGGATCAGCCAGTGATGCGCGTGATGTTGGAAGGCAACCGGAATATGGTCCTCGATGGCGCGCTCGACGGCGTCCACGTCTTTGCCGGGGCAGATGCCGGTGCGGTTGCCGATGCGGAAAATATGCGTGTCGACGGCTTGGGCGGGATGGCCCCACCACATGTTCAGCACCACATTGGCGGTCTTGCGCCCGACGCCGGGCAGCGACACCAGCGCGGCGCGGGAGCTTGGCACTTCGCCGCCGTATTCATCGACGAGGATCTGGCTCAGCTTGATGACGTTCTTGGCCTTGTTGCGGTAGAGGCCGATGGTCTTGATATGCTCGATCAGCGCGTCCAGCCCGAGATCGAGCATCTTTTGCGGCGTGTCGGCAATTTTGAATAGCGCTTCGGTGGCCTTGTTGACGCCAACATCCGTGGATTGCGCGGAGAGCGCCACGGCGACGACCAGCGTATAGGCATTGGTGTGGTCCAGCTCGCCTTTTGGCTCAGGCTCTGCTGCCTGAAACCGGGAGAAAATCTCGTGGATGGTGGAGTAATCAAGCTGCTTGGCCATGGCGCGCGGTATGCCAAAGCGGGCGGGCCGCGGCAAGGTGCAATGCTCAAGAAACGGGTCGATCACCCTGTCATGGCGCGCTAGCTTGGGTACAACCGAAAGGATCAGACACATGAGCGCCCTGCCCCAGAGTGACGACACCAGCTACCATTACGAGGTTGTGCGCCGCGCCATCGAGGTGATTGACGCGCATGGACGGGAGCTGAGCCTCGAGGCGCTGGCCGCCAAAATGTCGATGAGCCCTGCGCATTTTCAGCGGGTGTTTAGCAAATGGGCCGGGGTGTCTCCGAAGCGCTACCAGCAATATCTGGTGCTGGGCCATGCCAAGGCGCTGCTGGATGCGAAATTTACCACGCTGGGCACGGCGGATGCGGTGGGGCTGTCGGGCTCCAGCCGCTTGCACGACTTGTTCCTGCGTTGGGAGGCGATGAGCCCCGGCGATTTCGCCCTGAAGGGCGCGGGCCTGACCATCCGCTGGGGCTGGTTTGACAGCCCCTTTGGCCCCGCCTTGGTGATGGGCACGGAGCGCGGCATTTGCGGTATTGGGTTCTCTGCCGAAATGGGGGAGGAGGAAGCGATGCGTGACCTCACTTCGCGCTGGCCGAAGGCTGATTTTGTGGAAGATGCCGACATGCTGCTACCTTGGGTGCAGGCGGCCTTTGGCGCGCAGCCCGCGCCGCTTTACCTGATCGGCGCGCCGTTCCAGATCAAAGTGTGGGAGGCCCTGCTGGCCATCCCCTCGGGCCACATCACCACCTATTCCGAGATTGCCAGCCATATCGGCCACCCCAAAGCCGTGCGCGCGGTGGGCACTGCGGTGGGGCGCAATCCGATCAGCTGGCTGGTGCCCTGCCACCGCGCCTTGCGCAAATCGGGCGGTTTGGGCGGGTATCACTGGGGCCTGCCTGTGAAACGCGCGCTCTTGGCCTATGAGGCGGCGCGCGACGACACGCGGCAGGACGCCGCCGCCTCCACCGGCTGAAGCCCGCCTGTTTTCACTTGTTTCAACAAAGTGACCGCTTTGGCGGGAACCTGCGTATCCGCGCGAAGTTGTGAGTTGTAGTTTCGACGCCACCACACACATCTAACCGCGTCAGCCGCATTCTTGCGGCCAATGAAAGGATATCTGCCATGAAACCGATCCTGATCGCCCTGCCCGCCATTCTTGTTCTGGGCGCTTGCGCGCAACCCGGTGACCCGAACCAACGCACCAAGAACGGCGCAATCGTCGGCGCGGCTGTCGGCGGGCTGCTGGGCGCGAACTCCACCGACGACAACAAGCTGGAGCGCGGCATCATCGGCGCGGCCATTGGTGGTGCGGTCGGCGGGGCTATCGGCAATGAGCTGGACAAGCAGGCAGGAGAGCTGCGCCGCGACCTTGACAGCGATATCGCCGTCGTCAACACCGGCTCCGAGCTGCGCGTGACCATGCCGCAGGATCTGCTCTTTGCCACCGACAGCGCGTCGCTGCGCGGCGATCTGGTCTCCGACATCCGGGTGCTGGCCGCAAATCTGGGCGATTACCCGAACTCCACCGTCTTTGTGGTCGGGCATACCGACAGCACGGGTGATCCGGGCTACAACCAGAACCTGTCGGAGCGCCGTGCAGCGGCAGTGGCTTCGGTGTTGCGGAGCGAGGGCGTCTCCTCCGCGCGGCTGCGCACTCAAGGGGCGGGCGAGGCCCAGCCAGTGGCTTCCAACAACACAGCGGCGGGCCGGGCCCAGAACCGCCGGGTGGAGATCATCATCCGCCCCAACGCGGCCTAGCTTCTTATCGGCGGCCTGCATCCTGAGCCCGCAGGCCGCCGATTCCCCCTTAACAGATGGCGCTTTGCGCGATATTATCTGCTGATAACCACGTCAAAAATGGCGGGACACATAACCGAGGCAGGTAACACATGACCCTTAAAACACTGAGCATCATCGGTGCGTCCGCATTGTCTTTGTCGGCATGCGACACCACAAATTTCGACACAACCAACGTCAACAAAGCCCAGACCGGCGCGCTGGTGGGCGGCGTCTTGGGCGGGCTGCTTGGCGCATCAAGCGACAATAACAGCCTTGGAAAAGGCATCGTCGGCGCAGGCATCGGGGCCGCAGCAGGCGGCGTCATCGGCCACCAGCTGGACAAGCAAGCGCAAGACCTGCGCCGCGACATTCCCAACGAAAACATCGCCATCGAGAATACCGGCGAAGAGCTGCGCGTGACCTTGCCGCAAGCCCTGCTCTTTGCCTCAGACAGCGCCACGCTCAGCCCCGCGTTGGAAAGCGACCTGCGGGCGCTTGCGGGCAATCTGAACAGCTACCCTGACAGCACTGTGCGCATCGTCGGCCACACCGATGACAGCGGCTCTGACGCGCATAATGCCGACCTGTCGGAACGCCGCGCCTATGCGGTGTCCTGGGTCTTGGAAGGCTCAGGCGTCGCGTCCTCGCGGCTGGACACGTTTGGCATGGGCGAAAGCCAGCCCATCGCCGCCAACACCACAGAAGAGGGCAAAGCCCAGAACCGCCGGGTCGAGATCATCATCCGCCCCAACGCGGCCTGAGGCCCCAAAACGGCCTCTCCTGCGGGCGGGGCCGTTTTCATTTGCGGCAGGTCCAGCGTGGTCATATAATTTGACCAATTTAGAGGACGCCGCATGCCATTTCAGAAAATCCAGCCGGAAAAACTCGCCGGAACGGTGGTCAAGCAGATCGAGCTGCTGATCCTGCGTGGTATCCTGCGCCCCGGCGACCGCCTGCCCGCCGAACGCGAGCTGGCCGAAAAGCTGGGCGTCTCACGGCCCTCCTTGCGGGAAGCCATCGCCGCCTTGCAAGAGCGCAACCTTCTGGAACCGAAAGCGGGCGCGGGCATTTTCGTGGCCGATGTCATGGGGGCGGAGTTCTCCGAGACGCTGGTGCGATTGTTCTCCGACCATGAGGAAGCGATGTTCGACTACATCTCCTTTCGCCGCGACATGGAAGGCATGGCCGCCGAGCGCGCCGCCACCATCGGCTCTGACACTGACTTACAGGTGATCGACACCGTGTTTCGCAAGATGGAAGCCGCCCATTCCAAACGCAATCCGGCGGAGGAAAGCCAGCTTGACGCCGAATTTCACCTCGCCATCATCGAGGCCAGCCACAACGTCGTCATGCTGCATATGATGCGCGCGATGTTCACCCTGCTGCGCGAGGGCGTGTTTTACAACCGTCAGGTGATGTTCAAACAACGCACCACCCGCGACACGCTTTTGGACCAGCACCGCGCCATCAACGACGCTTTGCAACAGCGCGCCCCGGCCGCCGCGCGGGCCGCCGTGGCAGATCACCTGACTTATGTCGAGAACAGCCTGTCCGCCCAATCCCGCGCCGACCGCCATGAGGCCATTGCCCGACAGCGCCTTGAGCAGGAAGCCTTGCGCTAATCCTCCAAAGGCGGTGCGCCCCCGGCAAAGCTGTTGCCCCCTTGGTAATTGCAGGGCTCCTCCTGCATCTGCAAATGCAGCTCGGTCCCGGTATAGGGATGCGCGCGGGCCAAATCCTCGTCAAAGGCGATGCCCAGACCGGGGGTCTCAGGCGGGGTGATATAGCCGTTCTCGACCTTGATGGTGCCGTCGATGAGCGCGTCGTGGAACGGCGTCTCGATGCTTTCGCACATCAGCAGATTGGGGATCGAAGCGCCCAGATGAATATTCGCCGCCCACTCAACGGGACCCGCATAAAGATGCGGCGCGATCTCGGCGTTGAACACTTCGGCAATCGCGGCCAGCTTCTTCATCTCCCAAATGCCGCCCGCACGCCCCAAAGCGGGCTGCAAAATCTTGGCCCCACCACTGCGCAAAACGGTGGCAAACTCCGCCTTGGTCGTCATCCGCTCGCCGGTGGCAATCGGGATCCGCACCGCGCGGGCCACTTCGGAAAATTCCAACAGATTATCCGGCGGGATCGGCTCTTCATACCAGAGCGGGTTATAGGGCTCCAACGCCTGGCCCAGCCGGATCGCACCCGGCGTGTTGAACTGCCCATGAGTGCCAAAAAGCAGATCCGCCCGGTCACCAACCGCCTCCCGGATCGCCTTGCAAAAGGCGACCGACATGGAAATGTCGCTCATCGCAGGCTGATGCCCACCGCGCAGTGTGTAGGGTCCCGCTGGATCAAATTTCACCGCTGTATAGCCCCGATCCACACAGTCCAGTGCAGCCTCCGCCGCCTGATCAGGCGAGGTCCAGAACTCCGACAGGTTATGATGCGGCAGCGGGTAGAGATAGGTATAGGCCCGAACACGCTCGTTCATCTTGCCGCCCAACAGCGCCCAAACGGGGCGCCCGCGTGCTTTGCCCAGAATATCCCAGCAGGCAATCTCAAGCCCGGAAAACGCGCCCATCACGGTCGGGTCTGGCCGCTGCGTGAAGCCGGAGGAATAGGCGCGCCGAAACATTTTCTCGATGTTTTCAGGGCTTTCACCCTTCATATGCCGCTCAAACACGTCGCGCACCACAGCGACCTGCACATCAGGTGCGACAGCCGAGGCATAGACCTCGCCATAGCCAATGATCCCGTCATCCGTGGTCAGCTTGGTAAATATCCAATAGCGTCCGCCCCACCCCGGCGCGGGCGGTGCCACAACAAAGGTCTCAAGCTCAGATAACTGCATAGGCTCTTTCCATGTTCAGAAATATCCTGGGGTCTTGCCCGTGCGGCTGAGGGGCAAAGCCCCTCAAAGAGCACAAAACAAAAGGCGCGCCAAAGGCGCTCATTTAAACACAATCACATTGCGCCGCGCAGCACCTGAGCGGGTGTCGGCGATGGCCTCGTTGATCTCATCGAGCGACCAGCGGCCCGAAATCAGCTCGTCCAGCTTCAGCCGCCCCTGTTGGTACAGATCCACCATCCAAGGGATATCGCGCTTGAGCACGGTGTCGCCCATCTTGGAGCCCTTCATGCCCTGCCCGACAGCGCCCAGAATGACTGGCTCATATTCCGCCTTTGCGCCCGAATGTGGCATGCCCACGATATACATGTCGCCGCCCGCTGCCAGATAGCGCAGGCCTTGCTCAAAGGCCGGGATCGCGCCGACGGTGACAAAAACAGCATCCGCCATGCGCCCCCCGGTGATCTTGGCGATCTCCTTCCAAGGCTTCTCTGAGCTGGCCAACACACAATCCGTGGCCCCGAACTCGCGGGCCACCTCCAGCTTGTCTTCGAGCACGTCCATGGCGATGACGCGCGCGGCCCCGGCAATGGCGGCCCCTTGGATGGCGTTCAGGCCGACCCCGCCTGCGCCGATCACCACCACGTTCTGGCCCGGGCGCACCTGCGCGGTGTTCACGACCGCGCCCATGCCGGTGATCACGCCGCAGGACAAAAGCGAGGCCGCGTCCATTGGCATGTCATCCGGGATGCGCGCGATTTGCGATTGGTCTACCACCGCGCTTTCGGCAAAGGCGCCGCAGGCGAGCCCATGTTGCAGCGTGCCACCGCTTGCGGTTTTCAAAGGGCCCGCGTCACGGTCATAGCCGGTGCCGCATTGCACGGGCTGCCCTGTGGCGCAGGGCATGCAGGTCCCACATGAGCGGATCAGCGTGACCAGCACCGCGTCGCCAACCTTGTAATCGGTCACGCCCGCGCCCAGCGCGGTGATGCGCCCCGCGGCCTCATGGCCGTAGACCGCCGGCAAGGTGCCGCCCCAACCGCCATCCATGAAAGACAGGTCCGAGAAACAAATCGCGCAGGCCTCAAGCTTGACCTCGACCTCGCCTGCGATGGGGGCTGCAAGCTCCACCTCTTCGATCACCAGGGGCGCGCCAAACTCATGGCAGACGGCGGCTTTCACAAGGGGCATGGGCTAGGTCCTTTCTATCTCGTGTTGCCGGTGACTTTTGACCGAAGGACAGGGCGGCGCAAGTGGCTTTGCACCTGCCACGCCGTGGATTGCGCCGCGTCACCTGCGCAGATAGGTTTTGGCGACGCAGAACCGGGAGATCAGCACATGCCATTCCTCACCCTCGACGACATCAAGCTGCATTACCGCGAGGACGGGGAGCCCGGTGGCGCGCCAGTGGTTTTTGCCAATTCGCTTGGCACAAATTTGCATCTGTGGGACCCGATCATGCCGCAGTTGCCTAAGGGGCTGCGGATCATCCGCTATGACATGCGCGGGCATGGGCAAACGGATGTGCCGGAGCCGCCCTACTCGATGGGCGCGATGGTGCGTGATGTTGAGCAGCTGATGGATCATCTCGCGGTGAAGGACGCGCTCTTTGTCGGGCTGTCCGTAGGCGGCTTGGTGGCCCAAGGGCTGGCCACCAAGCGGATGGATTTGGTCCGCGCGATGGTCTTGTCGAACACCGCCGCCAAGATCGGCACGCATGAGATTTGGCAAGGCCGTTTCGACATGATCCGCGCGGGCGGCATGGAGGCCGTGGCTGACGCCACGATGGAGCGGTGGTTCTCGAAAGCGTGGCACGGCTCGGACCAGATCGCGCCATGGCGCGAGATGTTGGTGGCCACAGAGCCTGACGGCTATATCGGCACCGGCCACGCGATTGCGGGGACGGATTTTTACACCACGACTGCCGCCCTGACATTGCCGACGCTCGCCATTGCCGGGGCAGAAGACGGCGCCACGCCGCCTGACCTGATGCGCGAGACGCAGGAGCTGATCAAAGGCAGCCAGTTCCATCTGATCCG
>CAYXIZ010000005.1:0-32882 GCA_964465485.1 uncultured Rhodobacterales bacterium | reverse complement strand
GGCGCGGCAGCGCCTCTTTTGGGTCACGCCTTGCGCCGCCTGTGCCCTTTGGTGGTTTTGGATTGAAACGCGGGCGGGCGTTTGGCGACCCATGCGATGAATTTGGCCAGACGGGGATGGGCGCGCAGCGCCTGCGGGGTGGCGTAGCTGCGCGCCAGCTCTGCCTCCGTCAGCGTCGCGTGTATTTCTTTATGGCAGATATGGTGCAACAGCACCGTTTCGCCCCCCTTGCCGCCTTTGAGCTTGGGGATCAGGTGGTGCTGGCTTTGCGCCACATCGGGCGGGATCGCCCGTCCACAGAGCGCACAGATCGGATCAGTCATGCCCCAAAACTGGCGCGCCTGCGAGATTTGGCAAGCCCAGCGCCGGGGCTCAGGCGGTGACGCGCGTTCACGCGGCGCTCACCATTTTGCGATGCGGGTGCAAAACTCTGGCCTGCAGAGTGCAAAGCCGCCTAACAAAGCAAAACCCCAAGCGGTGACACGATGATGGTGACGATATGATGGAAGCTTTGATGGCCGCGCAGGTCTTGTCCCTGTTCGAGGCCACGCTGAACATGGCGATTGCGCTTGTTCTAGGCGCGCTGATTGGCTCCGAGCGGCAGATGCGGCAGCGCATGGCCGGGCTGCGCACCAACGCGTTGGTCGCACTGGGCGCGGCCGGGTTCGTGACCTTCGCCGCACTCTTCCCCGACGACATCAACCCGACGCGGGTGGCGGCTCAGGTGGTCTCTGGCATCGGGTTTCTGGGGGCCGGCATCATCTTTCGCGACGGGTTCAACGTCCATGGGCTGAACACGGCGGCGACGCTGTGGTGCTCGGCCGCGGTGGGCATGATGGCGGGTGCGGGCCACTTGCCCTATGCCGCCGCGATGACCGGGCTGATCGTCTTTATCAATCTCGCGCTGCGCCCGATTGTGAAACTGCTCGACAAGGTCTCGCCGCGCAAAGGCGCCAAGGACCGCTTGTTTCAGATACGGCTGCGCTGCGCCCGCGGCGACGAGCGCGACATGCGCGCCTTTCTGGTGCGCAACCTCGGCGTCAACAACCTGTTCTTGCACGAAACCGAGGTGACCGGCGACGACAAGGAGTGCGAGATCATCGCCCATATTCACGGCGACGGCGCGACGGAGCGCAACATTGAACGCGCCATCAGCCAGATCGCCATGGAGCCGCGCATCACCCGCACCATGTGGTGCGCCGTTGACGAACTTTCCGCCTGACCGCGCGCAGCATTCAGCGTCTTGACCCATGGGCGGCGCGGGGCTATCACCCCGCCTGTGGCGATTTGTTACCGGATTGCGGGCCACGTTAAACATGCCGCTAAAGAGGACGGACCACAGCGCCTGACGCATGAGCCTCCCCCTTTTCCCGGTGGAGGCTTTTTGTTTTTGGCGCCTGCTGCGATGCGGCCGGCCCGTGATGAAGGATATGACTATGACCAACTGGTCCCCCCGCACCAAAGCGGTGCATGCCGGCACCCGCCGCTCGCATTATGGCGAGGTTTCGGAAGCGATTTATCTCACGCAAGGTTTCGTCTATGACAGCGCCGAAGCCGCCGAGGCGCGCTTCATTGAGACCGGCGAGGACGAGTTCATCTACGCCCGCTACGGCAACCCGACCGTGCGCATGTTCGAGGACCGCATCGCGGCTTTGGAAGGCACCGAAGACGCCTTTGCGACCGCCTCCGGCATGGCCGCGGTGAATGGCGCCTTATGCGGCATGCTGAAGGCGGGCGACCATGTGGTCAGCGCGCGGGCGCTTTTTGGGTCGTGTTTGTACATCCTTGAGGAACTGCTGCCCCGCTACGGCGTCGAGGTGACATTCGTGGACGGCACCGATCTGGAGGCCTGGCGCGCGGCCATTCGCAGCGACACCAAGGCGGTGTTTCTGGAAACCGTCGCCAACCCGACGCTGGAGGTGATCGACCTGAAAGCCGTGGCGGAGATCGCCCATGCGCAAGACGCCACCGTCATCGTCGACAACGTCTTCGCCACGCCGGTTTTTGGCCATGCGATCCGCGACGGGGCGGATGTGGTTGTCTATTCCGCCACCAAACATATTGACGGCCAAGGCCGCTGTCTGGGCGGGGTGATCTGCGGCAGCAAAGACTTCGTGCGCAAACTGGCCGAGCCTTACCTGAAACATACCGGCGGCGCGCTGTCGCCGTTCAACGCCTGGGTGATGCTCAAAGGGCTCGAGACCGTGCATCTGCGCTGTGCCGCACAGGCCGAGACCGCGCTGAAGCTGGCCACAGCACTTGAGGGGCACGCAAAGCTGGCCCGTGTGGCCTACCCGCATTTGCCCTCGCACCCGCATTTTGAGGCGGCCAAGCGGCAGATGGATCAGGGCGGCACGGTGATTGCGCTCGACATCAAGGGCGGCAAGGCGGAGGCGTTCCGCTTCCTCAACGCGCTTCAGATCGTGACGATTTCCAACAATCTGGGCGACAGCAAAAGCCTCGTGACGCATCCCGCCACCACCACCCACCAGCGTCTGTCCCCCGAACAGCGCACAGTACTGGGCATCTCGGATGGTTTGGTGCGCCTGAGCGTGGGTTTGGAGGAGTACGCCGACGTTTTGGCGGATATAAAAGCCGCATTAGATGTGATCTAACCGGTGCCTCGTCACGTATAGTTGACATATTGTTGGAATACAGGCGTCGAGGCCCCATGTTTCAATAGCGCGAACCAAAGGGGGGACTGTTATGAATGTCCACACGCCGGAACTTGACCGCTTGCCCACACGGGAAGAAGCTGAAGACGCCTTGAAACTGCTGCGCCACTGGGCGCAGGGGTCCTCGGAAGTAGAAGTCGCGGATCTTGATCCGCTTGTCGGCCGTCTGGTGCCGGGCCGGGAATTGTCCAACTATCCCGCGCTGGCGCGCGCCTACCCTGAAGAATTTGAGGTGGACGACGCCTATAAGGCCTCCATGCCGGACCTGCAAAACGGGCCATCCTCGCTGATCCGGGGCGCCAAGCAGCAAATCCAGCATGTCGGCATCTCGAATTTCCGCCTGCCCATCCGCTACCACACCCGCGACAATGGCGACGTGCGGCTGGAAACCTCTGTGACCGGCACCGTATCGCTGGAGGCCGAGAAGAAAGGCATCAACATGTCGCGCATCATGCGCAGCTTTTACCAGCAGGCGGATGAGACCTTTTCCTATGAGGTGATCGAGCGCACGCTGGACGCCTATAAAACCGACCTCGAGAGCTTTGACGCGCGGATCCAGATGCGGTTCTCCTTCCCGATGAAAATGCAGTCGCTGCGCTCCGGGCTGGAAGGCTATCAGTATTACGACATCGCGCTCGAAGTCGTGGACGCAGGCGGCGTGCGCAAAAAGTTCATGCATCTCGACTATGTCTATTCATCGACCTGCCCCTGCTCGCTGGAACTGTCCGAGCATGCCCGCCAGTTCCGCGGTCAGCTGGCCACACCGCATTCGCAACGCTCCGTGGCGCGGATCTCAGTGGAGATCATGTGCGACGAAGATTGCCTGTGGTTCGAGGATCTGATCGAGGCCTGCCGCGACGCGGTGCCTACCGAGACGCAAGTCATGGTCAAGCGCGAAGACGAGCAAGCCTTTGCAGAGCTGAACGCCGCCAACCCGATCTTTGTCGAAGACGCGGCGCGGTCATTTTGCGCGGCCTTGCAGGCGGACGCCCGGATCGGAGATTTCCGCGTGGTGGCCAGCCATCAGGAAAGCCTGCACAGCCATGACGCGGTCTCCATCCTGACGGAAGGTGACAGCTTCGACGCGGAAAGCATTGATCCAAAACTATTTTCGACCCTGATCCATAGCGGATAATCTGTGGCAAAATTGCTGCCCCCGCAGCGAGAGTGCCAGCTGATTATGGACACCGACCGCTGCTCTGGCGAATTTGTAGGCATTGCTACAAATTCGTTTAAGGGACCGCGCCGCTATGGGGCACAAAGACAAGCCACTTGACCAGAAAACCAATATTCTAAACGCCACCTTTCGGGCGCTGAAGCAGCATGGTTTGCCGCATCTCTCCTATGACACGATCGCCAAGGAGGCCGATCTGTCGCGGCAAGTGGTGCGCTACCACTTCAAAGATGCCGACACGCTGATGGTGGCACTCAGCGAACATCTGGCCGCCGGGTATCGCGAAAGCCTCGTCTCCGTCGTGATGCAGGCCAAGGGCGAGCAGCGTTTGAACCTGTTTATCGACTATTTTCTGAACATTCGGCCCGATTTCACCAAGCCCGAAGATGACCGCGTTTTTGATGCGCTCTTTGCGCTGACCACCGGGTCCCAGCCAGTGCGCACCGCCTTGCAGGCGCAATATACGCTGCTGGGGCAGGTCCTGACCCACGAGTTCATGCTGCAATATCCGCACCTGCCCGCAACGGCCGCGGAGGAGCTGTCCTTCCTGTTCATTTCCATCATGGAGGGCCATTGGAAGATGGTCGCGACCCTAGGGTTTTCCGAAGATCACAAGCATGTCACCCGGCAAGCGATGGAACGACTCATCGAATCCTACACGAACAATCACGAGCCTAGCGGACCATTGGACACGATTTGGAAACGAAGCCCAGAGGAGTAGCGTTTTCCGATTTGGAAAAAATGCTGCGTCTGCGAAGGAATGCCCCGCTATGTTGGCGCACAATTTTTTGATTTTTCGTGGAATTTATATGCAGCTCGACCAATTCAATCCACAGATTGCACATCTGGCCCTTTACCGTCCGAAAAATCTGCCGTTGCGACGTTGACGTAGCGGTCACCTTACGGATCACTGCGCGGCGTACCCTGGGGGGTGCGATTGGTTTTGTCGCGTGATTGGGACGCGGCGGGCCAGTCCGGAATTTGACCGGGCCTTGCGAGTAAAGGCGCAGATGAAAGTGTTTTGAGGCGGTTTAGCCCCAATCCGCGCTGCAAGGTTTCGCGACAAATACCGACAATGCGTAATGTGGGCCGCCCTTCCCCAGCTTAGCCAGTGTTCTGGTAAACGGGCACCGCCCGTGAGCAAGGTAGGTTCGCATTAACTGGCAGGCTCCCGCTTCATCACGGGGGCCTGCTCAGCATTTGGGGTCTAGGTTTCGTCCTGCTCTTCCGAGCTGTATTTCTGAAAAAGACCGGTTTGCAGCATGAAGAACGCGAAAAGCGCCACCGGGAAGCCGAAGGTCTCGATCTTGACCCAGGCATCCGTGGACATTGTGCGCCAGACGATCTCATTGGCGATGGCAAGGGCCGCGAAGGCGAAGGTCAGCCGTTTGGTGAGGATCATCCACCCCTCGCTGGTCAGCGGCAGCAGCTCGTCCATCACATATTCCAGCCAGGATTTGCCCAGGATCAGGCCGAGCCCCAGCACGGAGGCGAAGACCCCGTAGACGATGGTGGTCTTGATCTTGAAGAACCGCTCGTCATTGAACCAGACGGTCAGCCCGCCAAAGAAGATCACCATGACGGCCGTGAGCACCTGCATCCGGCTGATCTTGCCGGTGAGCTTCCACAAAATACCGATGGAGGCCAAAAGCAGCGGCACGAAGGCCGCCGTGACCACGATGAACCCCTCATAATCGGTGCCGCCGATGGTGTAGGTGTTCTCCTTCAGGCGCGTATAGGCCACGAAGAAGAGCAGCACCGGGCCGAACTCCAGCGCGAATTTCACCATTGGGTTGAGAGTTTTCTGTTCCATGCCCTGCCTCTTATGTGTTTTAGCCTGCGAATTCCACAATGACCGCGCCCAGCGCGATCAGCGCCATCAGGCCCAGTCGGCGAGGGCCGACCTTTTCGCCCAGGATAAGCCATCCGATCAGCGCCGCAAAGACCACAGATGTCTCGCGCAGCACCGCCGCCTCCCCCACCTTGTCGAGCCGCGTGGCCAGCATGATCGCCCCGAAAGAAAAGAAGGCCACAAACGCGCCAATGACGCCGCGCGCCATCAGCGGGCCAAGGGCCGGGCGGTTGGGGGTTCTGGCCCAGAGATACGCCGCCACGGGTGGCATGAAGAAGAGCCCGTCAATGAAGAAAAACCACGCCAGAAAGGTGAACGGGTCGGCAGTGGCGCGGATGCCGTAGGCGTCATAGGTGGTGTAGAGCGCCACGAAGAGCCCGGTCAGCACCGCAAAGCCCAGCGCCGGGACCATCGTGTCGCGCTCCAGCGTGATGGTTCTCAGATTATAGGCCGCAAGCCCGTAAATGCCTGCCAAGAGCAGCGCCACGCCGCCAATCTGGCCCCAGGTGAAGGTCTCCCCAAAGATCAGGTAGGCTCCGATGACAGTGAAAAGCGGCCCGGTGCCACGCACCACCGGGTAGACCACCGTATAGGCGCCTTTGCTATAGGTGTAGGCTTGCAGGCATTTGTAGCAGACATGGATCACATAGACGCCCGCGAAGATCGGCCACATATGCGGCTCGGGCCATGGCACCACGAAGAGCGCGAAAGGGGCCGCGATCAGCCCGTAGCTGAGATCAATCGCGCCGCGTGACAGCCACGGGTCGTGACGGCCTTTTTGCAGCGCGCCGAAGATCGCATGCAGGATCGCGGCCATGATCGCGAGGCCAAGCGCGAGGTGGTGGCCTGATTGCGTGCCTTCGAGGGAGGTGATCCAGGTGCTCATGCTCAGAGGTCAGCCGGTGTGACGCGCGCAGGGATGCCTTCGGCGAGGATATTTTTGAACATGGAAAGGATGTGCGGGGCTGCGCTCTGAGGATGGGGGCGCGTTAACCTTAATGCGGGGTTACTCTGGGGCGACACCGGTCAAGGCCTGTGCAAATTCCGAAGGGTCGAACGCGTCGAGATCGTCTATTTGCTCGCCCACCCCGATGGCGTGAATGGGCAGGCCAAACTTATCTGCCAGCGCCACCAGCACACCGCCTTTCGCGGTCCCGTCAAGCTTGGTCATGACGAGGCCGGAGACGTCGGAAATTTCTTGGAAGACCTTCACCTGATTGAGCGCGTTTTGACCGGTGGTGGCATCAAGCACCAGCAATGTGTTATGCGGCGCGGTGTCGTCTTTTTTGCGGATGACGCGGACGATTTTGGCGAGCTCTTCCATCAGATCGGCGCGGTTCTGCAGGCGGCCTGCCGTGTCGATCATCAACAGATCGGCGCCGCTTTCCTCTGCCTTGCTCATGGCGTCAAAGGCCAGACTGGCCGGGTCCGAGCCTTCGGGGGCTGTCAGGACGGGCACGCCGGCGCGCTCCCCCCAGACCTGTAACTGCTCGACGGCTGCGGCGCGGAATGTGTCGCCTGCGGCGATCACCACCTTTTTGCCCGCCTGCTGGAACTGGCTGGCCAGCTTACCGATCGTGGTGGTCTTGCCCGAGCCATTGACGCCCACCACCAGCACCACCTGCGGGCGTTTGGGATAAAGCGGCATGGGCTTGGCGACGGGCTCCATGATGGTGGCGATCTCGGAGGCGAGCAGCTCCTTGATTTCCTGGGTAGAGAGCTTCTTGCCCACGCGCCCTTCGGCCATATTGGCGGTGACGCGCAACGCGGTATCGACGCCCATATCGGAGGCGATGAGCAGCTCCTCGAGGGCCTCCAACATGTCGTCATCAAGCTCGCGGCGCAGGACGGTTTTGGTGTCCTTGCGGCCCATGAGGCGGCCCAGAAGGCCGGGCTTTTTGGTGGGTTCCGTGGGCGTGTCATCGCCTTGCAGCAGGGCGGCGGCGGCGGGTGCGGAAAGGTCAGCCGCAACATTGGCCTTGGCCTGTTCGAGCGCGCGGTTTGCGGCGTCTTGCTCGGCTTTGGCGTCTTGGGCGGCCTTTTCTGCTGCTCTCGCGGCGGCCTCTTGCTGGGCTTTGAGGGTGGCTTGTTCTTCGGCGGCCTTGGCCTCTGCGGCTAAGCGGTCTTGTTCGGCTTGTGCCTTTGCCCGTGCCTCGGCTGCGGCGCGGTCTGCTGCGGCTTGCTCTGCTGCCCGCTGGGCGGCTTCGGCTTCCTTGACGGCTTTGGCATTCTGCGCATCTTCTGCCGCTTTCCGGGCGGCGGTCTCGGCGGCGCGGCGGGCCTGTTCGGCCGCAACTTCTGCTTCTTCTTGGGCTTCTGCTTGGGCTTGCGCCTCGGCGGCGGCTCTTTCTTTGGCTTGCTGCTCTGCCTGCTCATTGGCGGCGCGTTTGGCGGCTTCGGCCTCTGCCGCGCGTTCTTCTTCTGCGCGTTGTTCTTCTGCGTGTTTTTCTTCTGCGCGGCGGGCGTCCTCGGCGGCTTGGGCGGCGCGCTCCTCTGCGGCGCGTGTTTCGGCTTCAGCGGCGGCGTCTATCTGTGGGTCAGGCGCGGGTGCCGGGGCCTCTGGCTCGACCGCTTCTTCGACGCCGCCATCTGCGACGATGGCATCCAGCCCCTCATCGAGTTTGGCGGAGGATTTGAAGAGCTTGTTCTTGAGCTTTTTGAAAAACGACATGGGCACCCGTCAGCATTGTGTTCCCCCCACCTAATACGGGCGGGGCGGCATGAAAAGGTCGGGCGTGATCGGGGTGGCTCAGATTTCGTCGCCGAAATGCGTCATCACCAGCCGGATGGGGTTCGGGGCCGCCTGCCCCAGACCGCAGATTGAAGCGTCGGCCATGGCGGTGCAGACCTCTTCTAGAAGCGGCTGGTCCCATGTGTCAGATTGCATCAGCTTGACCGCCTTTTCGCAGCCCACGCGGCAGGGCGTGCATTGCCCGCAGCTTTCATCCTCAAAGAACCGCAGCATGTTCAGGGCTGCGGCGCGGGCGCTGTCCTGATCGGACAGGACCACCACGGCGGCGGACCCGATGAAAGTGCCAAGCGGTTGTAGCGTGTCAAAGTCGAGCGGTACGTCGTTGATTGTGCTGGGCAAAAGCCCCGAAGACGGCCCGCCGGGCTGGTAGGCTTTGAAGACGTGGCCCTGTGCCATGCCACCGGCGGCCGCGATGATATCGGTGATGGTGGAGCCTGCGGGCAGAAGGTAGACGCCCGGCTTGGCGACCCGGCCCGACACGGAATAGCTGCGCAGGCCGGTGCGGCCGTTTTTCTCTGTGCTGTTGAGAACCTCGGGGCCCTCGCGGCAAATGCGCGCGATCCAGTGGAGCGTCTCGACATTATGGACCAAAGTAGGCTGACCGAAGAGGCCGACTTGGGCCACGTAGGGCGGGCGGTGGCGCGGGATGCCGCGCTTGCCTTCGATGCTTTCGATCATCGCGGATTCCTCGCCGCAAATATAGGCGCCCGCGCCGCGGCGCAGCTCGATATAGCCTTGCTCGACGATATTTGCGGCCTCAAGGGCAGCGATTTCCCGCGCGAGGATGTGGAGCACCGCCGGGTATTCGTCGCGCATGTAGATGTAGACGCGCGCGGCCTCCACGGCCCATGCGGCGATGAGCATGCCTTCGAGGAAGAGATGCGGTTCGCGTTCGAGATAGTGGCGGTCTTTGAACGTGCCGGGCTCGCCCTCGTCGCCATTGACGGCCATGTAGCGGGGGCCTGCATTGCCGCGCACGAAGCCCCATTTGGTGCCGGACGGAAAGCCCGCGCCGCCAAGGCCGCGCAAGCCGCTTTCCTTGATTTTGGCTTGGACGTCTTCCCAGTTTCCATTGGCGCGCAGCTCGGTGAGGGCTGTGTAGCCGCCACTTGAACGATAGGCTGTAAGGGGCTGATAATCAGGGATTGTTGGATGGGTGTGGCCAGCGGCGATGGCCTCTTTGACCTTTTCGGGCGTCGCGTGGTCGATATGGGCATGGCCCAATTCCAGCGTCGGGGCGGTGTCGCAGCGGCCCATGCAGGGGGCGCGCAAGACGCGGACCTCGGACGGGTCAAGGCCGGTCTCCAGCGCGGATTTCAGGGCTTGGGCGCCTGCCAGCTCGCAAGACAGCGAGTCGCAGACGCGAATGGTCAGCGCAGGCGGCGGGGTCTCGCCCTCTTTGACGACATCGAAATGCGCGTAGAAGCTGGCGACCTCGTAGACCTCCGCCTGAGACAGGCGCATTTCCTCAGCCAAAGCGCGCAGATGGGCGGCGGAGAGGCAGCCGAATTTGTCTTGGATCAGGTGCAGATGCTCGATCAGCAGATCACGGCTGCGGGGGGCATCGCCGAGCAGGTCGCGGACCTCTTGCCAGGCCTGATCATCGAGCTGACGGCCTTTGGGCGTGCTGCGCCCCTTGCCGCGGGCCGATTTCCAGACGCCTTTTTTGTCGCTGTTGGTATCGAGAGCCATGCGCGCACCTCTTGCTGCGGTTTTGCCTTTTTTACGAGCGGAGGCCGGATGCTGGCCATGCAAATGCGACGCAAAGCCTTGAGTTTGCGCAAGCGTGGCTTTTCAAACGGGGCGGAGTTTGGCAAGCTGGCGGTATGACCAGATATCTTGCCGTTTTCGCCGTTATTTTCATGAGTTTCACCGCAGCTTTGAGCGCGCAGGAAGGCGGCGGGGCCGCGCCGAGCGACGAGGAGATCATGAGCCCGGAGGTGTTTGAGCGCTACGTTGCAGGCACGACGCTTTATTTCAGCAGACGCGGCGCGCCCTACGGGGCCGAGCAGTATTTCGACGACCGGCGCGTGATCTGGAGCTTTTTCGACGGCACCTGCGAGCGCGGCGCATGGTATAGCGAGGGCGACATGATCTGCTTTGCCTATGAGACGCAGTCGAGCCCGCAATGCTGGAATTTTCTGGAAAAATCCGGCGAAAAACGCGCCCGCGTCATTGGCGCGGACCCGGCCAATGATCTGGTGGTGGCGGGTCAGGATCAAGTAGCACTAAGCTGCCCCGGTCCGGGTGTCGGGGTCAGTTACAGCCCGGCCGCCGAAAGGTGAGTATTTTCAACCAAATGGAAACAGGGCGCCCGTCTTAAGAAGCTAGTCGTCAAAGAGCGAGGATTGCTCTGAAGGTTTGGCGGTGGCTTTGGGTTTTGCGCCTGTCAGGGCGAGCTTGCCGTCCTTGAATTCGATCTCTCTGGGCGGCGTGGATTTGGCGGCCTTTTGGCTCGTGATCACGCCCTCTGCGCCCCAGACCACCGCATAGCCGCGCGCCAGCGTTTCCTTGTAGCCTAGCGTTTCGCGCATCCGGTCGAGCCGGGCCAGCGTATCGCGCCATTTGGTGGTTTGGCGGGTGGCCGCATTGGCCAGCGCCGTTGTGCTGCGATCCAGTTTCTCATGCGCGGTATTGAGGTCGCGGGCCAGCTGTGCGGGGCGCAGACCTTGAGCGGTTTGGGCGAGGCGCGCGCGGTCGCGTTCCGTGCGCAAGGTAAGGGCCTGGCCCAGCATCTCGCCGCTACGGGTGAGGCGCGATCTTGCAGTCTCGATCTTTGTCGTGAGCAACGTCGCGCGAAGGGGGGCGGCGGCGCGTTCCAGCTGGATGTTTTTGGCCTGCGTGGCGCGGGTCAGTGCTGCGGGCAGCCGGGCGGCAACACTGTCGAGCTGTTGGGTGGCCCGCCCGGTGATCTCGTCGAGACGCGGCAGCGCGCGGGCCAGATCGCGCAGCCGTTCGCGGCGGCGCTGCACCTGCGCCGACAGCGCGCGGGTCATGCGGGTGTCATGGCTGTCCACGGTATGGATCAGGTCCATGCGCACGGGCACCGCCATTTCAGCCGCCGCCGTGGGCGTGGGCGCGCGCCTGTCAGAGACATAGTCGATGAGCGTGGTGTCGGTCTCGTGGCCCACGGCGGAGATCAGCGGGATCTCCGAGGCCGCCGCCGCGCGGGCGACATTTTCTTCGTTAAAGCCCCAGAGGTCCTCGATCGAGCCGCCGCCGCGCGCGACGATGATCAGATCGGGGCGCGGCAGCGCGCCGCCGGGTGTGAGCGCGTTGAAGCCTTCGATGGCGGCAGTGACTTGCGGCGCGCATTGATCGCCCTGCACCGCGACGGGCCAGATCAGGACCTTGCGCGGAAAGCGGTCGCGCAGACGGTGCAGGATGTCGCGGATCACAGCGCCTTGCGGCGAGGTCACGACGCCGATCACCTCCGGCAGATAAGGCAACGGGCGCTTGCGCTCGGGCGCGAATAGGCCTTCGGATTGCAGCAGGGCTTTGCGCTTCTCCAGCATCGCCATCAGCGCGCCGACGCCTGCGGGGCGGATGTCTTCGATGACCATTTGATACCGCGACTGGCCCGGGAAAGTGGTCAGCTTGCCGGTGGCGATGACCTCCATCCCCTCCTCGGGTTGCACGGCCAGTTTGGCGGCCTGCCCCTTCCAGATGACCGAAGACAGCACGGCGCGGTCATCCTTGAGGTCGAGGTACACATGCCCCGAACGCGCCACCATCACCCGGCCGCATTCGGCCTTGATGCGCACGCGGGAGAACTCCCCCTCGATCATCCGCTTGATCGCGCCGGAGATTTCCGAGACCGAATATTCAGGCTCGTTGCGTCCGGGGGCGTCGTCTTCGAGAAGGTCCATGAGCGGGCTCTTGTGATGGCTTTCCCGGCAGCTTAGAACGCGGGCAAAGCGAGGGGAAGCGGCGATGAATATTTTGATCCTGGGCTCGGGCGGGCGCGAACATGCATTGGCCTGGGCGGTGAAACAGAACCCCAAATGCGACCGGCTGATCGCGGCCCCCGGCAATGCGGGCATGGCGGATGTGGCCGAATGCGCGGCACTCGACATTATGGACGGCGCGGCGGTGGTCGAATTTGCCGCCGCCCAATCGGTGGATTTCGTGATTATCGGGCCGGAAGCGCCGCTGGCCGCAGGCGTGGCGGATGCGTTGCGAGGCGCAGGGCTCCTGTGCTTTGGCCCTTCGGCGGCGGCGGCACAGCTCGAGGCCTCCAAGGCCTTTACCAAGGAGATATGCGACGCCTGCGGCGCGCCGACGGCGGGCTACGCGCGCTTCACCGACGCCTCTGAGGCGCGGGACTATGTACGGACCCAAGGCGCGCCGATTGTGATCAAGGCGGACGGGCTGGCGGCAGGCAAGGGCGTGGTCGTGGCCATGGAGCTGGACGAAGCACTCGCCGCCGTGGACGACATGCTGGGCGGCGGCTTCGGCGAGGCGGGCGCAGAAGTGGTGATCGAGGCGTTCTTGGAGGGCGAGGAGGCGTCGTTCTTCATCCTGTCAGACGGGGCGCATGTCTTGCCCGTGGGCACGGCGCAAGACCACAAGCGCGCCTTTGACGGGGACGCGGGGCCGAATACGGGCGGGATGGGGGCCTACTCCCCTGCCCCGGTGATGGATGCGGGCGTCACCCAGCGCGCCTTGACCGAGATCGTGCAGCCTACGATTGACGAGATGGCGCGGCGCGGCACGCCCTTTCAAGGCGTGCTTTTCGCCGGGTTCATGATCAAGGATGGCGCGCCGAAGCTGGTGGAATATAACGTGCGTTTCGGCGACCCGGAGACCCAAGTGCTGATGATGCGGCTGGGCGCGCAGGCGCTGGACCTGATGCTGGCCTGCGCCCAAGGGCGGCTGGACCGCGCGCAAGTGAACTGGGCCGATGACCATGCCCTGACCGTGGTGATGGCGGCGAAGGGCTATCCGGGGGATTATGCAAAAGGCACGCCGATTGGAGGGCTGGACGGGCTGGCCGAGGACAGCGCGCATATGGTGTTTCACGCAGGCACCGAGATGGCGGGCGAGCAGCTGGTGGCCAATGGCGGGCGGGTGCTGAATATCACCGCGCGCGGGGCAAGCCTGAGCGAGGCGCGGGAGCGCGCCTATGCGATGATCAAAAGCGTGGAGTGGGAAGACGGGTTTTACCGCTCTGATATTGGCTGGCGGGCACTTTAGGGGGCGCTGCGAGCTTCGCTCGTAGAATGGGGGCTCTGCCCCCAAACCCCCGGAGTATTTTTGAAGCAATGATAGGGGCGGCCGCGGCCTATTGGCAGGCGAGGGCCGCGTTAAGGCCCGCGCGGCTGGTGTCGCTGCCAATGGCGCGGGTGTCAACGCGGCCGTTTCGGAAAGTGGTGGCCATGACGCTGCGCCAATTGGCGGAGGCGGTGATCATCTCGGGGCCGTCGCCACAATCACGAATGCCGCCGCCGATATCGCGCTCCCCGATGCGGTGATTGGTCAGGCCCGGCAGATGGGCCACCTGCGTGAGCGCGCCGTCTTTGAAGCGCCAGACGCGCAGGGTTTTGGCCAGATGCGGGCGGTCGATATAGGCGATCTCGACATAGCCGTCGCCGTCCAGATCGGCGGCCCCGATCGGGGCCAGCCACCGGTTGCTTGTGCCGATATGGGGCGTGGCGGCGATTTTTCCGGTGTCGTCATAGATGGCCAATTGCGCGCCGGTCGAGGCTTCGCTTTCGACCACGATCACCTCGACGTCGCCGTCGCCATCCACATCGGCCAGCCGCGGCGCGACATCTTCAAACACACGGGCCTCTGGCAGCACGTGGCGAAAGCTGAGCCCCTCCATGCGGTCAGTGTGAATGACCAACGTGCCGTGCTCAATGGCATCACCCAAGATGCCGTGACCATAGCGGGTGGTGGGGTCGGCGTAATCCGCGCCCAAAATATCCGCCTGCGCGCCTGAGGCGGCCGCAATCAGGATCGCGGCCAGCCATGCGCGGCGGGCGGAGGCGGGAAAGATGCGGGACGGCAGACGCCGCGCCACCGCAGAGCACAAAGCGCTCAAATCTGCTTTTCGGGCATTTGCACCACAAGCCCGTCCAGCGCGTCGGTAACCTTCAACTGGCAGGTCAGGCGCGAGCGGGCGGCGTCGGGCTCATAGGCGAAATCAAGCATGTCCTCTTCCATGCTGTCCTTGGCGGGCAGCTTCTCGACCCAGTCGGGCGACACATAGACATGGCAGGTCGAGCAGGCGCAGGCCCCGCCGCAATCCGCCTCAATGCCCGGAATGTTATTGTCGCGGGCGCCTTCCATCACGGTCAACCCGTTGGCCACCTCGACAACATGTTCTTTGCCGCCATGCTCGATATACGTAATTTTCGCCATTTCTCTGAGGTCCTTGATGCAATCGGTCCCGTTGGATCTAGGCCAGCTCGCAGAGGTTTTCCAGCCCCCTTTCGCCCCTGTTTTCTGCCGAGCCGTCCGGCCCCCGCAGTTAGGGCTTGATCAAGACCGCCGCAGCGATAGACTTTGCGCCATAAAAGCCGGCGTCAGAGCAAAAACCAGACCCCTTTGGGAAAGATCGGCAGGATAAGAGCAAAATGACCAGAGCATCATCCCTTGCGCCCCCGCTCGCCGCCCTCGCGGCGCTGGCCTTGGCCGGGTGTGAACCGGCCCCCTTCGGCGGGGCCACACGCGGGCCCGATGCGGGTGCGATCCCGACTTTCGCGGCACCGGCAGAGAGCCAAGACGGCGCGTGCTGGGCGCAGCTGCCCGGGCCCACAACCACCGAGCTGGTGGAGCAAACCATTCTGGTCGAAAAGGCCGTAATTGCCCCCGACGGCACGGAGACCTCGCCTGCCATCTACCGCAACGTCACCGCGCCCCAAACTGTCAGCACCGGCGAGGGGCGCTGGTTCGAGCAGGTCTGCGACGCCGATCTCAGCGCTGATCTTGTCATGAACCTGCAACGCGCGCTGGCCGCGCGGACCTATTACGCAGGGATCGCCTCTGGCGAGATGGATGCGGCGACCCGCGCCTCGATCCGGCTCTACCAGCAAGACCAAGGGCTCGACAGCGACGTGCTCAGCCTCGCCACCGCGCAGCAGCTGGGTCTGGTCGTGGTGGACCTGCCCCCCACCGAAGACGAGGCACTGGGGGCGGCGATTGATCTAGAGGTCGAAGCGGTGTTGCAAGAGGGGCTTGAGACGGACCCAGCGGGCTGAATTCGGGCAAAAGACGTCTTCTGACCATAGAAAAAGGCGCCTGACCCCAGACGCCTTTTTCCTTTCTCTTATGACCGCGCGCGGGTCAGCTTTCGTCCAGGCTCAGCGCAAGAAAGCGCGGGTCGCCCTGGCGGCGGATCAGCATCAGCAAGGATTTGCGCCCGGCGTCGCGGGCCTCAGTGATGCGGTCCTCCAGATCAGCCAGACCTTCGATCTTTTGCTGGCCTGCCTCGACCACCAGATCACCGGCCCGCAGGCCTTTTTCAAAGGCGTCGCTATCTTCGGCCACGTCCTTGACGACCAGCCCGGTGGCGTCTTCCGGCAGACCCAACTGCTCGCGCAGCTCAGGGTTCAGCACGGCCAGATTGATGCCCAGAACGGTCTTCTCGACCGGGTCAGACTTTTCAATCGCGACGGGAACGGCGGTGGCTTCCGCCTCTTCACGGCGGCCCAGCGTGACGGCCAGCGTGATCTCTTCGCCTTCGCGGATGATGTCCACGTCAACGGCTTTGCCGACATCCGTATTGCCAACAATGCGCACCAGCTCGCGCGTGTCTTTGACCATATTGCCGTCAAAGACGCGGATCACGTCGCCTGCCTCGATGCCAGCTTCCTTGCCGGGGCCCTCGGGCACGTCAGTGACCAGCGCACCGGCCGCAGAGCTCAGCTCAAGCGCTTCCGCCACATCTTCGGAGACGTCCTGAATGCGCACTCCCAGCCAGCCGCGGCGGGTCTCGCCAAATTCCTGCAACTGGCCCACGACTTTGGTTACCACGTTAGAGGCCATCGAAAAGCCAATGCCGATGGAGCCGCCAGTGGGCGACAGGATCGCGGTGTTCACGCCGATCACCTCGCCCTCGACATTGAACAGCGGGCCGCCGGAATTGCCTTTGTTGATCGCGGCATCCGTCTGGATGAAGTCGTCATAGGCCCCGGACAGCGCGCGCTCGCGGGCCGAAATGATCCCGGCGGAGACAGAGAACCCCTGCCCCAGCGGGTTGCCGACGGCCATCACCCAATCGCCGACGCGCGCGACGTCACTGTCGCCAAATGGCACGAAGGGCAGCGGCTCGGCGCTGTCGACCTTCAGCAGCGCGATATCCGTCTTTGGGTCGGTGCCGATCAGCGTGGCTTCCAGCATCTCGCCGGAGAAGAACTCCACCTGAATTTCATCCGCCTTGTCGATGACGTGGTTGTTGGTGACGATATAGCCATCTTCCGAGATCACAAAGCCCGACCCCAGCGCGGAGGATTGACGCGGACGTTGGCCACGGTCTTGACGGTCCATGAAATCCTTGAAGAAATCTTCCAGCGGAGACCCTTCCGGCACCACCGGGCGCGGGCCCTGATTGACGCCTGCGACATTGGTCGAGGTGGTGATATTGACCACTGACGGGCTGACCATCTCCGCCAGATCGGCGAAACTGCCAGGCATTTCGGCACGCGCAGAGAGGGTCTGCGCCAGCGCCAGCACCAGCCCCAAAGCCAGCACCTGTAGGCCACGCATAGGGCTGGCCTGTTTCAATTCTTGGGGAATGACGTGAGCGTTCACTTCGATGCTCCTCCAGTTCAATGTTGTCTTGGTGGCGCGAAAGCACAATCACTGTGCATCCACGCTGATAGCCTTAAGTTGGGCCGTTTCGTCGCAAATGCAACGCCGCACCCCCTCGCTTATGCTCAACAGGCTGTGAGCCCCCTGTAACAGAGCTTGGCAGAACCATAGCGCCGTTGCGCGATTTGGCAAAGCACCGAACGCTGCCCCTCCGACGACCCAGACCGAACCCATGACCTCCTAGAGCGCCAACACCCTGTTTCCATTTGGTTTTCAAATACTCAAGACCCTTGCGTGGCCAGATGCGCGCGCCTCACCCTCCAAACGCGCCCTTTGCCAGCCAGACCAGCAGCACACCAAGCCCTACGCAGCCCAGCCCGAGCAGGCGGCGGGTCTCCTGCGGGATGTCGGACAAGGCCTTGATCAGATCCTCCAGACGCGAAGGGGCCAGTGCGAACACCAGCCCCTCGACAACCAGAACCAGCCCTATGGCCAGAAAAATATGGCTCAGGATCATTCGACCTGTGCGTCAGGCGAGCGCAGGTAGTTGAAGAACGGATCATTGGGCGAGATCACAAAGGAGGAGTTCCCCCCCTGCAAGCCCCGCTCATAGGCGTCAAGCGAGCGGCGGAATTCGAAGAATTCCTCATCCGCGCCGTAGGCTTCACCAAAGATCGCGTTGCGACGGGCATCGGCCTCACCGCGGATGATATCCGCGGTTTTCTGCGCCTCGGAGACCAGCTCGACCACGGTACGGTCGGCCTGAGCGCGTACACGTTGTGCAGCTTCTTCACCACGCGCCCGCTCGTCTGCGGCTTCGCGTTCACGCTCTGCGCGCATCCGGTTAAACGTGGCTTCAAGGTTTTGCTCAGGCAGGTTGGTCTGCTTCAGGCGCACATCAACCACTTCGAGGCCCAGAGGACGTGCACGGGCGCGGGCCTGCGAGGTGATGCGGTTGACCAGCTGCACCCGGTCTGCCGACAGGATCGTGTTGGAGGTCACACCCTCCGCACCCAGCACCTCCCGGATCACCGGGTTCAGGATGCCTGCCAGACGGGACTCGGCGGTGGCCAGACCACCCACACCCACCGCTTGACGGAACTGCACCACATCCGAGATGCGGTAGCGCGCGAACGCGTCCACAACCAGACGACGGTCATCAGACGGCGTGACCTCTGTCTGAGGCGTGTCCAGCGCGCGGATACGGTCGTCATAGCGCACGACTTCCTGAATGAGCGGCAGTTTGAAGGCCAGACCGGGGTCTTCCTTGACGGATTTGATCTGCCCGAATTGCAGCACCAGCGCCTTCTCGCGCTCATCCACGATGAAGACCGAGGACAAGACCACGAACAGAACGGCAATGACGCCAATCAGCGAAATAAGTGACTTGCTCATCAGTTTGTCCCCTCAGTTGCGGGTCGGCGCAGCTCGTTGAGCGGCAGGTAAGGTACGACGCCCTGCCCGCCTTCGCCGCTATTGTCGAGAATGATTTTGTCGGTCGCGCCATAGACGCGCTCAACGGTTTCCAGCCAGAGACGCTTGCGCGTCACTTCGGGTGCCTTGCGGTATTCCTCCAGAACGGCGGTGAAGCGCGCAGCCTCACCTTCGGCTTGGTTGACCTGCTGGGCACGGTAGGCTTCGGCCTGCTCCAGAAGTTGGGCGGAGTCACCACGGGCCTGCGCCAGCGCCTGGTTGGCATAGGCATCCGCGCGACGTTGCAGCGTGTCGCGTTCTTGCTCGGCGGCTTGCACCTCGCGGAACGCGTCGATCACTTCGCGCGGCGGGTCGGCCTTGTCGAGGTTGAGACGCACGATATTCACGCCCGCATCATATTGGTCAAGCGTCGCTTGGATCAGCTCGCGCACCTCGTCGGCAATCAGCTGACGGTCCCGGTTGAGGATCGGGGCCAGCTCGGAGCGCGCGATGACCTCGCGCATAGCCGATTCCGACACGGCACGGATCGTGTCGCGCGGGTCGGCCAGATTGAACAGGAATTTCGCGGGGTCGTTGATGTTCCAGACCACCTGAAAATCAATGTCGACGATGTTCTCGTCGGTGGTCAGCATCAAGCCGCCATCGCCGCGCGACGCCACCCCGATATCTTCGGTTTGCTCGCGGGTCACAGGGATGACCTCAGCCGTAACCACAGGCCATGGCGCGAAGTTCAGACCGGGATTGCCGGTAGAGGAATACTCCCCCAAAAACAGCTCAACGGACTGCTCTTCGGGCGCGACCGTGTAGAAGGACGCGAAGACCCACATCGCCACCGCGCCCAGACCGATCAGGCCCAGCGTGCCGCGCGAAAAGCCGCCCGGCCCGTCGCCGGAGCCGCCCTGGCCCGTGCCATTGCCGCCGCCTCTGCCGCCCATAAGGACGCGCAGCTGCTCCTGGCCTTTTTTGACCAGGTCATCAATTTCCGGGATTTGGGGCTGATTGCCGCCCGGTCCGCGACCATTGCCCCGATTGGGGCCCTGATCCCGTCCGCCTGGGCGTTTGTTATCATCCCCGCCATTGCCGCCGCTTCCGCCGCCGCCCCATGGTCCGCCATTGTTACCGGCCATTCCAGCTCCATCCCTTCGAAAACATCAAACTTAAGTTCAGTTGTTTAATTGGGCGTTTCCGCCCCGAAATCAACCCGTCTGGGCCAGCAATCGCCCGTTACCGCCCTGCGCGACGCTGTTTCTGCGCACAGGCCCCGGTTGCAGCCCCCCTGCTAGCCCGAGCGCACCGGAGTTTTCATCGTCACCAGCTCTTCTGCCATGGTCGGATGCACCGCACAGACCTGATCAAACTGGGCTTTCGTGGCCCCCATCTTCACCGCAATGCCGACCATCTGGATCATCTCGCCAGCGGCGGGTGCTACAATATGACACCCCAGCACCACGTCCGTGGCCTGAGACACGACCAGCTTCATCATCACGCGGTCTTCGCGCCCCACGAAGCTTTGCTGCATCGGCTTGAACGAGGAGCAATAGACGTCCACCGGCTCTTGCTCGCGCGCCTCTTCCTCGGTCATGCCGATCGTGCCCAGCTCAGGCTGGGTGAAGACGGCGGAGGGGATCAACTCGTGATCCACCTTGGTGGGGTTGCCTTTGAACACGGTTTCCACGAAGGCCATGCCCTCCCGGATCGCAACGGGGGTCAGGTTGACCCGGTTGGTCGCGTCGCCAATCGCATAGATGGAGGGCTGCCCGGTCTGGCTATAGTCATCGACCACGACCTCGCCCCGGCGGCCCAGTTCGGCGCCGGTATTCTCCAGCCCCAGATCGTCGGTATTGGGCGTCCGGCCGGTGGCAAAAAGCACCTGATCGAACACTTCCGTCGTGCCGTTCGAGGCCTTGACCCAAATCGGCCCGCCTTTGCCCGCGCCATGTTTGGCGCGCAGCTCTGCCTCCTGTTCCGGGGTCAGCCCGGCGGCGGCGTCCGAGACCGGCATGGCGGAGGTGTCATCGACATCGGCCTCCCGGCGCATCTCCACAACATTGGTGCCCAGATGCAAATTCACCCCTTTTTGGGTCATCATCTCGGAGACCAGCCCCCGCGCCTCGTCGTCAAAGCCGCGCAGCACCTGAGCGCCCCGGTAATATTGCGTCACATCCACGCCCATCCCGTTCAGGATGCAGGCAAATTCGCAGGCAATGAAGCCGCCGCCGACAATCAGGATGCGCTTGGGCAGCTCGGGCAGATGAAAGATATCGTCCGAGGTGATGCCCAGATGGTCATTCTCGATGCCCGGCAATTGCGGCCTGCCGCCGGTGGCCACAAGGATGTGCTTGGCGGTCACTTCCTCCCCGCTGCTGAGCGCCACGGTATGGGCGTCTTTCACGGTCGCGCGGGCGTCGTAAATCGCCACTTCCGAATTGGTCAGCAGGGAGCGGTAGACGCCCTCCAGCCGGTCGAGCTCCTTGTTCAGCTTGCCTTGAAAGCGCGGCCAGTCGAAGCTGCCTGTATGCACGGTCCAGCCGTAATCCTGCGCCTCGCCCATCGCGGCGCAATAGCTGGACGCAAACACCATCAGCTTTTTGGGCACGCAGCCCCGGATCACGCAGGTGCCGCCCAGACGGCTGTCTTCGGCCAGCGCGACCTTCGCACCTTCCGCCGCCGCGACCCGCGCCGCCCGCACACCGCCCGAGCCACCGCCAATGACAAACAGATCAAAATCGAAGCTCATGAAAAATTCCTTCTTATCACCGAGGCCCAGCCGAGGCCGTTTTCAGGGAGACGCCTAGTCGGCAATGTCAGCAAACAGATTGTCGGTTTCCTCAACCTCGATCTTGTCATGCTCCACCGTGCCATTGTTGATGTCGCGGGTTTCCACCGTGCCGTCGCCATTGCCGATCACCACCACGTCACAAATATCGACGAACAGCCCGTTTTCGACAAGGCCGGGTATCTGGTTGAGCACAAGGCTGAGCTGCCTTGCATTGCCGATGCGGCGCAGTTGCAGATCGAGGATGAAGTTGCCCTCATCGGTAATATACGGCGCGTCATTGTTCATGCGCAGCGCGGAGCTGCGGCCCAGCACATCGAGATTGACCAGCGTTTCCTCGATCAGCGCCTTGGTGGTCTGCCAGCCAAAGGGGATCACTTCCACGGGCAAGGGAAAGGCGCCCAGCGTGTCGACCTGCTTGGTCACATCGGCGACCACCACCATCTGATCAGACGCGGTGGCCACGATCTTTTCTTGCAGCAACGCCCCGCCGCCGCCTTTGATCAGGTTCAGGTTGGCGTCATATTCATCGGTGCCGTCGATGGTCAGGTCCAGCCATTTGGCCTCGTCCAGCGTTATGATGGGCACCCCCACCTCGCGGGCCAGCGTAGCGGTGCGCGTCGAGGTCGCGACGCCCTTGATGCTCAGCCCTTCATTGCGCACCATGTCGCCCAGGCATCGCACCATCCAAGCCGCAGTGGACCCGGTGCCGAGCCCCACTTTCATGCCGTCCTCCACATAGCTGACCGCCCGTTTGGCGGCGACGTATTTTGCTTTGTCGATGGGGGACAGGTTTTTCTGCATCTGGGCGTCTCCGGGAATGTAGCGGGTTCTCTATAGGATGTTTGCAGGCAGCACGCGAGTGAGAAATGACCGCCTCGCGCGTGCTTTACTGCGGGCCCTTTTACGGGTGCGTGACCGCCGCCAGGATGCGCCGCCCCTCGCCCACGCTGTAACAGGGATAAGCAGGCGGGCCGTTCAGCGACGCGGCTGTGGCAGGGTTTGGCATGCCCTTGGATGCAAACAGGGCCGTCAGCTGCAGGCGGTCCATCGCGGAGAGGCTGGCGAGGAAAGCCGGTTCCAGCAACGCCGTCTCCGTCAGGCAGCCATGCACATGGAAGACGTGATGTGCGCGGCAGGCCAGATGCACCCATGTGACCCTGTTCGTGTTTTGAAGCACATGGATGCCGGGCCGTCCCAGAAGGGCAATTGCCGGCACAAGCGCGGGGCCAGCCGCGATACCGGGGCATTGCGTTTTATGGCCGATCAGTATCCGCTGCTGCGCGCTGACCACCAGATCGCGGGAAGGCTGATTGCGCCCGAAGGCCCCCCGCGCAATCATGACCGGATGGGCGTCGCCAACGCGACCCGGCAGCGTCACGGTTCGGGCATGCCGCCACATCACCGTCGCGCTGCCCCCATCCGGCAAACGCAGCGCCATGCCGAGTTTGACGTTTTCGGCCGACATCAGACCTTGCATCGTGCCTATGAGTGTCCGGGCGGCAAAACCGGACGGGGTCTGAAACTGAGATTTGGTCACCGCGCCCTCCTATCCTGCCCGCCTGTGCAAAGGAGGACGCTAGGGGCGATATGCTAAGACCTGCTTTCAGGTGCCGGAAAATCTGCGCGGGATTTGCCTAGAGTTTGAAACATCCTGCTCAGCTCAGCGCGGCGATCACCGCATCCAGACAGGGGCGCGGCACCAGCACCAGCATCTCGCGGCGCTCGAAGCTTAATTGCACCGGCCCGGTGACCTCGTTCGAGGTGCCGACCCGCGTGGCGGGCGACATGGTCAGCCCATCTACCGGGTATTTCAACCCGCGGCTCTGCCCCTCCACCGGCCCCATCGGGAAAAGGGAGAACCTTGTGCCCACGGGCAGATCAATCGCAAGGCTGTGCGGGCAGAGAAAACAGATATCCTCCTCGCCGATCAGCAGCACGGTCTGGTCCGGAAAATTGACCAGCGTGGTGCAGGCAGCGAGCTGATGGTCGAGACGGCCTCCGGCAAACCCGAGGGCAAGGATCAAAGGCGCGCGGATGCGGTGCAGGCATTTGGCAAAATCCGTGCTGTCTTGCTCGGCGATGTGGTGTAGCCTATCTTCGCTTATGCGGGCGCGCGTCTGCGGCGAAATCGAATCCATATCCCCGATGACCGCATCGGGCATCTGGCCCGCCGCCAGCGCCGTGTCGGCCCCACCATCGGCGGCCACCAGAACCGGGGCCAGCGCCAGCGCCTCGCGCAGGTCGGAAACGGAGGTCGGCGCGCCGCCCAAAAGTGTCAAAAATGTGCGGGCCTGAACAATTATCGCCATCATTTGGGGGATTGGGGCCTTATTAGAAACAAAGAGCAGTGGTTCAAAGTCGGTAATCCGCCCGATCCCTATAGATTTTCTTTGGGAATCGGAAACACAATCGACTAATTTTGCCCCGTGGGTTGGGGAGAAAGCGAGCACACCGTGGTTGGTGACAGTAAAATTCTTACGGTTTCTTACGGAACCTTTTCTTGCACCCTTGAAGGGTTTGACGATCCATTCTCGACGATGAAAGCGATTGCGGAATATTTCCGCGATCTTGCCGCCGGGGACCGTTTCTTTGGGGCCGAGCCTCCACAACCTGACGCAGACATGCTGCACCGCATCGCGGAGGAGACGAATCGCTCCCGCGTGGATGCCGAGCTGTCCGACAATTCGCTGGTCCTGCGCCAAACGGACTCTCAGCCAGAGACCGAAGCGCCTGTTGCCGCTGCCGTCGCCGCGCCTGCTGTGGCCCCAGTGGTGGCTGAAAAGGCTGAGCAAGACGTGGAAGACGTGGACACTGCCGCCGAAGAGGCCGCCTCAGAAGATGCAGGCGACACGGCCCAAGACGATGCCGAGACCATCAGCGAACATGCAGGCTACGGCCAGCGCGACAGCATTGCCGAAAAACTGCAACGCATCCGCGCCGTGGTCTCAAAGGAGAACGCCGCCTCCGACGAGGAAGCCGCCTTCTTTAATGAAGACGAACATGCCGAAGAATTTGATGCCTCCGCTGCGCCCGCATATGAGGCCGAATACGGTGCCGCCTATGAGGAGGACAGCGATCAGGGCAATGCGGCCGAAGGCGGCTCCATGCTGGCAAGTGTCATGGCACGCGCGGCAGATGACGCAAGTGATGACGACGCGTCTGAGCAAGAAGATGACAGCGCGCTGAACGATGCGCTGGCCGCTTTGAACGAGGATGCAGCCGAGGAGCCTGTAGAAGAGGCCGACGAGTTCGAGCCCGAGATCGACATCGAGACGGAGGTCGCCTCAGAGGCGCAGGCCTTTGCCGAGGCGCAGATCGAGGAAGACAGCACGCTGTCTGCCGACACGGAAATGGACATGCCGGACGCCGCCGCTGACGAGGATGCGCTCGACGCCTCCTTGTCCGAGCGTCGCCCGATCAAAGTCGCCAAGATCTCCCGCGAGGATATCGAAGCCGCGCAATCAGGCGATGTGTCTGTGGACACAATCGAGCCCGGCAGCGGCTCCGAATTGTCCGCCGATGCGGAGGCCGAGCTGATGCGTGAATTGGCGCAGGTCGAGGCAGAGATGCAGGCCGCAACCAACCAAGACCCGATGGCCGACGATGCGGATGCCGAGGACGACGCCACGTCTGAGGCGGATACCGAGCTTGAGGCCGAAGAGCGCGCCGCCCGCAAGGAACGCGCCCTCAAGGTTGAAGACGAGGATGACGCGCTGAACCGTCTGATGGATGCCACCCGCTCGCGCATGTCTGACGATGACGAAGGGGCCGTGCGCCGCGCCTCCATCGCGCATCTCAAAGCGGCTGTCGCCGCCACCAAAGCCGATGACAGCATCGCGCAGGCCGCCGCCGATGAGGGCGAGCGCGAAATGGACCAGTATCGCGACGATCTGGCCCGCGTCGTGCGCCCCGGACGCGCACAGAGCAACTCTGAGGCCTCCGAGACCAAGCGCCCATCGCCATTGGTGTTGGTCAGCGAACAGCGCATTGACGGCGAAGAGGCCCCCGCCTCGGACGCCACCGAGGTGAGCCCGCGCCGCATCAACACCGGCAATCTGGCCCTTGAGGAAGAGTTCGAGGAAGAGGTCGATCCGAACCCCTTCTCCGCCTCCGATCAGGAAAGCTTCCGCGCCTTTGCAGCCCGCCACGCGGCTGTCGAGCTGCCGGACCTGCTGGAGGCCGCCGCTGCACATTACGCTTATGTGGAGCAAAGAGACGACTTCACCCGCCCGATGCTGATGAACAAGACCACCAGCATCAACGAGGAAGGCGCAATCTCGCGTGAGGAAGGCCTGCGCGCCTTCGGCTCGCTCCTGCGTCGGGGCCGCATTGTCAAACGTGGCAATGGCAAATTCGTGATCTCGGAGACATCCCAGTTCGCACCAGAGGCCCGCGAAGCCGGGGAGTGATCCCCGCCTTCATTGGCACCAACCACAGGATGGGGCGCGCCTTCGGGCGGGCCCCGTTTTGCCTTTTGGGATCGGTTTGCAGGCGGCTTAGGCCTGCCCACGCCTCTCAGTCTTGATCAGGATCCGCTTGGCCTATGCCTTTAAACAGCGCCTTCAGCGGCAGCGCCCAAAGGATGCCGAGCCCCAGATAAATCAGCAATTCCAGCACGAAAGACGGGCGCGGCAGGAGCCCCACCAGAGACACCGCCACGACGATATAGAGCGGCAAGCCCACCAGCAGAAACAGCAGCGACCAGCGTTTGCGGGCTTTGTAGCTTAGGGCCATGGTGTCTCCGTCTGTTTGGGCGTGTCTGTTGGGGCGTGTGCGTTCTGTCCTCAATCCGCGAACGGGTCAGTCACCAAAATAGTGTCTTCGCGTTCCGGCGAGGTAGAAAGTAGAGCGACGGGGCAGTCGATCAACTCCTCCACGCGGCGCACATATTTGATGGCCTCGGCAGGCAGCTCCGCCCAGCTGCGCGCGCCTTTGGTCGATTGCGACCAGCCGGGCATTTCCTCATAGATCGGCACGCAGCGCGCCTGTTGGTCGGCCGCCGTGGGCAGGTAATCCAGCCGCTCCCCGTCCAGATCATAGGCCACGCAAATCTTCAGCGTCTCGAACCCGTCCAGCACGTCGAGCTTGGTCAGCGCGATGCCGGTGACGCCGGAGGTGGCGCAGGTTTGGCGCACGAGGGCCGCGTCAAACCAGCCGCAGCGGCGCTTGCGCCCGGTGGTGGTGCCGAACTCATGGCCCTGCTCGCCGAGGCGCTGCCCGTCCGCGTCATGCAGCTCCGTCGGGAACGGGCCTTCGCCGACGCGGGTGGTATAGGCCTTCACGATGCCCAGAACATAGTCAATGGAGCCCGGCCCCACGCCAACCCCGGTGGCCGCTTGCCCGGCGATCACATTGGACGAGGTCACAAACGGATAAGTCCCGAAATCAATGTCGAGAAGCGCGCCTTGCGCCCCTTCAAAGAGGATCCGCTGGCCCTGCTTCTTGCGCTCGTTGAGCACCTTCCAGACGGGAGCCGCGAAGGGCAGCACTTTGGGCGCGATCTCGTTGAGCTGGGCCACAAGCGCGTCGCGGTCAATCGCCTCGATGCCGAGGCCTTTGCGCAACGGGTCATGGTGTTGCAGCGCGCGGTCCACGCGGGCCTCCAGCGTGGCCGGATCCGCCAAATCCGCCACCCGCACCGAACGCCGCCCGACCTTGTCTTCATAGGCAGGCCCAATGCCGCGCCCGGTGGTGCCGATCTTGGTGCCTTTGGAAGCCGCTTCCTCGCGGGCCCGGTCCAGCTCGCCATGGATCGGCAGGATCAGCGGCGTGTTCTCGGCCACCATCAGATTATCCGGCGTGATCTTCACGCCCTGTTCGCCGATTGTCGCGATTTCCTTGATCAGGTGCCACGGGTCGAGCACCACGCCATTGCCGATGATCGACAGCTTGCCGCCGCGCACCACGCCGGAGGGCAGCGCGTGCAGCTTGTAAACGGTCTCGCCCACGACCAGCGTATGGCCCGCATTATGGCCGCCCTGGAAGCGCACCACGATATCGGCGCGCTCCGACAGCCAGTCCACCAGCTTGCCCTTCCCCTCGTCACCCCATTGGGCGCCGACAACGACGACATTGGCCATGATGCTTTCCTTTGACTTGGATAAACCCGCGCCCGTATAGCGGGCGGGTTCGGCGGGCGAAAGCCTCAATCGCGCATTCATCAGGCGCAATCCGCGTGCTATGGGTTGCGTGCGGGCCACGCCACGATTACATACGCGCCATCTTGAACGCGAAGGCCGCATCCCTCCATGGAAAACATTGTCCTGACCATCCACCTGATCATCTCGCTCTGCCTGATCGGGATCGTGCTTATCCAACGCTCTGAGGGCGGCGGTCTTGGCATTGGCGGCGGTGGTGGCGGCGGGGCCATGTCGGGCCGTCCGGGCGTGACCGCTTTGGGCAAGCTGACATGGCTTTTTGGCATCGCGTTTGTGATCACCTCGATCACATTGACGGTATTGGCCACGCAAAACGCGGGCGGCTCCTCGGTGCTGGATGGCGACGGCTTGCTGCCGCCTGTGACCACTGAGGAAGGCGCAGTCCCATCGGGTGACGTGCTGTTGCCGCCGACCACGGGCGACGCACCGCTGACGCCACCCCGCGTGGACGAGTAAGCACCGCACGAGCGGCAATTTCCTACCAATTCTGGGGGCTTACGTTACCGCCCCCACTGTATCTGGGTATTTTCTGGGGATAAAGCGGGCCTGCACGGTTGCGGGGGGGCCTCGAATCCTCTATTTCTTAACTCCCGTGAGTAAGGGCATCTGCACGCCCTGAAAGACCATAAAAACACTTGGACGCGGGGCGCATCGGCACATGGCGAGATACATTTTTATTACCGGCGGCGTTGTGTCTTCGCTTGGCAAAGGGCTGGCCTCTGCGGCCTTTGGCGCGCTGTTGCAGGCGCGCGGCTATTCGGTTCGGTTGCGCAAGCTGGACCCCTATCTGAACGTCGACCCCGGCACCATGTCGCCCTTTGAGCATGGCGAGGTGTTTGTCACCGATGACGGGGCGGAGACCGACCTTGATCTGGGCCATTACGAGCGCTTCACCGGCGTGGCCGCGCGCAACAGCGATTCCATCTCCTCGGGGCGGGTGTATTCCACCGTTTTGGAAAAGGAGCGGCGCGGCGACTATCTGGGCAAGACCATCCAAGTGATCCCGCATGTCACCAACGAGATCAAGGACTTCATCGAGATCGGCGATGACGAGGTCGACTTCATGCTCTGCGAGATCGGCGGCACCGTGGGCGACATTGAAGGCCTGCCCTTCTTTGAGGCGATCCGGCAATTTGCCCATGAACGCCCACGCGGCGAATGCCTGTTCATGCATCTGACCCTGCTGCCCTATCTGGCGGCCTCGGGTGAATTGAAGACCAAGCCCACGCAGCATTCCGTCAAGGAGCTGCAATCCATCGGCATCGCGCCTGATATTTTGGTCTGCCGCTCGGAGCATGAGATCCCCGAGAAAGAGCGCGAAAAGCTGGCGCTGTTTTGCAACGTGCGCAAGGAAAGCGTGATTGCGGCTTACGATTTGAAATCCATCTACGAGGCCCCGCTGGCCTATCACGAGCAAGGGCTCGATCAGGCGGTTCTGGACGCGTTCGGCATCACGCCCGCTCCAAAGCCGAAATTGCACGTCTGGGAAGACGTCAAAGACCGGGTGAATAACCCCGAAGGCGAGGTCAAAATCGCCATCGTCGGCAAATACACTCAGCTGGAAGACGCCTATAAGTCGATCAATGAGGCGCTGACCCATGGCGGGATGAAAAACCGGGTGAAGGTCAGGATTGAATGGGTCGATGCGGAAATTTTCGACCGCGAGGACGCGGCCCCACATCTCGAAGGCTACCACGCCATTCTGGTGCCCGGCGGCTTTGGAGAGCGCGGCACCGAAGGCAAGATCAAGGCCGCGCAATTCGCCCGCGAGCACAAAATCCCCTATCTGGGCATCTGTCTGGGCATGCAGATGGCCGTTATCGAGGCCGCGCGCAATCTGGCCGGGATCGAGACCGCAGGCTCTGAGGAATTCGACCATGAGGCGGGCAAGAAACGGTTTGAGCCGGTGGTCTACCACCTCAAGGAATGGGTGCAGGGCAACCATAAGGTCAAGCGCCGCGAAGGTGATGACAAGGGCGGCACCATGCGGCTGGGCGCTTATAACGCGACGCTGAACGAGGGCTCAAAAGTGGCTGAGGTCTACGGCACCACCTCCATCGAGGAACGCCACCGCCACCGCTATGAGGTCGACATCAAATACCGCGAAGAGCTGGAAAAACAGGGGCTGATCTTCTCGGGTATGTCGCCCGATGGCAAGCTGCCCGAGATCGTCGAGGTCAAGGACCACCCGTGGTTTATCGGCGTGCAATTCCACCCTGAGCTGAAATCCAAACCCTTCGCGCCGCACCCGCTGTTTGCCGATTTCGTGCGCGCCGCAAAGGACGTCTCGCGTCTGGTATAGGAGCCCCTCATGTTCGCATCTTGGTTTACCAAATCCACGCCCGCAGAGCCCCTGCCCGAGGTCACCACGGAGCTGGCCCTTGGCGCTTTGCTGGTGCGCATGGCCAAGGTGGACGAGGTCTATCACCATGCCGAGATCTCGACCCTTGACCGGGTGCTGGCCGACCGGTTCGCTCTGAACCCGGTGGAGGCCGCCAAGATGCGCGCCACGTGTGAGCAATTGGAAAAGGCCGCACCCGATACGGATGAATTTGTGGCGCTGGTGCGCGACAATGTTCCCCTCGGGGACCGGGCTGCTCTGCTGACTGTCCTCAAACGGGTGGCGGAGGCTGACGGGGTCGAACGCGCCGAAGAGATGGCACTGATCAAAGAGCTGCGCCTGTCGCTTCTGCCCACCGAGACGTGACCTCTGCCCACAAGCCCGGCCCTTGCAAATCGGCGCGTTCTGGCTAGCTGTTAGGGACCACAGCGCCGCAAAAGGACCTGTCATGCCCAAAGCCTACTGGGTCGCCAATGCGACCGTTACCGACCCTGACGCCTACCAGCGCTACCGCGAGGCAAACGCCACTGCCTTCGCCAAATACGGCGCGAAATTTCTGGTGCGTGGCGGCGCGCAGACAGACAAGGAAGGCACGCCCGCGCCGCGCACTGTGGTGATCGAATTCAAGGACCTCGCCACGGCTGAGGCCTGCTATAACAGCCCCGAATATCAGGACGCCAAGGCGATCCGTGACGGGGCCTCCACCGCCAATCTGGTTATCGTAGAAGGGTATGATCCGTAAATGTTTGACGCGCTCCTGAAAGTTCTGACCGGCGACACGCCTGACCCGCTGCCTGACACTGACGCAAGGCTGGCGCTGGCCGCCTTGCTGGTGCGGCTGGCCCGCACCGATGGCAGCTATGATGCCTCCGAGGCCTCGCGCATCGACCTGATCCTCGCGCGGCGCTACCAGATCACCGATGCCGAGGCCGCCAAGCTGCGCGGCGACGCCGAACTGCTAGAGACCGAGGCCCCCGACACGGTGCGCTTCACCCGCGCCATCAAGGACCACACCGCCCATGAGCAGCGCGACAGCGTCATCGAAGACATCTGGGAGCTGGCGCTGGCCGACGGGTCCCGCTCCGACGACGAAGACAGCCTGATCCGCATGGTCTCCCCGCTGCTGGGCATCAATGACCGCGACAGTGCGCTGGCCCGCCAGCGGGTCATAGACCGGCTGAACGGCTAACACCCTTGACGGCTCTGCGGCGGCCCTGCCAAGTGGCGCAAAGCTGAGCACCGTTAGGGACACCACATGACCACCTGGCTTTCCGAACATCCCGAGATCCGCAACATTCGTGCGGCGGTCTCCGACCTCAACGGGCAAGCGCGCGGCAAACGGATGCCTGCGCGGTTTGGGGATAAGCTGCTGAGCGAAGGGTCTCGCATGCCCATGTCGGTGCTGAACGTGGATATCTGGGGCGACGACATCGAAGACAGCCCGCTGGTCTTCGCCTCCGGCGACGCCGACGGCGTGCTCAAACCCACAGAGCGCGGCTTTGTGCCCATGCCATGGCTGGGCACGCCAACAGCGCTGCTGCCGATGTGGATGTTTCTGGACAATGGCACGCCTTTTGCGGGCGATCCGAGGCACGCGCTGAAATCCGTGCTCGACCGCTATGCCAGCCACGGCTGGACGCCCGTGGTGGCCACGGAGCTGGAATTCTACCTCATCGACGACAGCGGCGAGACGCTGCAACCCCCGCCCTCGCCCCGCTCCGGCAAACGCCGCTTGGGCGGCGAGGTGCTGTCCCTGCGGGCGCTGGACGCGTTCGACAGCTTCTTCACGGAGCTCTATGACGCCTGCGAGGCGATGGACATCCCCGCCGAGGCCGCAATTTCCGAGGGCGGGATCGGGCAATATGAGATCAATCTCAGCCATTGCCCGGACGGGCTGAAGGCGGCGGATGATGCGTGGCTTTTCAAGCTGATGGTGCGCGGATTGGCCCGCAAACACGGCTTCGCCGCCAGCTTCATGGCCAAACCCTACGCAGAGCATGCAGGCACCGGCCTGCACACGCATTTCTCCGTGCTCGACCGCGACGGGCGCAATATTTTCGACGATGGCGGCGAGGCCGGAACCGCGCTGCTGCAACAGGCCATTGCCGGCTGTCTGGCCGCCATGCCCGCCTCCATGCTGGTCTTCGCGCCGCATGGCAACAGCTATGACCGCTTCACGCCCGACGCCCACGCCCCGACCGGCATTGGCTGGGGCTATGAGAACCGCACCACCGCCATTCGCGTCCCCGCAGGGGAGCACAAGGCGCGGCGGATCGAGCACCGAGTCGCAGGCGGCGACATCAACCCCTACCTGATGCTGTCGGTGGTTTTGGGCGCCGCCTTGCTGGGCATAGAAGACAAGCTGGCCGCACCCGCGCCGGTGAAAGGCTCCGCCTATGAGGCGGGGCTGGCACAACTGCCGACCACTTGGCAGGCGGCTATTTCTGCCTTCGAGCGGGAACCGCTGACCCCGCGCCTGCTGCCCAGACAACTGATCCGCAACTACGTGATGACCAAAAAGCAAGAGGCGCAATATTACACGGAGCTGAGCCCTGCGGAACGTATCGACCTCTACCTCGACACGGTCTGAGCGCGGAGCGTGGCGGGTAACTTCCCATGGGGCCCGTCCTTCCCATGGGGCTCGTCCTCAGGTAACGTCTGGCAACACAATCAAAGAGTCTCCACATGAAAATCGGCATCCTCGAATGCGGCCACACCATGCCCGAGGTCGAAACCAAGCACGGCACCTTCCCCGACATGTTCGCGCGACTGCTGGACGGACACGGCTTTAGCTTTGCCAGCTACGACGTTGAGTTCATGCAGTTTCCGGGCAGCATCACGGAATGCGACGGCTGGCTTCTAACCGGGTCCAAACATGGCGCCTATGAAGACCACGCCTTTATTGAGCCGCTCAAAACCTTCATCCGCGACAGCTATGCGGCAGGCGTGCCGATGGTGGG
>CAYXIZ010000004.1:0-33073 GCA_964465485.1 uncultured Rhodobacterales bacterium | reverse complement strand
CCGGGCAGAAGCGCCCAGCCGGTGGGGTCTTCGGCCTCGATCTGCGGCGCGCGCAGGTCGTCGGAGAGGGCGGCCCCGAGGGCTTTCTCGAACCCGGATTTCACCTGCACCACGTCGAGCAATTGGGTGCCGTCGGCGGTGTCGCGTTCGACCAGTTTGGCGAGTGCGGTGGCTTCGGCCCGCAGGGCATTGGCCTCGCCTTCGGCCTCGGAGCGTTGGGCGCGGGCGGCTTCTTCGCGGGTCTGCGCCTCGCCGCGTTCCGCGTCGATTTTGGCCAAGGCCGCGTCGGCTTCTTCGGCCAAAGCGGCGGCGGCGGTGGAGGCGGCTTGCGCGGCGGTCAGGTCCGCGCCTGCTTTGGTGACGGCTTCTGCGGCCTCGGCCATTGCGGTGCGGGCCTTGGTGGCCTCGCCCTCGTAGCGGTCCAGCGTTTTGACGGCGTCTTCTTGCAAGCGGTGCGCAGATTGGTGGCGGGCCGACAGGCGGGCCACGTCTTCGGTTTGCTCCGACAGGGCGGTTTCGCGGTCCGAGAGGATGTTGGCCGCCTCGCGCGCGTCCGTGCCTGCTTGATCAAGCGCGTCGGTGTGGCCGTCGGAGGCCTTGGCGAGTTCTTTTTCTTCCCATTCGAGCCGCTCGATGGTTTCGCCTGCGTCCTTGTTCAGCGAAGCCTCGCGTTCAATGTCCTGGGCCAGCTGCGCGATGCGGCCGGTGAGGGTCTCGATGGTGCGCGTGGCCTGCGCTTCCTGGTCGCTGAGCGTGTCGCGCTGGACTTGAAGACGTTGCAGGATCGCGGCGGCGACGGCCTCTTCTTCGCGCAGGGGCGGCAGGGCGGCGTCCTGGGTTTCGCGCAGTTTGGCCGCTTCACGCGCCTGACGCTCGGATTGGGCGGCCACTTGCGTGCGTTCGGTCAGCTCGGCGGCGGCGGTGGCGCGAGTCTCGTCGGCCTCTTTCCAGCGGCGATAGAGCAGCAAGCCTTCGGAGCGGCGCAGCTCGTCACCAATTTCGCGGTAGCGCGCGGCCTGTTTGGCTTGGCGGGCGAGCTGGGCCAGCTGGGTGGCGAGCTGTTCGAGCACGTCTTCGACGCGGGCGAGGTTGGTTTCGGCGCCATTCAGCTTCAGCTCCGCCTCGTGACGCCGTTGATAGAGGCCGGAGATGCCTGCGGCTTCCTCAAGGATGCGGCGGCGGGCTTTGGGGCGGGCGTTGATCAGCTCCGAGATCTGTCCCTGCCGGACGAGCGCGGGGGAATGCGCCCCGGTGGAGGCGTCGGCAAAGAGCATCTGCACATCGCGGGCGCGCACGTCTTTGCCGTTGGTTTTGTAAGCCGACCCTGCGTCACGGGTGATGCGGCGGATGATCTCAAGATTGTCGAGATCGTTGAACCCCGCCGGGGCCAGCCGCTCGGAATTGTCGATCTGCAAGGAGACTTCGGCAAAGTTGCGGGCGGGGCGGGACATGGCACCTGCGAAAATCACGTCCTCCATGCCGGAGCCGCGCATGGATTTGGCGCGGTTCTCGCCCATGACCCAGCGCAGGGCCTCCAGCAGGTTAGACTTGCCGCAGCCATTTGGCCCGACCACGCCGGTCAACCCGTCGGCAATGATCAGCTCCGTGGGGTCCACGAAGCTTTTGAAGCCGTTCAATCTGAGTTTCGAAAAGCGCACGGGCGATGGGTCCACGGAATCGGGGGCTGCGAAGGGCTGATTGTTTGGACCGCACTCCATTGAGTCAAGAGCAGCCCACCAGATGTGGATGAAATGCGCGGATTATCCACAGGATGTTGCGGATATTTGCGGGTTTCGGGACAAGGCGGTGGTGACGTTTCCCAGCGTCTGCTGGTCGGAATCGACCTTGACCGCCAGGGGCATTCGCGCGCATGGTCATGACGCATGGTTCCCCGTGGGCGCAAAGCGTAGCGGGGAAAAATGGGAATACGGTGCGCGTGACCCAATCAGGGACGCAATGCCGGAGCCGCCCCCGCGACTGTAAGCGGTGAGTGCCTGTCGAACGATGCCACTGGGAAACCGGGAAGGCCGACACAGCACCTCGACCCGCGAGCCAGGAGACCAGCCGTGCGCTTTGAAACCCACGCGCCGTCGGGGTGACGGTGATAGGAGAATGACGATGACCAAGAACGCACAAGCGATTGCACAGACCCAGTCCAAAGCCTCCGCCAACGCGGATATGATGGGCATTGCCGGCGCGGTCCTTTTGGGCCTGACGCTGCTGTTTGCCGCAGGTTTTGCGCAGGCCTCCGTCCTGCATGACACCGCCCACGACATGCGCCACGCCATGTCTTTCCCCTGCCACTAAGCAGATGCTTCGCCAAATATTGACCAGCGCCGTGTTCGCTGGTGTTGGAGCGGGCGTGCTTGCCGCGCTTTTGCAACTGTGGCTCGTGGTCCCGTTGATCATGGAAGCCGAGCTGTACGAATCCGGCGCGCGGGTGCATTTCGCGTCCGATGGCTCCACGCAATCTGACCGCGGCGCGCCCAGCGTGTGGGACGAGCCGCTGCGCCATATCTACACCATCGGCTTCAGCGCCGTGACCTTTACGGCTTACGCGTTCTTCATGGTCGCGGGCTTCGCGCTGGCCACCCGCGCGGGGTATGAGATCACGCCGCGGCGCGGGATCGTCTGGGGGCTGTGCGGCGCCATTGCCGTGGTCATCGCGCCCGCCATCGGGATGCCGCCGGAACTGCCCGGAGCTATAGGGGCGGAGGTCGGGCCGCGTCAGGTTTGGTATCTTGCCACCGTCGCTTGCACCCTGATCGGGATCGCTGCCATTGCGTTTGGACCGACAGGCTTTGTTGCGTTGGCTGGCGTCGCCATCATCGTCGTCCCGCATCTGATCGGCGCGCCGCATCTTGATGCCTATTTCGGGGTGGCTCCGTCGGAGCTGGCCTCCGAATTTGTCGCCCGCGTGATGGGCGTCGCCCTAATTTCATGGGTCCTGTTGGGGCTGTTTGCCGCCATGGTCTGGACCCGATCAGAGGAGGCTTAGATGCCCGCAAAGATCCCCGCCACCGTCGTCACCGGCTTTCTTGGGGCCGGCAAAACCACCCTGATCCGCCACATGCTGCAAAACGCGAATGGCAAGCGCATCGCGCTCATTATCAACGAGTTTGGCGATCTGGGCGTGGATGGCGATATCCTGAAAGGCTGCGGCGACGAGACCTGCTCTGAGGATGATATCATGGAGCTATCGAACGGCTGCATCTGCTGCACCGTGGCGGATGATTTCGTGCCGACCATGGAAAAGCTGCTGGCCCGCGAGAACAGGCCGGATCACATTGTGATCGAGACCTCCGGTCTGGCCCTGCCGCAACCGCTGGTGCGCGCCTTCAACTGGCCGGAGATTTCCACCCAAGTCACCGTGGACGGCGTCGTCACTGTGGTGGACGGCAAGGCGGTCTCCGAGGGGCGGTTCGCCCATAACGTCGCCGCGGTGGACGCGCAGCGCAAGCTGGACGAAAACCTTGATCATGAGACGCCGCTGTCGGAGCTGTTTGAAGATCAGGTGGCCTGCGCCGACATGATCGTGGTCAACAAATCCGACCTGCTGAGCGAGGATGAAAGCGCGGCTTTGGTCCGCTCTTTGAAGGATGAGAGCCGCGACAGCGTGCAGGTTGTGAAGACCTCCATGGGCAAGCTGCCGGTGGACGTGCTGCTGGGTCAAGGCATCGGCGCGGAGGGGGATCTCGATGCCCGCCACGAGCTGCATCACCACCACCATGATGACGACCACCACCACGACGATCATCACGACGACCACCATCATGACCACGACCATGACGCGTTTGAAAGCTTCGTCGTCACCCGGCCAGAGATCACCGACCCGAAGGCCTTTGCAGAGCAAGTGGCGGAGGTGATCCGCGCCCATGACATCCTGCGCCTCAAAGGCTTCGCCGCCGTTGCGGGCAAGCCGATGCGCCTGACCCTGCAAACGGTTGGCCCGCGCATCGACACCTATTTCGACCGGCCCTTTGGCGCGGAGGAGCCCCGCGAAACGCGGCTGGTGGTGATCGGCCAAGCGGGTCTGGACCATGCGGCAATTGAGTCCGCGCTGAGCGCATGATCATCGCGCGCGGTGACCCGAAAGACCCGCAATCTGTGGCTTTATTGCAGGCCAGCCACGCGCTGATGGAAAGCCTGTTCCCGCCGGAGGACAACCACTATCTGTCCATCGACGCGCTCTGCGTGCCGGAGGTGCATTTCTTTGTGGCCCGCGACGGCGACACCACGCTGGGCTGCGGCGCGTTCAAGGTTATGGGGGACTACGGCGAGGTGAAATCCATGTTCACCTCGGAGGCCGGGCGCGGCAAAGGCGTGGCCTCGGGTATCCTGAGCAGGATCGAACAGGACGCGCGCGGTTTGGGCCTTTCGTATTTGAAGCTGGAAACCGGCAACACGCTGCACGCCGCGCACCGGCTTTATGAACGGTACGGCTTCACCTATTGCGGCCCGTTTGGCGACTACCCGGAAAGCCCCTCCAGCCTGTTCATGGTGAAGCGCCTCTAGCTTCGATCCGGCAAACTTACTCATCTCCTGAGGCCTCTTTAATGCACCTTCTCGCCGCCACCCCCGGAAGCATCGACAACGGCACCGAGCCCGTTGATCTGGGTCAGACGCCCGCCGACGTGGTCTTCATCTCCGCCGCAGATACGGAGCTGGCCGCCCTGTCGCAGGCCCGCGCGGAGATGGAAAACGCCCCCGCCCTGCGGCTTGCCAACCTCACCCATTTGCAGCACCCGATGTCGGTCGATCTGCATATCGAGGCCTGCGCCACCAAGTCCAAACTCGTGATCGCGCGGTGCCTTGGCGGGTCGGGTTACTGGAAATACGGGCTGGAGCAATATGCCGCCCATCTGCATGACGCGGGCGTGCCCTTCGCGGCCCTGCCCGGCGACGACAAACCCGACGCGGAGCTGCGCGGGTTGAGCACGGTGAGCCCCGAAGACTATGACGCGCTCTGGGCCTATATGGTTGAGGGCGGGCCTGCCAATGCCGCCAATTTTCTGAGCTACGCACAGGCGATGCTGGATGGCGGCGAGAGGCCGCAAGCCGCCACGCCATTGCTGCGCGCGGGTGTGTATTGGCCCGGTGCGGGTGTGAGCGATCTGGCCACCGCGCAGGCCGCATGGACCGAAGGCGCGCCGATTGTGCCGCTGATCTTTTACCGCGCGCTGGTGCAGGGCGCGGGGCTTGCGCCGATCAACCGGATGGTGAAATCCCTGCTGCGCGAGGGGCTGAACCCGCTGCCGATCTTCGTGGCCTCCCTGAAAGACCCGGTGAGCCAGGCCACGCTGCAAACCCTGTTCGAACAGGCCCCGCCGGAGGTGATCCTGAACGCCACCTCCTTCGCCGTGGGCTCTCCACATGATGGGGACCCGACCACGATGAACCCGCTGGTCCACGCCTCGGCCAACCACTCGCCCGTGTTTCAGGTGGTGTTTGCCGCCAGTTCCGAGGCCGCGTGGGAGGAAGGCCAATCCGGCCTCAGCGCGCGTGATATTGCGATGAACGTGGCCCTTCCCGAAGTCGATGGCCGCATCCTGACCCGCGCCGTCAGCTTCAAAGGAGAGGCGTTTTTCGACGAGGCCACGGAATGCCCCATCGCCACTTACCGCGCGCGGGGCGACCGGATCAGTTTCGTGGCCCGGCTGGCGGCAAACTGGGCCAAGCTGCGCCGGACGGAGGCAAGGCATCGCAAGGTCGCGCTGATCCTCGCCAACTACCCCAACAAGGACGGGCGGCTGGCCAATGGCGTCGGGCTGGACACACCCGCCTCGACGGTGCAGGCGCTCCGCCTGATGCAAGAGGCAGGCTACGACACCGCGCCGCCCGAAAACGCAAAGGCCCTGATGGACCAGATCATGGCGGGCCCCACCAACTGGCTGACCGACCGCGCCGAGACGGCAGGCGGAGAGATCCTGCCGCTAGACATCTACAATGCCGAATACGCCAAGCTGCCCTACGCAATCCGCCAACGCATCGAAGACCGCTGGAGGCAACCGGAAGACGACCCATTCTTTCTGCGTTCAGAAATATCCCCCCCGGAGGGTGTCGCAACGGGATTCAAACTGTCGATCCACCGGTTTGGCAACGCCGTCATTGGCCTGCAACCTGCCCGCGGCTACAACATTGACCCGACGGAGACGTATCATTCCCCCGACCTCGTCCCGCCTCATAATTACCTGGCCTTCTATTTCTGGCTCCGTGCCGAATGGGGCGCGCATGCGATTGTCCATATGGGCAAACACGGCAACCTCGAATGGCTCCCCGGCAAGGCCACTGCGCTGTCCGATGAATGCCTGCCCGAAGCGGTGCTCGGACCGATGCCGCATGTCTATCCGTTCATCGTCAACGACCCCGGCGAGGGGACGCAGGCCAAACGCCGCGCGCAGGCGGTGATCATCGACCATTTGACCCCACCCCTGACGCGGGCCGAAACCTACGGGCCTTTGCGCGATCTGGAAGCCTTGGTCGATGAATATTACGAGGCTGCAGGCATTGACCCGCGCCGCATCACCCATCTGCGCAAGGAGATTTTAACTCTGACTCAAGCCACCGGCCTCGACGCGGATGTGGGCATGAAAGGGGAAGATGAGGACGGTGATCTGGCCAAGCTCGATGCCTATCTGTGCGAGTTGAAAGAGGCGCAAATCCGCGATGGGTTGCATGTGTTTGGCACCTCCCCCGAGGGCAGCTTGGCGCGTGATCTGGTCATCGCCTTGACCCGTGTGCCGCGTGGCGATGGCAAAGGGGTGAACGCCTCGCTTATTCGCGCGATTTCCGACGATCTTGATCTGGGGTTCGACCCGCTCGATTGCGATATGGCCGCGCCCTGGATGGGCCCGCGCCCAGAGGCGCTTGCGCAGGTCAGTGAAGACGCGTGGCGCAGTCATGGCGACACGCTTGAACGTATCGAACTGCTTGCCATCAGGCTCGTGCGGGATGGCGGGTGGGGCGATGGCGTCAGCCGAGCGTCAACCGATATCCTGTCTGAGATTGCATCACATATCCGCCCGACAGTGGATGCCTGTGGCCCTGCAGAAGGGGCGGGGCTCCTCACCGCCCTCAAGGGGCATTTCGTCGCCCCGGCACCGTCCGGCGCGCCCACGCGGGGGCGCTTGGATGTGCTTCCCACGGGACGCAACTTCTTCTCCGTGGACAGCCGGGCGGTGCCCACGCCCACGGCCTGGGCCTTGGGCTGGAAATCCGCAAACCTGCTCATTGAGAAGCACCTGCAAGATCACGGCGACTGGCCTCGCGCGCTGCTCCTGACCGCTTGGGGCACCGCCAATATGCGTACGGGAGGCGATGATATCGCACAATGTCTGGCGCTGATGGGCTGCAAGCCCAAATGGGACAGCGCCAACCGCCGCGTCACCGGGTTCGAGATCCTGCCCCAAAGCGTGCTTGGCCGCCCGCGGGTGGACGTCACCCTACGGGTCTCGGGCTTTTTCCGCGACGCCTTCCCGCAGCAAATCGCCCTCGTCGACAGCGCCGCGCGTGCCATTCAGGCGCTGGATGAGCCCGCTGACCTGAACCCGGCTGCGGCGCGCAGCAAAGCTGGCGAAACCCCCTCGCGCGTCTTCGGGTCCAAACCCGGTGCCTATGGGGCGGGTCTGCAAGCGATGATCGACGAGCGGCTCTGGGCCGACAAGGCCGATCTCGCGCAGGCCTATTTAGAATGGGGCAGTTACGCCTACGGCAAAGACGGCGAAGGGGTGCAGGACAAGCCCGCGCTGACCGCCCGCCTCAGCGAGGTGGAGGCCGTGGTCCAGAACCAGGACAACCGCGAGCATGACCTGCTCGACTCCGATGACTACTACCAGTTCGAGGGTGGCGCAGCGGCAGCGGTCTCAACTTTGCAAGGCCGCGACCGGCCCATCTATCACAACGATCATTCCCGGCCGGAGCGCCCCGTTATTCGTACCTTGGAAGACGAGATCGGGCGGGTCGTGCGCTCCCGTGTGGTCAATCCAAAATGGATCGACGGGGTCAAGCGCCACGGCTACAAGGGCGCGTTCGAGATGGCCGCCACGCTCGATTACCTCTTCGCCTTTGCCGCCACGACGGGCACGGTGCGGGGCCATCACTTCGATCTGGTCCATCAGGCTTTTCTTGAGGATGACGAGACCCGCGACTTCATCGCGGAACACAACGCGCCCGCGTTGCGCGAAATGGCGCAGCGGCTAAACGAGGCGATTGAGCGTGGGTTGTGGGTGCCCAAATCGAACTCCGCACGGGCGCTGCTGGACCGGCTATGCGGCTAGCAGATCAACTCCGCCTCGATGCGGGCCACATCGCCGATCAATGTGTCGCGCGGCACGGCGCAGCCGCTGGCCTGCTCCATCGCGCGCGCCGCGCTGTCAAACACCTGCGCACGCGACAGTCTGCGCGCGGGGCTGGTGCGGTAGGCCTCGGCCCGGTTCGATGCAATGGTCACCGAAAAACTGTGACCACCGACGGAATGTTTGGATGTCGTGCCGCCCCAAAAATCGACCCCCGGCGCATTACAACCTGCCAGAGTGAGTGCCGTTAGAATTGGGAGTATTTTCATTAGAGCCTGTATCTGGGGCGACGGTTAATCCCTAGGTCACAACCTTTAACAAAGTGTTACCGCTTGCATGTTTTGCCCCCCTCCCCCACGATTTGTCCAAGCAAGGAGACCGCCCATGTCCGACACCCCAGAAGATCTCGACCGCCACGCCATGAAGATGGCCAAAAAGAAAGCGGCCCGCGACAAGATCATGGCGACCAAGACCGACAAAAAGGGCTTGGTGATTGTGCATACCGGCAAGGGCAAAGGCAAAAGCTCTGCCGCCTTCGGGATGATCTTCCGCTGCATCGCGCATGACATGCAATGCGCCGTGGTGCAGTTCATCAAAGGCGGTATGTCGACGGGCGAGCGGGACCTGATCCTGGGCAAGTTTACCGACATCTGCGCCTTCCACACAATGGGTGAGGGCTTCACCTGGGAAACGCAGGACAAGTCCCGCGACATGGAAATGGCCGGCGCCGCCTGGGAAAAAGCAAAAGAGCTGATCCGCGACCCGGCCAACACGATGGTGCTGCTGGACGAGATCAACATCGCGCTGCGCTATGATTATATCGACGTGAACGAGGTCGTGGCCTTCCTGCGCGACGAAAAGCCCGAGATGACCCATGTGGTGATGACCGGGCGCAATGCGAAAGACGAGTTGATCGAATTGGCCGATCTGGTCACGGAAATGGAGCTGGTCAAACACCCGTTCCGCTCTGGAATCAAGGCGCAGATCGGCGTGGAATTTTAGACGCGCATTAACGTTAACGCGGCCCGGCTCTCTTTAAGGGACACTTGGTTTCATCTTGGCGTAAATACCTCCCCGCCGGAGGCGGCCCGCACAGATCAACTTGCGTCGCGTGTTGGACCGACGGAGCCTCCGGCGGAGGTATTTTTACCAAGATGAAACCAGAATCACCCCAGAACTGAGAGGCGGTACAGGGTGAGGACCCGATGGCCGTCCAAGGTGAAGCCTCGTTTCCGCAAGGAAACAGCTTCTTTTGCTTGGGGAGCGGCACTGTCTGCTCCCCAAGGACCTTAGCGTGCCGCCTCTCCCTGGGTGCGGGTTTGCGACAGGGTCAGACCGGTGGACAGCACTTCGTCGTCTAGCTGCAGCTCGATCACCGCCAGAGTGTTTGCGGCTTTGGCCTGCGCAAAGGTCTCTGCAAAATCTTCGGTTTTCGTGACTGTGGTGCCGAAGCCGCCATAGCTGCGGGCCAATGCGGCGAAGTCAGGGTTGGTCAATGCTGTGCCGGAGACGCGGCCGGGGTAGGTCTTTTCCTGATGCATGCGGATGGTGCCGTATTTGCCATTGTTGACCACCAGCACGATCACATGCGCGCCGTGCTGGATGGCCGTGGACATCTCGTTGCAGGTCATCTGAAAGCAGCCATCGCCCGCCAGACAGATCACGTCGCGGTCCGGGTGGTGCAGCTTGGCCGAGATCGCCGCCGGGAAGCCGTAGCCCATGGAGCCTGACGTGGGTGCCAATTGGGTGTGACAGGTCTTGTACTGGAAATAGCGGTGCAGGAAGGCCGCGTAGTTTCCGGCCCCGTTTGTCAGGATGGCGTCCTGCGGCAGATGGTTGGAGAGCCAGGGAATGATCTGCTCCATCTTTACCGGGCCGGGGGTTTCTTTTGGTGTTAGCCAGCTGTCGAAGTCTTCCCGCGCGTCGCGGCGCCACTTGGCCCAGAGGGGTTTGGGCGGCGGGGTCAGCGCGGCCAGTTGGGCCAGCATGCTGGTGCTGTCAGCAGCAATGGCAATGTCGGGGGCGAAGATGTGGCCGGGCTCGTCCGGATTGGGATGGACATGGACCAGCTGCGGGCCCAGCTGGGCGGGGTCCAGCAGGGTGTAGCCTGCCGTGGCGATGTCGCCCAGACGCGAGCCAAGCACCAGCAGGCAATCGGCCTTTTGCATCCGCTGCGCCAGCGCAGGGTTGATGCCGACATTCAGGTCGCCCGCATAACAGGCGTGCCGATTGTCCATGTAATCCTGCCGCCGAAACGCCGCCGCGACGGGCAGGTCCCACCCCGCCGCAAAGCGTTCCAGATCAGCGCGGGCCTGCTGACCCCAGCCGGGGCCGCCGATAATCATCAGGGGGGATTTCGCGCCGCTGAGCGCCTTGGCGATCCGGTGTGCGTCGCGGTTGGTTGCGGTCTGGCTGGCGGGGCGGGCGCGCGGGCGACTGGGCACGCTGGCCTGCGCGGAGAGCATGTTTTCGGGCAGCGCCAGCACCACCGGGCCGGGGCGGCCGGATTGCGCGATTTGAAAGGCGCGGGCAATGTATTCGGGCAGGCGTTCGGTGTGGTCAACCTCTGCCACCCATTTGGCCAGCGGGCTGAAGAAGCGCTTGTAGTCGACCTCCTGGAAGGCCTCGCGGTCGCGGTGGCTTGTGTCGATCTGGCCCACGAAAACCACCATAGGGGTGCTGTCCTGCATGGCCACATGGATACCCGCGGAGGCGTTGGTGGCCCCCGGACCTCGCGTGACGAAAAGCACGCCGGGGCGGTTTGTTAGCTTGCCATGGGCCTCGGCCATCATCGCGGCGCCGCCCTCCTGGCGGCAGACAATGTTCTGGATGCCGCTTTCATAAAGCCCGTCCAAAGCGGCCAAAAAGCTCTCGCCGGGGACGGAAAACACCCGCTCCACACCCTCTATGGCCAATTGATCGGCCAGTATCTGGCCGCCATGTCTTGCCTGCGTCATAAAAGTTCCCTCGCTCAACGCACATACTGTGTTGCGTCGCACGCAGTCTTTGCAATGGCAAACCTCAATGAGCGCTCTAGTTTCTGTGCAAATCGATCACAAAAAGGACAGGCATATGGCACGTTTCTCACTTCTCGGACTTTCGGGCTCGCTGCGCGGCGGCTCTTTCAACTCTGTCTTGCTAAAAGAGGCCGCGCGGCTGGGGGAAGCGACTTCGTTCACGCAAGCCAACCTGCAGCTGCCGCTCTATGACGGCGATCTTGAAGCGAAAAGCGGTGTTCCGGCGGACGTTCAGGCGCTGGCAGATGCAATTGCTGCGGCGGATGCGGTGGTGATCGCGTCGCCCGAGTATAACAAGGGCGTTTCCGGCGTGATGAAGAACGCGCTTGATTGGATCAGCCGGGTTGACGGCAACCCCTGGGCCGGCAAGCCTGTCGCCCTGATGTCGGCCACCGCCGGACGCGCGGGCGGGGAGCGGGTGCAGACCATGCTGCGCGCCTGCATGAACCCGTTTCAGCCGCATGTTCTGCCGGGGCCAGAGGTGCTGGTGGGCGCATGTCATGAGGCGTTTGACGAGAACGGGCAGCTGACATCCGACCTCTATATCGACGCGGTTACCGGGTTGATGAAAGAGTTGCGCGAGGCCGCCAAGACCTAGCTTTGGTTGGAGATCTCGATAAGGTTTCCATCCGGATCCCGCAGGTAAATTGAGCTGAGCGGCCCCGTGGCCCCGGTGCGGGCGACGGGGCCTTGCTCTATCATGATGCTGTGCTCCGTCAGATGGGAAATCCATGTGGCCAGCGGCGTCTCGCTGAGGAAACACAGATCAGCGCTGCCGGGTTCAGGGTGATCTGCGTGCGGTTTGAACTCTGCGCCCGCCACGTGGAGGTTGATCTTCTGGGTCCCGAATTTCAGCGCTACGCGCTGCGTCCCATCTGCGGGGGTGAATTGCTCTGCCTGCATGCCAAGCACGTCGCAATAGAAGGCCGTGGTGGCGTCGAGATTGCGGATTGTCAGGACCAGATGGTCGAGGGATGTGAGCGTGGGCATTCGGGCTTGCACCTTAGCGGCAATGGGGCAGACTGACCGTAACATGACCCAAAGCGCTTCTGAAATACAACTGCATGACCAGATTGACCCGGCCCGGATCGTCGCGTTGAACGCGATGCTTGGCGTGGGTGACGCGCGCGCGCATCCTTTTGCGCATCAGGTGTTTTTCTGGGACGCGCAGAGGGCTGATCAACTGGGCCGCGACGGGCATCCGCGTGTGGGCGGGTTGATCCCTGATATGGGCCTGCCGCGCCGGATGTGGGCCGGGGGGCGGCTGGAATTTTGCGCGGGGCTGAAGCCGGGGGTGGCTGCAACGAAGGTCTCCGTTCTGGAACGGGTGGAGCGCAAAACCGGGCGCAGCGGAGCGTTGGGCGTGGTGACGTTGCGCCATGAGATACGCCAAGCGGGCACGTTGGTGGTGACGGATTGGCAGGATTTGATCTACCGGGAGGAGGCCTCGGGTCAAACGGTTTCGGGCTCTCAGGCTGCACCGGAGGATGAGACCCTGTGTGAGGCCCGTGCGTTTACCACGACAGAGCTGTTTCGCTATTCCGCGTTAACCTTGAATGGCCACCGAATTCACTATGATCGCGACTATGCGCGGCAGGTTGAGGGCTATCCGGGGCTGGTCGTGCATGGACCTTTGCTGGCGCAATATTTGATGCTGATGGCGGAGCGGGAGCTGGGAGGCCTGTCCGCGTTTTCCTTCCGCGCGCAGGCACCGGTGTTTGATTTTGAACAGGTCGCGCTTTGCGCGAAACCCTCGGCGCATGGGCTCGAGATGTGGGTGCGCGGGCCGGATGAGCGGCTGTGCATGAGCGCCTCAGCGCAGTGACGCGGCGGGCTTGAAGCTGTCGGGAATGGTGTCGCGGCCCTCAAGGATCAGATCGGCCATGACCTGACCCGCTTTTGGAGCCATGCCGAAGCCGATCTTGAAGCCTCCATTGGCGATGAAGTGATCGTCATAAAGCGGGTGCGGACCCAGCATCGGGGCGCGGCTTTTGGCGCGGGGGCGGACCCCGGCCCAGCGTTCCAGCACATTTGCTTTCGCCAGCGCGGGGAGGGCTTTTATGGCGCGGGCGTGGATGTCATCAAGTTGGGCATCGGTGTGATCGGGGGTGTCGAACTCGCGCTCGCTAGTGGATCCGATGGCCACCGTGCCGTCGTGATGCGGCACGATATGCAAGCTGTCCGCATAGAGCTGAGGCAGGGTTTTGGCGTCGTGGTCGAGCAAGATCGCTTGGCCTTTGACGCCGTTTCCTATGGGCTGATCCATCTTGTCTGACAGGTCAAGCAGCCCTTCATAGCCTGTGGCGTGGATGATCGCGCCTTGCGGGGTTGCCTCGCCTAGAACCAGCTCTCCGCCCTTATTTTCAAAGGCTTTTGCCAATGCCGTCACGGCATGGCGGGGGTGGATATGGGCCGATAGCGTGTCGTGTATCCAGTGGCCTGTGGGGCTGGGCGGGGTCCAGTCATCTTGAGCGTTGTCGGTCACGGCCCATGTGGCTTTACCCTGCCAAAGCAGTTGCGCGCCCGCTAAGCGGTCATGGGCAAGCGCAAGGGCGCGGGTATCGGGGACGGGCTGCAATCGGCCGCTTTGTACGTAGCCGCTGGGCAGGCCGGAGGTGTCCTCGACCTCGGGCCAGAAGCTGCGGGCCATGATCAGGCTGTCGAATTGAAACTGCTTTTTATCGTTCCAGTTTTCCGGCGTGTGCGGCGCCAAGGCACCCACGATCCCGCCGGAGGCCCCTGCCCCGATGCTACGCGTCTCGATCACCCGGACGCGGGCGCCGCGGCCAAGGCAGGCCCAAGCCACGGAAAGCCCGAAAATGCCGCCCCCGAGGACGGTGATATCTGGCGTGGACAAGGGGGCGCTCCTTACTCATTGTCGGGCGGAATGTAGGGCAATCGCGCGGGGCGGACCAGATGGCAGAGGTGGAATGGCGCGACGGGGCCGTGCCGGTCTCGACCCGGTTTGATGATCCGTATTTTTCGCTCGAGGACGGGATGGCAGAAACAGCGCATGTGTTCTTGCGCGGCAATGACCTGCCCGCGCGGTTTTGTGACGGGTTTCACGTGGGTGAGCTGGGGTTTGGTACCGGACTGAACCTGCTCTGCGCCTGGAAAATGTTTAACGATTGCGGGGCTTCGGGTCAGTTGCGGTTTACCAGTTTTGAGGCGTTTCCGATGGCAAAAACCGACGCCGCGTCGGCGCTTGCGGCCTTTCCAGAGCTGTCGGACTTGGCGGCTGTTTTGCTGGGCGCGTGGTCGCAGGAGAGTTTCGAGCTGGAGACCCCAACATTGAAAGCGCAGATCGTCATGGGCGACGCCAACGCTATGGTGCCCGACATGCGCAGCCCGGTGGATGCGTGGTTTCTGGATGGGTTTTCTCCGGCCAAGAACCCGGAATTGTGGGGCGCGAACCTGATGCAGGCCATAGGCGCGCAGACGAAAACAGGCGGCACATTTGCGACCTATACGGCGGCGGGGCATGTGCGGCGGGCGCTTGGTGAGGCCGGGTTCGAGGTGTCCCGCGTGCCGGGGTTCGGGCGCAAGAGGCATATGTCGGTCGGGGTAAAGCGATGAGTGACACGCGGCGCGGCATTTGGCTGATGGTCCTGACGATGTTCATTTTTGCGATGCAGGACGGCATCTCCCGGCATTTGGCGGGGGAGTATAATGTCATCATGGTGGTGATGATCCGCTACTGGTTTTTCGCCGCTTTCGTGCTGACGGTCAGCGCGCGGCGGGCCGGGTCCATCGCCAATGCGGCGCGGACCAAGCAGCCAGTGTTGCAGGTGTTTCGCGGGCTTTTGCTGGCGGCAGAGGTCTGCGTGATGGTCCTGGCCTTCACCCTGTTGGGCCTGATCGAGAGCCTTGCGATTTTTGCCAGCTACCCGCTGATCGTGGCGGCATTGTCCGGGCCGATCCTGGGGGAGAAAGTCGGGCCGCGTCGGTGGATCGCCATCGGGATCGGCTTTGTGGGTGTGCTGATCATGTTGCAACCGGGCGTGAAAGTGTTCAGCCCGGCGGCGTTTGTGGCGCTGACCTCGGCCAGCCTGTTTGCGCTCTATTCGCTGCTGACGCGCTATGCGGCGCGAAAGGACCGGACGGCGACCTCTTTTTTCTGGACCGGGGTGGCCGGAGCCGTGGGGATGACGGTAGTGGGTGTGTGGTTCTGGGAGCCAATGAGCGCGCGCGACTGGGGGTGGATGGCGGTTTTGTGCGTCACGGGGGCCGCCGGGCATTACCTGCTGATCCGCGTCTACGAGCTTGCGGAGGCGTCGGCCGTGCAGCCCTTCGCCTATTTCCAACTGGCCTTTGCCAGCGTCATCGGGGTGCTGGTCTTTGGCGAGACCATCGAGCTGAATATCGCGATTGGCGTCGGATTGGTGATTGCGGCGGGGCTGTTTACCTTGTGGCGGTCGCGGGTCAGCGACGCAGATCGGCCAGCAGATTAGGCGGCTGCACTTGGCCCGTGAGCCGCGCGCGGTAGGGCATGAAGCTTTCGGTGACGCGCATGACGTAGTTGCGGGTCTCGGTGAAGGGGATGTTCTCGATCCAGTCGATGATATCGACAGACGCGCTGCGCGGGTCGCCAAATTGGCGCATCCATCTGTCCGCCCGCGTGGGCCCTGCATTATAGGCGATGGACATCAGCACCGGGTTGTTCTGGTAGCGCTCTGCAAGTGACGCCAGATAGGCCGCGCCAAGCCGCGCGTTGTAATTTGGGTCGCTGCGCAGCTTTCCGAGGTCGTAAGCCTCGCCGGTTTTGGTGGCCATTTCTTTGGCAGTGCCGGGCATCAGCTGCATCAACCCGCGCGCGCCGACCGGGCTGATCACGACCGGGTCGAACTCACTTTCACGCCGCGCGATGGAGACGGCGAAGACCTCGTCCACCGGCAGATCCATCCCGGCGGGCGTGGCGATGGGGAAGTAGGTTTTGTAAAGCTGCATGCCTTGGCGGGCGGCCTCTTTGGCGAGCATCAGGGCGATATGTGGCTCTTCCAATTCCAGCGCGAGGTCGCCCAATTGGCCTTGTTCGGTGCGGGTCTGGGTTTCGGCGAGGTGGACGAAGAACCGCTCTGACAGGCTGCGCATGCCTGCGCGGTGCAACAGGCGGGCGGCTTCAAAAACGCTGTCGCCGTTGAAATCGGCTTGCCGCCAGTCGGGATAGGTTTGTGCGCCAGTCATGGCGGCATGTGCAGGAAGCCCCCCGCGCTCAGCCGCGAGCTGGCCGTAGAAGGAGGATTGGAATGTTGCGCCGTATTTGTAGGCTTTCGCGGCGGCCTCCTTGTTGCCCAAAGCTTCATGCGCGCGGCCAGTCCAATAGCCTGCGCGGCCCAGCGAGATGGGGGTTTCGACCGCGGCTTGGAACAGTTCGAAATGTTGCAGGGCCTGATCCGGCGCGTTGAGGTAGCGCAGGGCGAGGAAGCCGGACAGCCATTCCAGATCGGCGAAGGCGGAGCCTTTGGTGAGGTAATGCGAGGAGGCGACGCTATAGGCTTGCGCGTGTTTTCCCTCCCGCATCAAGGAGCGCGCGAGGGCGCGGCGGCGCGACGACCATGCGTCCGGGTTGCCCAAGGCCTCCGTGGAGATGGAGCGGTCCAGGATGATCTCCACCGCGTCGTCGCGGCCTTTGCGGGCGCGCCAGAGGAAGCGTTCATAGGCGAGGCCGGGGTCGTCTTTCAGGCTGTCTGGCACGGCGTCGATCAGGTCATCGACGCCGGTTTGATCGCGGCGCAGCCCGGTGCGGGCGGCGGCCAGTTTGCGGTGATCTTCGCTGACAAGTGGCAGCATCCGTTCGACATCTTCGCCCGCGTCGCGCCACAAGAGCATGTCGAGCCGGGCGGCGTGCAGGTCGCGCACGGTCAGGCCGTTGCGGGTGATAAAGGCGTTATGCTCGTCTTCCGTCATTGTGAAGCTGAGCCATGCGCGCGACAGTTCGGCGGCGGCCTCCACGCTGCGGCCCTCGCCGATCAGCGCCTCGGCCAGACGCAGGCTGCCGGTGCCGGTTTGCGGCGGCTGCTCCGCGAAATAGGCAAAGACCTGCGCACGGTCCGCGCCGCGCGGGATGGCGCTTTCGCAGCGTTTGCGCAGGAGCTTCATCCCCGGCCAATCGGCGTTGCGGGCGATGAAAGCACGGCATTCGGCGAAGTCGCCTTGCCTCCCACGCAACCGGGTCCAATCGACAATGTCGCGGGCCAGAGGAGCTGAGATCTCTTCCCATGCGGCGTCCAACGCGGACCAATCAGAGCGCGCACCCGCATTTATGGCGTCGGTCAAGGCATCCAGCTCGGCGCTGGATTGCGCGGTTGCGGGCAGCGCGAAGGCCAGCGCGGCCACACAGATTTTCAGCATGTGTTTCAACGTTTTCTCCCGCCGGGTCTGCCGCCCGTTGCCTGCTTGCACCTTAGATAGCGCCCCCTGCGCATCCAGCAAACACACAAAGCCGACAAGATTCTTGCTTGCGGCTGGCTTCCGCCGGCTTTATCCGGCCCGCAGACCATTAACCTCAAGGAGTACGTGTCATGTTCAAGGGATCTATGCCCGCGCTGATCACGCCGTTCAAAGACGGCGCAGTGGATTTTGATGCGCTCAAACACCTGGTCGAGTGGCATATCGAGCAAGGCAGCCACGGGCTGGTGCCAATGGGCACGACCGGCGAAAGCCCGACGGTCAGCCATGACGAGCATGACGCGGTTGTGGAAGCCGTGGTGAAAACCGCCGCTGGCCGGGTGCCGGTGATCGCGGGGGCGGGGTCGAACTACACGGTAGAAACCGTGCGGCTGGTCGAGCATGCAAAAGCCGTTGGTGCCGATGCCGCGCTGATCGTGACGCCCTATTATAACAAGCCCACGCAGCGCGGGTTGATCGCGCATTATCTGGCCGCCGCCGAGGTGGGGCTGCCGATTTTCATCTATAACATTCCGGGCCGTTCGGTGATCGACATGAGCCCTGAGACGATGGGCGAGCTGGCGCAACATCCGATGATTATCGGCGTCAAGGACAGCACGGCGGATATGTCGCGCGTGTCCCAGCAGCGGGCGCTGTGCGGCGCGGATTTTGTGCAGATGTCTGCCGAAGATGCCTCTGCCCTTGGCTTCAATGCACATGGCGGGGTGGGCTGCATTTCGGTCACGGCCAATGTCGCGCCAAAGATGTGCGCTGATTTCCAGAACGCCTTGGCTGCGGGTGATTACGCTACCGCGCTGACCTATCAGGACAAGCTGATGCCGCTGCATGAGGCGATCTTCACGGAGCCGGGCCTGATTGGCGCAAAATATGGCGTGTCGCTGCTGGGCAAATGCAGCGAAGAGGTGCGCCTGCCGCATGTGGGTCTTGAGCAAAGCACGAAAGACAAGATTGCCGCCGCCATGCGCGGCGCGGGGCTGATCAACTGATCCTGCGGGAGTATCAAGCAGATGATCTGGGCGGCCTCCTGACCTGTTGGGAGGCCGCAATTCGTTCCGGCACCCCACAATTCTCGGAGCGGTTCATCCTGTCGGAGCTGGGCAATATCCAACGCGATTATCTGCCCCGCCTGCGCACCACGGTGGTGGAGAATGGCCAGCTGCAAGGCTTCATCTCGATGCTGGGCACGGAGGTGGCGGCGCTGTTCGTGCATCCGGTTTCGCAGCGTATGGGGCTTGGGACGCAGCTGTTGGCCAGCCAGACTGCGCAAAGTCTTGAGGTGTTCGAGGCCAATGCCCCCGCCCGCAATTTTTACGCCAAACACGGGTTTCAGCAAACCGGCACGCGGCTGCATGAGGAGGCCGGGCTCATGTTGTGCTGCCTGACCCGAGCGCCTATATCCGGGTGATGGCCAAGAAAGACGACAACAAGAATTACAAGGTGATCGCCGAGAACCGGCGTGCCCGCTACGACTATGCCATCGAGGATGACATTGAATGCGGCATGATGCTGGAAGGCTCGGAGGTGAAATCCTTGCGGACCGGCAAGGCGCAGATCACCGAATGCTACGCCGCCGTGGAAGAGGGCGAGCTGTGGTTGGTGAACAGCTATATCCCTCCCTATGCTCAGGCCAAGACGTTTCAGCATGAAGAACGGCGTCGGCGCAAATTGCTGGTGAGCAAGAAGGAGCTGGCGCGCCTCTGGTCCGCCACGCAGCGCGAGGGGATGACGCTGGTGCCGCTGGTTTTGTATTTCAACCATGTCGGCCGTGCCAAGATGAAGATCGGCATCGCCAAGGGTAAGAAGAACCACGACAAGCGCGAAACATCCGCCAAACGGGACTGGGGCCGCCAGAAGGCGCGGCTTCTAAAAGAGCATTGATCATCGTCGCTGGCGCAATCGTGGGGGCGATTGCCTGCACGCTGATGGCCGTGCTGGCCAAGCAGTTCAACCTTGGTCTCGCGCAGAATATCGCGCTGGGTGCCCTGTGTTGTGGAGGCACCGTGGCGCTTGCGGGCGGGGTCGCGCCGTCTCATCTTGCGGGCATCTTGCTGGGGTTGGTCGTGTCGCTGATTTGCATGGCGGCGATTGGGGCGGTTTTGAACCACCGCGCCCGCTAGACTCTGCCCCGTGCGGGCGGTAGGTCTGAGGCCAGTTCTTACGCGCAGGTGGCATATGTCCGACGACCCGAAAACCCTGGTCAGCACCGATTGGCTGGCGCAGCATATCAACGACCCTGATCTGCGCATTCTGGATGCCTCCTGGTACCTGCCCGACATGAACCGAGACGGGGCTGCCGAATATGCGCGCGGCCACATTCCCGGCGCGCGGTTTTTCGATATTGACGAGATCTCCGACAGCCGCTCCGCGCTGCCGCATATGGCACCTCCGACGGAGAAATTCATGTCGCGCCTGCGCGCTATGGGCGTGGGCGACGGGCATCAGGTGGTGGTCTATGACGGGGCGGGTATGTTTTCCGCCGCGCGGGTCTGGTGGCTGTTCCGGCTGATGGGCAAGACCGATATAGCGGTGCTGGATGGTGGCTATCCGAAATGGCTGGCCGAGGGCCGCGAGACGGAGGACCTGCCTCCCGTGTTGAAAGAGCGCCACATGACCGTGCAGCGTCAGGCCCATCTGGTGCGTGATGTGACGCAAGTGGCGGCCGCGGCGAAACTGGGCGATCACACCATACTGGACGCGCGCGGCCCCGCGCGGTTCAAAGGCGAAGAGGCGGAACCCCGCGCTGGTTTGCGCGCCGGACGCATTCCGGGCTCCACCAATCTGTATTACAAAACCCTGCTCAACGAGGATGGCACGATGAAGTCCGTCTCAGCGCTGAAGACGCTGTTTCAGGCCAGTGGCGCGGATCTGGGCAAGCCTGTGATCACCTCCTGCGGGTCGGGGGTGACGGCGGCGATTATCTCGCTGGCGCTGGAGCGTATCGGGCACCGCAACCACTCCCTCTATGATGGCTCCTGGGCCGAATGGGGCCAGTTTGACCAATTGCCGATAGAGACCGGATAGACCCATGTTTGACAGCCTGAAGGCGCAGCCCGCCGACAAAATTCTGGCCCTGATGGCCGCCTATAAAGCCGACCCGCGCGACACCAAGATTGACCTGGGCGTCGGGGTCTACAAAGACGCCACCGGGCTGACCCCGATCATGCGGTCTGTCAAGGCGGCGGAGCGGCAGCTATGGGAGGTCGAGACCACGAAATCCTATACCGGGCTCGCCGGGGATGCCGGGTTTCACGACGCGATGCGCGACCTGATCCTGGGCGACACTGTGAGCGCGGAGAATTTTGCCGCCGCCGCGACGCCCGGCGGCACAGGCGCTGTGCGGCAGGGGTTGGAACTGATCCAGATGGCCTCCCCCGAGGCGACGGTCTGGATTTCCGCGCCGACCTGGCCGAACCATCCGTCGATCATTAAATATCTCGGCATGAACATGGCCGAGTACCGCTATTTCGATGCGGAGGCCCGCGCTGTCGATTTCAACGGCATGCTGACAGATCTGTCTGCGGCAAAGCCCGGTGACGTGGTGCTGCTGCATGGGTGCTGCCACAACCCGACCGGCGCGAATTTGAATGCCAGCCAATGGCAGGAGGTGGCGGATCTGCTGATTGCCAAGCAGCTGATCCCCTTTGTCGACATCGCCTATCAGGGGTTCGGCGACGGGCTTGAGGCGGATGCATATGGCGTGCGGCGTTTGGCAAAGACCCAGCCAGAGATGCTGATCGCGGCGAGCTGTTCGAAGAATTTCGGGGTCTACCGCGAACGGGTCGGGCTGCTGATGGCGGTCTCGAAAGATGCCTCGAAAACCGCGCTGAACCAGCAAACTCTGTCGCATCTGAACCGGCAGAATTTCTCCTTCCCGCCGGATCACGGCGCGCGGCTGGTGACGATGGTTTTGACCGATCCCATATTGCGCGCCGATTGGGTGGCTGAGCTGGAGGAGCTGCGGCTGGGCATGTTGAAGCTGCGCAAACAGCTGGCCGACACGCTGCGCAAGCGCATTGGATCAGACCGTTTCGGGTTTCTGGCAGAGCATCGCGGCATGTTTTCCCGCTTGGGCGCCACGCCGGAACAGGTGGAGGCGATGCGCGTGAGCCACGGGATTTACATGGTGGGCGACAGCCGGATGAATATTGCCGGGCTCAACGAGGCATCGATCCCGGTTCTGGCCGATGCGATCATCGAGGCGGGCGTCTAGACGAATTTCTCGCCGCCGCAATGCGAGCAGCGCCCGGTTTTGCGGCCCAAACAGCCTGAGCAACGGTCAAAAATCGCGGATCCGTTGAGGTTTTTGCCGACCATCACCCGGCCGGAACCCGCACAAATGCGGCAAGGCGCAAGCCCGGTGCCGCGGCAGCGATGGCACTGACGCTTCAGCTCAGGGGTTGCGGTTCGTTTCTTCATACGTGTGTGCATGGGGCACCTTTTCGTCTGATCACCGACCGAGCGGTGCGTTTGCGTGACATGAAATTGTGAAAACTCTGAGGCGATGGCGTGCCAAAGACGGGTCACGGCGCTTGCGGGGGGACGTCAGATGCCCTAGACCGCGCGGACTGAAGACCAAGTTCTCCGCTACCTTGTCAAAACGGGCCCTAAACTCATGAAAAAACTTCTTCCCGGCATTCTTGCCATGGCCACTGTCGTGGTCGCCTCCAATGTACTGGTGCAGTTTCTCTTTGGAAACTGGCTGACCTGGGGGGCGTTTACCTATCCGATTGCCTTCCTGATCACCGACCTGATGAACCGCATCTACGGCGTGGCCGCCGCGCGCCGGGTGGTGTTTGTGGGGTTTGTCGTAGGGATCATCTGCTCGCTTATCGGCTCGCAGATCATGCTGGAATACGGCCCCGCGGTGCCTTTGCGGATTGCCGTGGCCTCCGCGATTGCGTTTTTGACGGCGCAGCTTCTGGACGTGTCGATCTTTGACCGTTTGCGCGCGGGCGTGTGGTGGAAGGCGCCGCTGGTCTCGACGCTGGTTGGGTCTGTTGTGGACACGGCGCTGTTTTTCACCATCGCCTTTTCAGCCTCCGTCACTCTGTTTGGCGCGGGCGCGGATGCCGCGATCAACTGGTCCTGGGAGGCCGTTCCGCTGTTGGGCCAAGGCCCGGTTCTGCCGCTTTGGGTGTCCCTGGCGATTGCCGATTGGGGCGTAAAACTGGGCGTGGCGCTGGTGGCTTTGGTGCCGTTCAGATTGCTGGTCGCGAAATATTCGCGGGTGCATGGCTAAAAATCACTTGAGTTATGCACAAGATGTGCCACCATCAGGTCGAACAGCAACCATTGAAAGGAGGTGTCCATGTCTAGAGTGATATTGGAGCAAGGTGTCAGGCAAGGTAGCGAGGTGCGCTTTTAGGGGCAGTCCCCTGAACCACACCGAGGTATCCGGTCAGTCCACCTGACCCCACCTCCATCGATCTCGGAAGGGTCGCCACGCTGTTGGCGGCCCTTTCTCTTTGCACGGATCCTCAGCGCGGATACCGCGTAGAAATTACGATGCCACGGCCCCTTCGTCTGGCACGACGCTTCTGGAAATCCAATGCGCCAGCCTGCCTGACAGTTCCTGCTTGGAGGCCGGTTTGGGCAGGACGTCATCCATGCCCGCCTCATAGCATTTCTTCTGGTCATCCTCCCCGCAATTGGCGGTGTAGGCAATGATCGGACAGGGCTGCAGGGCGCGGGCGCGCTCGATTGCGCGGATGGCGCGGGTGGCGTCAAAGCCGTTTCGGTTGGGCATGGAGACATCCATCAGAACCGCGTCATAGCGACGTTGCGCAAACAGCTGTGCCGCCTCGTTTCCGTCATTGGCGACATCAAGATGCAGGCCGCTGCCTTTGACGAAACCTTGCACGATCTTCTGATTGACCTGATTGTCTTCGGCCAGAAGGACGTTGACGCCTTGCAGCACGGAATGCGGTGACGCGCTGTCTTTCTCCGCCGCAAGAACCGAAGGGCAGACGGGGACAAGTGGGAGCTTGATGATAAATTCGGACCCTTTGCCAAGCTCGGATTTCACCTCGACCGTGCCGCCCATCGTCGTGGTGATCCGCTCGACAATGGACAGCCCCATCCCGCTGCCTTCAAACTTGCGGTCAAGCGCGCTGTCGGCTTGCTGAAACGGGCCGAAAATAACGTCGCGCTTTTCGCTGGCTATGCCGACCCCGGTGTCGATCACCCGCAAGTCCAGAAAATCCTTTCCCCCGTCGGAAATCACGTTCAGCGTCAGATGAACGGAGCCCTCTTGCGTGAATTTGATCCCGTTGCGCAGAACGTTCAGCAGGATTTGCCGGAACCTGCCACGGTCCATACAACAGCTCTTTGGCAGATCAGAGGAGATGTCGCAGCTCAGTGTGAGCCCCTTTTTCTGTGCGAAATGGCGCAGGATTTGGACGGAGTCCCATGCGATGCTGGCGACGTCACAGGTTTCCTTTTTCAGACGCACCGCGCCGCTTTCAAACCGGGCAAAATCGAGGATATCTGACACGTTTTCCAGCAAATCCCCGGCGCAGGCCCGGATCCCGCTGACCTGGCTGGATTGCTCCGGCGTTAATTGGGACTGGCCAAGCAGTTCTGCCATGCCCAGAATGCCGTTCATCGGGGTGCGCATCTCGTGGCTCATGGTGCTCATGAATTGCGATTTCGCTGCGTTGGACTGGCGGGCGAGATCTTCTGCAATTGCGCGTTGTCTGACCTCTTCTTCCAGCTGGGCGTTGACCGCGGTGAGGTCGTGATTGGCGTCGCTGGCAATCTGTTGCTGGACCTTTGAGGCGCGCAGGGCGTAGGCGGCGAACAGCAAGGCACCGGACAGTGTTCCGATCAGCACCGTTACCACCCAGCGCATCGTGGCGCCCGCGCCGGTGAAAAACCCGTCCCTTGGGCTGACCGCGACGGCGAACATCATGTCAGCCACCGGCACGGCGGAGGTCTTGGTATAAAAGGCGTTGGACAAAATGCGCATGTCATAGGTGAACATTGGCTGGTCGTCGAAAAATATCGCGAGATCCAGCTTTTCGAGCGTCTTCCCGTTGGCCCCGGCATATAGATCATCCACCCAATCGGCGATCTGCATGACCACCCAAAGCGTGCCAATATGCTGCCCGCTGCGATGCACCGATTTGGCCACCACGAAGCCGCTGCCGGAGCCGTTCACCAGCTCTAACTGGTCGCCGATATGCATGCCGCGCGTGGTCCGTGCATACTCGGCCAAAGCGACGCGGTCGGGGCCGAGAGTTTTCAGATTCGTGCCGATAAGCCGCTTGCTGCGGTCCGGTTCCACCATGGCGATGCGATTGTCGGGGCCGATCCAGGCGAGCGCGTAGAAGCCCGGCATATCGCGCAGCAGCGCGTTGGCATCCATGTTGAACTGTCTCGCGTCAATATATTGCGCCGCCGACATGCGCTGGCCGAGGCGTTCGACGGCATCAAGGCGCACTTTGAGGTCATGGGCGATCAGATCACGGGCATTGGCGGCTTCAAGCTCAAGCAGCTCTGCGGTTTTGCGATGCTCGACCTGCGACAAGAACAGCCAGGTGACGAGTGTCACGGCCATCGCCAAGGCGACCCCGAACATCAAACGCAGCCTTCCCATTCAAGACGTCTCCTACTTACCGTGGGTCCTTTTTGGGCCCGATGGATGACGAATTTACTAACGCCGCGCAGATTTCCGCGATCCGCGCCCCTTTTTCGTGGGCGTGAAAGGGCTTAGGCTGCGGCGCATGATCAAGGTGAACGAAACCATAACCATCGAAGATTGGGAGCTGACCGAGCAGTTTGTGCGCGCGTCCGGCCCCGGTGGGCAGAATGTGAACAAGGTCGCCACCGCGGTGGAATTGCGGTTCGAGGCCGAGCGGTCTCCGAACCTGGCGGGCCCGGTGAAGGCGCGGCTGAAGCGGCTTGCAGGGCGCAAATGGACCAATGACGGGGCGATTGTGTTGCAGGTGCAGGACACCCGGTCGCAGGCCCGAAATCGCGAGATCGCAGAGGCAAGGCTGGCCGATCTGATCCGGGCTGCGTTAACCAAGCCCAAGCGGCGGATCCCGACCCGACCCACGCTGGGGTCAAAGAAGCGGCGCCTGGCGTCAAAGAAGCAGCGTGGCGAGGTCAAAACCCTGCGCGGCAAGGTGGATTATGACAACTGAGCTGATGGCCCGGCGGGAACGGCTTCTTGGGCCGAATGTGCCCATTTTTTATGACGATCCGGTGCATATCGTGAAGGGCGAAGGCGTCTGGCTTTGGGACGCGCAGGGGCGCAAATTCCTCGATTGCTACAACAATGTACCGCATGTCGGGCATTGCCATCCGCATGTGGTGGAGGCCGTCGCGCGGCAGGCCGCGACGCTGAACACGCATACGCGGTATTTGCACGAAGGAATCCTCGATTATGCGGAGCGGTTAACCAAGACGCTGGGCCACGATATCAGCCAGATGATCATGGTCTGCACCGGCTCGGAGGCCAATGATATCGCGCTTCGGATGGCGCAGGCGGTCACCGGGAAGACCGGGTTCATCGCCACCGACAACACCTACCACGGCAACACGGCGACGGTGTCGCAACTGTCGACGCGGAGGCCTCCGATCGGGGGCTATCCGGGCAATATTCGGCTGGTGCCTGCACCTGACAGCGTGCGGCCCGTGGGCGGTGATCTGGTGGGGCAAGCGCAGGCCTTTGCGGATCATGTGCGCGCCGCCATTGCCGAGCTTGAGGCGGAGGGGCACGGGTTTGCGGGCATGATGCTCTGCCCGAGCTTTGCCAATGAAGGGTTTCCGGCGCTTGAGCCGGGGTTTCTGGACCCGACGATTGCCGCCATTCGCGCGGCAGGCGGGTTGGTGCTTTGCGACGAGGTGCAGCCCGGTTTTGGGCGGATCGGGTCGCATTTCTGGGGGCATGAGTGGCTGGGTTTTGCGCCCGATGTGGTGACTATCGGCAAGCCTATGGCAAATGGGCACCCGGTTGCCGCCACGCTGACACGGCCCGATATCATGGCCGCGTTTCGCACCGCATTTGGGTATTTCAACACGTTTGGCGGCAACCCGGTCAGCTGTGCCGCCGCGATGGCCACGCTGGATGTGATCGAGGCGGATAATTTGCAAGAGAATGCCCTGCAAACAGGGGCTTATGCATTGAACCGCATGAAGAAAATCGCGCATCCGCTGAAGGCGGAAGCCCGAGGTCAGGGGCTGTTTTTTGGCATGGAGTTTGTCTTGCCGGACAGACGGCCCGCGACGGAATTTGCCGCGCAAGTGGTCGAAGGGATGCGCAAGGGTGGCGTGCTGATGAACCGGATCGGGCGGGATATGAACACGCTGAAAATGCGCCCTCCGATGCCGTTTCAGACGGACCATGCCGATCTGGCGCTGGACCTGCTGGAACAAGTGCTGAAGGACACGCCCATTGAGTAATGTCGAGGAGGCGGGCCGCGCATGGGGTGGGCTTTCGGCCCCGCCGCGCCTGATCAACGAGCGCGAGAATGCGGTCTATGAGGCGCGCTTGAAAATGGGCGCGCACGTGGCGCTGCGGCTGCACCGCACGGGCTATCAATCCCAAGAGGCGATCCGGTCGGAGCTGATCTGGACCGCCGCGCTGGCCGATCAAGGCTTCCCTTGCCCGCGCCCCGTGCCGACGCAAGACGGCGCTTTAGTGCATCGTTTGGCGTCGGGGCAATGCGCCTCCGTCGTCAGTTGGATCGACGCGGCCCCGATTGGCGAGAACGGTGTGCCGTTCTCCGGGACGTTTGATCAGCATCTGACGCAGATGCATGCGCTGGGGCAATTGATCCGCCGGATGCATGATTTAACGGACGCGCTGGACACCACGGCGCTGGTGCGGCCGCGTTGGGATTTGGACGGGTTGCTGGGCGATACCCCGCATTGGGGCCGCTTTTGGCTGAACCCTTCCCTGACCGAGGATGAGCGCAGCATAGTGCAAGAGGTCCGCAAAAATGCTGCGCAGCAATTGTTTGAAAACAGAGGCTTGCGAGAGGGTCTCATCCATGCCGACATGCTGCAGGAGAACGTGTTGCAAGACGCGCAGGGGCTTTATGTCATCGACTTTGACGATAGCGGGTTTGGCTATCATTTGTTCGATCTGGGCACCGCGTTGATCCAGCACGCAGAGCATCCGCAATTGGCGGAGCTGAGCGCCGCGCTCTGTGACGGCTACGGGGAGGGGCACGAGCTGATGCCGCTTTTCATGATGCTGCGGGCGATGGCCTCGGCGGGGTGGATCATGTTGCGCGCGGCCCCTGACGATCCGCGTCAGAGGTTTTATGCAGAGCGGATGCTGCGCTGCATCGACAGCTACCGGGTGGTCTAAACCACAACCTCTTGCGCGTCCTGCGCGCCGACGCCGAAGACGCGGCGGTAACGGTCCAGCTCTGCCTCCGGGCCCATGGCTTTGCGCGGATTGTCGGACAGTTTCACTGTCGGGTTGCCATTTGCCTCCACCGCTTTGCACACCAGCGAGAACGCTTTCAGCGCGTCACCCGGCACCAGCCCGCGGAAGTCGTTGGTCAGCATGGTGCCCCAACCGAAGGACACGCGGACCCGGCCCAAGAACTGCTTTTGCAGCTCGATGATCTTGTCCACGTCCAGCCCGTCCGAGAAGATTACCAGCTTGTCGAGCGGGTCCTCTCCACGCTCTTTCCACCAGCGGATCGCGGTTTCGGCCCCGGTGGCGGGGTCGCCGCTGTCGATGCGGATACCGGTCCATTTGGCCAGCCAGTCGGGGGCGTCGCGCAGGAAGCCTTCGGTGCCGTAGGTGTCGGGCAGGATGATGCGCAGGTTGCCGTCATGCTCCTCGTGCCAGTCGGCTAGCACGTCATAGGGCGCGCGTTTCAGCGCCGCGTCATCCTTGGCCAGGGCGGAGTAGACCATCGGCAATTCATGCGCGTTGGTGCCGATGGCCTCGACCTCGCGACGCATGGCGATCAGGCAGTTGGAGGTGCCGACGAATTTGTCGCCCAGCCCCTCCTGCATGGCTTGAACGCACCAATCCTGCCACATGAAGCTGTGTCGCCGCCGGGTGCCAAAATCGGCCAGCCGAAGCTCGTCAACCGGTTGTAACGCCTCAACTTTTTCCCAAAGCTTGGTCATCGCGCGGGCGTAGAGCACCTGTAGCTCGAACCGGCCCATCCCCTTGAGAACGGCGCGAGAGCGCAGCTCCATCAAGATCGCAAGGGCCGGGATTTCCCAGAGCATGACCTCAGGCCATTTGCCTTCAAAAGTCAGCTCATATTGGCCGTCGCGCTTTTCGAGATGGTAGTCGGGCATGCGGAACCCCTCGAACCATTCCATGAAGTCGGGCCGGAACATCTGGCGCTTGCCGTAAAACGTGTTGCCGCGCAAAAACGTGCTTTCTCCACGCGACAGAGACAGGGAGCGCACATGGTCCAGCTGCTCGCGCAGCTCGCCCTCGTCGACGATGTCGGCCAGCCGGATGGATTTGGTGCGGTTGATCAGCGAGAAGGTGACGTTGGTATCCGGCTTGTTGCGAAACACCGATTGGCACATCAGCAGCTTGTAGAAATCGGTGTCGATCAGGGACCGCACGATCGGGTCGATCTTCCATTTATGATTGTAAACGCGCGACGCTATATCGACCATGCAGGCCTCCCTCATTCCGCAAAGGGTTAGAGCGCATGGCTGGCCCCATGTCCAGACGGCACTAGCAACCGCCTGCGCGGACCAATCCCCAGCCGAATGTGGCGTCAAACCCGGCGCGGCCCAGATCCTGCGCGCGGGCCTTCAGGTTTGCGCGTACCGCATTGGCCGACCCGCCGCCGCGCCGTGCGGCAAGTGCTGTGACAATCGGGGCCGCGAACGAGGTCCCGGAGGCGTAGCCGGAGCCCGCGCGGCCCTCCGCCACGAAGAGATCAACGCCGGGCGCTGCAAATTCCGCGCCTTTATTTGCCCTCCGCCATGCGCGGCCTGAGGCATCCACGGCGGTCACGGAAATGGTGTTTTTCGACGCCGCAGGCCAATCGAGCTGCCCCTTTTGGCGGTTGCCCGCCGCCGCGACCATCACCGTGCCACGCTCGGAAGCGGCACTGAGTAGATCGGTGAGCGCCTGATTTTGCGGACCCGCGAAGGACATGTTGACCAGCCGCACACCCTGCCCGACAAGCCAATCCAAAGACCCGCCGATCCGGTCGACATTGGCCGCGTCCCCGCCCTTGGCTTTGGCAAAAGCGCTGGAGGCGCAAAGCGTGGCCCCCGGTGCGAATCCTGCCAGCGCGCCGGAGCCGTCCTCACCAACAAGCAGCCCCGCGACGGAGGTGCCGTGGCTTGCGCCCGTGGGCCTGTCGCCGGTGACATAGGCGCTGAACATGGTGATCCGCGCGCGCGCCAAAGACGGATGGTTGCGGTTGACCGGACCGTCGATCAGCCCGATCTTCTGGCGCGCAGGCACCCGGCACCCGCCAGCGCTTGCGTCGCCGATCAAGGCGGCAGCGTAAAGGCGCGGCTGGCCTGCATAGCGGTAGAGCGCATGGGCATCGACAGGAATGCGCGGGATTAGCCCGCGCGCTTGCGGCAGCCGCAGGATGTTGTTGAAATCATAGGTCAAAAGGACGCGGTTCAATGCGCGCAAAGGCCGTTGTCTGAGCAATGTCGCGCCATTTGCCTCAAGCGCCTGACGCACAGGGGCCACGCTGCGCGGACGCACGGAGACGATGTATTCCAGCCGCCCGCGCCGGGTTTGTTGAATTTCGCTGCGCGGGATGGCTTGCAGACCATCTTGGCGCGTTTCCGTCTGATCCTCTGTCGGGCCGCCCTGCTGCTGGGCGACAGAGGGCATTGTGCAGATAAATAAAAGAGTCGTCGTCAAAATTGCCTTAAGAAAATAGGTTATCGGTATCACTCCTCAGCGCGGTCAATACTCTCCAAAATTTCTGAATTCTCTTCTAGGATCGCGGTGGCGTCGTCCGAGGCCACACCCTCCAGCGGTGAAAGTTCATAAAGGCCCAAGGCCGACGGCCCGCCCACAATTTCGACGCCTGCCTCCAACAAAATGGCACAGATCTGGCCCTCTGTCGCGTTGGGGGCGAAGGTGACGGTCAGGGGCGCTTCACCGCCGCTGGCCAGCGTGTAATCGCCATCATCGAGGTTTGAATTCCAGACCGCCTGACCCAGCAAGGCCGCCCTGTCGCCCTGTCCTGCAAGGCGAAGAAGCGTGGCGCTGTCGGGGTCTTTGGTCACGCCAACACAACACCTGCTGCTTGCATGCCAGCCACGGCCTCTTTCAGGCTGTCTTCGGCAATGGCGCGGCACAAGGTGTAATCCACAGTGACGTCAAAGCCCAAACCAGCCGCGTCCACGGCGGAGAAATTCACGCAATAATCCAGCGCCAGCCCCACAATCGTCAGCCGTTGCACGGAGCGCGCGCGCAGATAGCCCACCAGCCCGGTGGTCGTCGTCCGGTCATTTTCAAAGAAGGCGGAATAGCTGTCGACCCCCGCCCGAAACCCTTTGCGCACGATCATTTGCGCAGGGTTTAGGTCCAGCTTGGGGTGAAAGGCCGCGCCATCCGCGCCTTGGATGCAGTGATCCGGCCACAGCATTTGCGGGCCATAGGGCATGTCGATCTGGGTGAAGGGATCGTGCCCCTCATGGCTGGAGGCAAAGGAGGAATGCCCCGCCGGGTGCCAGTCCTGCGTCAGCACGATGGTATCAAATTCAGCCATCAGCGCGTTGATGCCCGGCACGATCTCGTCTCCGCCGCCCACCGCCAAAGCGCCGCCGGGGCAGAAATCATTCTGCACATCAATGACGATGAGAGCCTCGTCGCTGGCCGTCATAAGCTTACCCCCAAGGAACGCTACCTTAAATTGCTAGGCCGCGCGGACGCTTTGGTCAACCACGGCCCCTTGATCGCGCCCGTTATGATCCGTATCTCAAGCCCCATGTATATCGTCGCCGCTCTCTATCATTTCACGCGTTTTGACGACCCGGACGGGTTGCGCCCCGCCTTGCGCGCGGTGTGCGAAGCGCATGACACCAAGGGCACGCTGCTCATTGCGCCCGAAGGGGTGAACGGCACCATTGCGGGCATGCGGGAGGGGATCGACGCGGTGCTCGCGCATCTGCGCGCCCTGCCCGGCTGCGTTGATCTGGAGCATAAGGAAAGCACCGCCAGCGCGCCGCCGTTCAGCCGCATGAAGGTCCGCCTGAAGCGCGAGATCGTCACGATGGGGCAGCCCGACGTGGACCCGACCGCAGGCACCGGGCATTATGTCGAGCCCGAAGACTGGAACGCGCTGATCGCCCAAGACGACGTGGCCGTGATCGACACGCGCAATGATTACGAAGTCGCCATCGGCACGTTTCACGGTGCGGTGGACCCTCAAACAAAAAGCTTCGGCGCATTTCCCGCGTGGTGGGAGGCCAATAAATCCCGCTTCCGTAACAAGAAAATCGCCATGTTCTGCACCGGCGGCATCCGCTGCGAGAAGTCCACGAATTACCTGCTGGGCGAAGGCGTGGAGGAGGTGTTCCACCTCAAGGGCGGCATCCTGAAATATCTTGAACGCATCCCGGAAAGCGACAGCATGTGGGATGGCGAATGTTTTGTTTTCGACGGGCGGGTCTCCGTCGGGCATGGGCTGAAGGAAGGCCGCCACAAGCTGTGCTTTGCCTGCCGCCGCCCGCTGGAGCCAGAGGATCTGAAACGCGGTGAATACGAGGCCGGGGTGTCGTGCCACCATTGCATCGCCGAGACCTCTGAGGCCGACAAATCCCGCTTTCGCGACCGCCAAAAGCAAATCGTGCTGGCCCACGCGCGCGGGGAGGCGCATCTGGGATGACAGACACGCCCAACATTGACGATGCGCAACTGCAGCCGATCCCCTTCGACGGCGCGCCGCCCAAAATCCTGCTGCTATACGGCTCTCTGCGGGAGACCTCCTATTCCCGCATGGCCTCCGAGGAATGCGCGCGGATATTGCAAAAGTTTGGCGCGGAGACGATGAGTTTTGACCCCAGCGGTCTGCCCTTGCCAGACGCCTCCGGCCCTGATGACCCGAAAGTGGTCGAGCTGCGCGACAAGGTCTCTGCCTGCGACGCGATGGTCTGGGTCTCGCCGGAACGGCACGGGGCAATGACCGGCATCATGAAGGCGCAGATTGACTGGGTCCCGCTGTCACTGGGCGGCGTGCGCCCGACCCAAGGCAAGGTGCTGGCCGTGGGTCAGGTGAATGGCGGCTCGCAATCGTTCAACACGGTCAACCAGCTGCGCATCCTGGGTCGCTGGATGCGGCTTTTGACGATCCCCAATCAGTTCTCGACGCCCAAGGCCTGGGATGAATTCCCTGAAGGCCGCATGCGCGCCTCGCCCTATTACAACCGCATGGT
>CAYXIZ010000003.1:0-33160 GCA_964465485.1 uncultured Rhodobacterales bacterium | reverse complement strand
ATACCCCTGCACAGAGGCCAATAACTTGGTTAACGGGAACCCCAGATCAATCCCCCCACAATAGGCATGACACCGATCAGACACCCCTCCAACCATGCTAACCAACGGTTTTTGCAGGGTTTTTCCGCGCAGATCCCACAGCGCAATATCCACCGCGGAGATCGCAAAGGAGGCCACACCGCCCCGCGCCACGTAATGCACATGCCACTGCATCGCATCGTATAATTCTTCAACGTTTTCAGCATGTTGCCCGGTCAGAAACGGTGCCAGATCATCCCTGATCATGGCCAAAATCGCCGTGCCCCCTTTGCCCCCAGTATAGGTATAGCCCGTTCCCGAAGAGCCGTCTTGCAGCGTCACGGTCGCCGTAACCAATTGAAAATGCGTGTGATTTCCGTGTTTGGCGTCAACCAAAACCTCGTCCAGCGGCACGTTGAACAGCCGCGCTTTTACGGATGTGATCCTCACAGATGCGCGCATTCCGGCACCGGCGTCAGCACGCTACCGTCTTGTTTCCATTGCAAAAGATTGTCTACCGTTAGCTTGCCCATCGCCGCCCGCGTCTCAACCGTGGCGGAGCCCACATGCGGCAGCAGCACGACATTGTCCATCTCTTTCAACGCGTTAGGGATATGCGGCTCCTTCTCAAACACGTCCAGACCCGCCGAGCCCAGCTTGCCCGATTGCAACGCCTTAATCAAAGCGGCCTCATCCACGACCGATCCACGCGCCACATTGATGAGCATGCCGTCTGGCCCCAAGGCCTCAAGCACTTGTTTATTCACAAGTTTTTCAGTGGCAGGCCCGCCGGGAGTGATGCAGACCAGCACGTCAGAGCGCTCCGCCATCGCCACCAGATCATCGCAATATTCGTAAGGCAGGTCCTTCTTGGACCGTGTGTGATACAGAATTTCCGACCCAAAAACGCCCAGTCTCTCCGCAATTTCCTGCCCAATACGCCCCATGCCTAGCACGCCAACCACCCTGCCATCAGGGCTGCGCGACAGGGGCGCGTTGCCGGAGCTCTCCCATTCACCCGACCGCGCATGGTGCTCATCGGCCAGTAAATTTCGGAAGCCCGCCAGCAACAGCATGAGCACCGTGTTGGCCACTTCGGCGTTCAAAACATTCGGCGTGTGGGACACTTTTATGCCCCGTGCAACGCAGGCATCCGTGTCGATCGCGTCATAGCCGACCCCATAGGCGGAGGCGACTTTCAGGTTCGGGCAGGCCTCCATGATCCGCGACGGAACGCCGTCATGGCCGTTGGTCGCGAGCGCCTCAATCTTGGCACCATGCTCCGCTGCCCATGCGTCTAAGTCATTGATATTGCGTAATTTATGCAGGGTGAACTCGGCACTCATCCGCTCCAGCATCACATCTGTGGCGCCTCCGATCAGCAGCAGCTCAGGCTTGCTCACGCGTCTGCTCCGACGCTCTGGCGCTGGGTGCCGAGGCCTTCGATGGTCAACTCCATCACGTCGCCTTTCTTCAAGAACACGGGCTGAGGCTTCATCCCGCCGCCCACGCCCGGAGGCGTCCCGGTGGAGATCACATCGCCCGGATGTAGCGTCATCAACTGGCTCAGATGGGAGATGATTTGCGCCACCCCAAAGATCATCGTGGCCGTGGTGCCGGTCTGCATGCGTTTGCCGTTCACATCCAGCGACATGGACAGGTTCTGGACGTCCTTGATCTCGTCGGCCGTGACCAGCCAAGGCCCGGTCGGCCCGAACGTGTCGCAGCTTTTGCCCTTGGTCCATTGCCCGGTCAGCTGGGTCTGAAAGTCCCGTTCGCTGACGTCATTCACGATGCAATAGCCCGCCACATAGTCCAGCGCGTCGGCTTCCGAGACGTATTTGCAGGGCTTGCCGATCACCACGCCCAGCTCGACCTCCCAATCGGTTTTCGTGGAGCCGCGCGGGATCATCACGTCGTCATCCGGCCCCACAATCGCGGAGTTCGCCTTGAAGAACAGGATCGGGTGCGCGGGGTAGTCGAGCCCCATCTCGTCGGCATGGTCAGAGTAATTGAGACCGATGCACAGAAACTTGCCGATATCGCCCACACAAGGCCCCATCCGCGGGCTGCCGTTAACCACGGGCAGGGTGCTTGGGTCGATTTCCTTCAGCGCGTCAAGCTGCTGAGACAGCGCCGCACCATTGATGTCCGCGACATGCGCACTGAGGTCACGCAGCGTGCCATCCGCGTCGATCATGCCTGGCTTTTCTGCGCCTGCGTCCCCGTAACGTACTAATTTCATGTGATAACTCCTAGTGATTGTCGCGCGGCATGTAGCGATGCGCAATGTCTTGGTATTTGGTAGCACCCTTCAGCGTCATCCCTTCGGAGAAGGGCCGCACGAGGGAGCGGAAGATCTCTTGCCAAGGGGTCTGGCTGTCGGGCACCTCTATGGCGCCGTTAACCAGTTTCTCGGCGCGGGCCTTGAGCTCAGCGTCGTCCACCAGCATGTCGGCGGTGCATTTACCAAGGTCGATCCGCACCCGGTCGCCGGTCTGCACAAGGGCCAAACCACCCCCATCCGCCGCCTCCGGCGAGGCGTTCAGAATGGAGGGAGACCCCGAGGTCCCGGATTGCCGCCCGTCACCCACACAGGGCAGGGCATGAATGCCTTGTTTCAGCAAATAGGCAGGCGGGCGCATGTTCACGACCTCCGCCCCGCCCGGGTAGCCAATCGGCCCCGCGCCGCGCATGATCAGGATGCAGTGCGCGTCGATCTCAAGGCTCTCATCGTCGATCCGGTGGTGAAAATCTTCCGGCCCGTCGAACACAATCGCACGGCCCTCGAAGGCATTTGGGTCCTTCGGGTTCGACAGGTAGCGGTTGCGGAACTCGTCAGAGATGACGCTGGTTTTCATGATCGCGCTGTCAAAGAGATTGCCGCTGAGGTTAATGAACCCCGCATCGTTCAGCATCGGCGCGTCGGTGGAATAGATCACATCCGGGTTGCCCGTCAGCAGCCCTTCGCAGTTTTCGCGCATGGTCTTGCCATTGGCCGTCATCACATCCGGATGCGGCAGCAAATCGGCCTTGATCAGCTCGCCGATCACCGCAGGCACGCCGCCTGCGCGGTGGTAATCCTCGCCCAGATATTTCCCCGCCGGCTGCAGGTTGACCAAGAGCGGCACCTTATGGCCCAGCGTCTGCCAATCATCATTGTCGAGGGCCACGTCCAGATGTTTTGCGACCCCATTCAAATGGATAGGCGCGTTGGTCGAGCCGCCGATGGCGGAGTTAATTACAATAGTATTTTCAAAGGCTTCGCGGGTCATGATGTCTGAAGGCTTGAGGTCTTCATGCACCATCTCAACAATGCGTTTGCCGGTGAAGTAGCTCATCTGCCCGCGCTCGCGATAGGGCGCCGGGATCGCAGCGGAGCCCGGCAATTGCATGCCCAATGCCTCAGCCAGCGAGTTCATCGTGGTGGCGGTTCCCATCGTGTTGCAATAGCCCACCGACGGGGTGGAGGAGGCGACCAGCTCCATGAACCCGTCATCATCAATCTCGCCCGCGGCCTGCATTTCGCGGGCCTTCCAGATGATCGTTCCCGAGCCCGTGCGCTCGCCATTGAACCAGCCGTTCAGCATCGGGCCAACGCTCAGCGCAATCGCCGGAATATTAACCGTGGCCGCCGCCATCAAAAGCGCGGGCGTGGTCTTGTCGCAGCCGATATTCAGCACCACGCCGTCCAGCGGGTAGCCAAAAAGCGTCTCCACCAAGGACAAATAGGCCAGGTTGCGGTCCAGCATCGCGGTGGGGCGCTTGCCGGTTTCCTGAATGGGATGCACAGGCACTTCGATCACCGTGCCGCCTGCGGCAATCACCCCGTCGCGGACGCGTTTGGTCAGCTCGATATGATGCCGGTTGCAGGGCGACAGGTCGCTGCCGGTTTGCGCAATCCCGATGATCGGCTTGCCCGATTGCAGTTCCTCGCGGGTCAGCCCGTAATTCAGGTAACGCTCCAGATACAGCGCGGTCATTTCCTGATTGTCAGGGTTGTTGAACCATTTTTGCGATCTCAGCTTTGGCTTCTCGGTCATTTTCACGTCCCGTTAAGGTTAACGCGCGCCCCCATTTTAAGACGCCCTGTTTCCATTTGGTTAAAACTACTCAAATCCCAGCTCAGCCAGACCACCCGCCGTCAATCACATGGGGCTGTCCGGTGGTAAAGGCGCTCTCGTCGCTGGCCAGATAAACCACCAGTGCGGCAATTTCTTCGGCGGTGGCGACGCGGCCCATGGGTTGGCGGGCGACAAAAGCCTCCATCCCGGCCTCGTAGCTGCCAAGCTCTTCGCCCAAGGCCTTCACGCGCTCATGCCAGCTGGGGCTTTCGACAGTGCCGGGGCAGATGCAATTACAGCGGATACCTTCCTTGATATACTCAATCGCCACCGATTTGGTCATGCCGATGACGGCGGCTTTGGTGGTGCCGTAGATGAACCGGTTGGGCGCACCAATGATCGAGGACAGGGCCGAGGACATGTTGATGATCGAGCCCATGCGGCGCTCACGCATGCCGGGCAGGCAGGCCTGCATGACCCAGAACATGGAACGGACATTGAGGTCGAATCCGAACCCCCATTCGTCATCTGTGGCATCCAAGATCGAGCCATGATGGACAAAGCCCGCGCAGTTGAACACGACGTCCGGATTGGCCCGCACGACGCCCTCTTGCACGGAGCTGCGGTCACGCACGTCGAGCAGGTAGGTCTCGATATTGGGGTGGCTGAGATCGGCCAGTGCGGCCTCGTTGATATCGGTCGCAAACACCTGCGCGCCCTCATTGGCCATCGCCAGAGCGCTGGCCCGTCCGATCCCCTGACCGGCGGCTGTGACCAGCGCGCGTTTTCCGCTAAGTCTTTCCATATATTGTATTTTCTCCCATGGTGCGGTGGCCCCAACGCGAGGTTTTGCATTGAGCCTGACCGCCGCTCCCCGGAAAACCTATGGTCAAACCGGAAGGACGGCAATGCTTTTAAACCTGCGCAGGGTGATCTAACGTTTCTGCAAACGATGTGTCTGATTACTTCTGGGAGCCCTGAAATGCCAAACCTCACTATTGCTCTGCTTGGAACCGGGCTTATGGGGGGACCCATGGCGCGCAATTTGTTGAAAGCGGGCTTCGCCGTGCAGGTCTGGAACCGCACTCTCCAGAAGGCGCAACCGCTGGCCAAGCACGGCGCCAAGGTTTGCGAGACCGTGCCGCAGGCCGTGGCGGGCGCGGATGTGGTCATCACGATGCTCAGCGACGGGGTCGCTGTGGGGCACTTGGTCGAAGACGCCTCAGTAACAGATGCGCTGGGCGAGGGGGCTGTCTGGATCGACATGTCATCCGCGAAACCCGAAGAGGCCCGGGCGCAGAGCGCTCATCTCAGCGGCTTGGGGATTGCGCATCTTGATGCGCCGGTCTCTGGTGGCACGAAAGGCGCAGAAGCAGGAAGCCTCGCGATTATGGTGGGCGGGAAGATGAGTATTTTTGACCAAATGGAGACTGTATTCGCCCCAATGGGCCGGGCCGTGCATGTGGGGCCGTCCGGGTCGGGGCAGCTATCCAAATTGGCCAATCAGGGCATCGTGGCGGTGACCATTGCGGCTGTGGCCGAGGCAATGTTGCTCTTGGAAAAGGGCGGCGCGGATCCGTCGGCGGTGCGCGATGCGTTGAAGGGCGGCTTTGCGGATAGCACCATTTTGCAACAACACGGGGAACGCATGACGGAGCGCAATTTTGAGCCGGGGGGGCTGTCGAAGTTCCAGCTGAAGGATTTGGACAATCTGCTGCATGAGAGCGGCGGGTTGGGGTTGGATCTGCCTGTGTCGCAGGCGGTGCGGGACCGGTTCGATCACTTTGTGCATCAGATGGATGGGGCGTACAGGGATCATTCGGCGCTGTTTGTCGAGCTGTGTCAGCGCAACGGGGTGACACTGTGAGCCGGGTTTTAATTCTGGGCGGTGGCGGCATGGTGGGCCAGAAGCTGGCGCAGCGATTGTTGGAGGAAGGGCTGAACGGGGCGGCTTGCACGATTACGTTGCATGACATGGCCTTTCCTGCAGATGGCGTGCAGGTGGCGCATCAGGTGCAGGGCAATCTGGCCGACGCGGGCACAATGGAAGCGTTGGCAGCGCAGAAATTTGATGTGATCTTTCATCTGGCCTCCATTGTGTCGGGGCAGGCGGAGACGGATTTTGATCTGGGCTGGCAGGTTAATATGCAGCCCACATGGGCCTTGCTGGAGGCGCTGCGGGCGGAGCAGGGCAAAGACCCGGCCTACCGGCCCCGGCTGGTCTTTACCTCCTCGATTGCAGTTTTTGGCGGGCCTTACCCAGACAAGATTTCCGACACGTTCCTGTCGGCGCCGCAGACCAGCTACGGGGCACAAAAATCCATTTGTGAGACGATGATTTCTGACTTTTCGCGCAAGGGGTTTATTGACGGGATCTCGATCCGGTTGCCGACGATTTGCGTGCGGCCGGGCAAGCCCAATCTGGCGGCCTCCTCTTTCTTTTCTGGGATCATCCGCGAGCCGTTGAACGGGATGGAGGCGATCTTGCCGGTGCCTGACACGGTGCGGCACTGGCATGCGAGCCCGCGCGCGGCGGCGGGGTTCCTGACCCATGCCGCGGGGCTCGACTTGACGCGTCTTGAGGGGCGGCGGGCGCTGAACTTGCCGGGGGTGAGTTGCACCGTGGCCGAGCAGATTGAGGCTTTGAGGGATGTCGCGGGCAATGATGTCGTCGCGCGGATCAAGCCGCAGCCGGATGCGGCGATCATGAAGATTGTGGACGGCTGGCCGCGGAATTTTGAGCCGCAACGGGCTTTGGAGTTAGGGTTCCGCGCAGAGGCCAGCTTCAAAGAGATCATCGAGATTTATATCGAGGATGACCTTAAACAGCCGGCGTAAAGCCTCTGCTGTGAGCCGTTCAAAAAATGCCTCAGGCGTCCGGGCCGGGGCGCAGCTCGCCGCTGGCACCTCCGTCGCGCAGGTTGCGCTTCATATGGTCGTAGAGCGCGAGCTTGCAGCGCGCCACGTCACGGGTCAGGGCGGCGTCGAGAATTTCGAGATGCTCGGGCACGTTTTCGGGGTGGTAGCCATATTGCGGCTGCATGATCTTTTGCTGGCGGAACTGGTCATAGGTGCGCCGGTAACCCAGTCGCAAGAACGGTGAGTCGCAGGCGGAGAGCAGCGCGTCGTGAAATTCGCGTTCGGCAAGCGACCAAAGGCGCAGGGCCTCGCCTTGCAGGTTGGGCCCGCTGATCTGGGCCTCGATATGGGACAGTTTTGTATGTGAGGCGGACAGTTCGGCCTCCCATTGCAGGCCGCCTTTTTCGATTGAGGCCGTGGCACCCTCCTGTTCCAACATGATGCGGAACTTGGTCAGGTAGTGCAGCCGTTCGGGGTCCAGCGGGCGGGCGCGAAAGCCGCGTTGCTCTTCAAACAGGACCAGACCTTCTGAGGCCAGACGGAACAAGACCTCGCGCACTGTATTGGCGGAGCATGCATATTTTTCACGCAAATGCTCGGAGCGCAGCTTGGCCCCTTGCGGGATCTGGGCAGTGACCAGCTGCATATGAAGGTCGTCATAGATTTGTGGCGTTGTGCTTCTGTTTTGCTGCATCGCGGCGTTGTCCCTGAAAAAATTGAATGCCACTGTCATAGGTCGAAATTGCGAAATTATGCAATAATTTCAAAATTATTCGGAATAAGGTTTTTTGTTGTCGGACCGAAATTCCCTCGCTAGGCTCAATTTTACGCGGCGTGAACTGTGTCGAGAAACAAGACGCGTCAGACGTATTTAACTGGGAGGAAACCAATGAGTTTCGTGAAAACCGCTGCGACAGCCGTCGCGGCAGCAGCTATTGCTGCAACCGGCGCATTTGCTGATGGCCACGCCAGCACCAACCTGCGCATTCAAACGCACTACACACCTGAGAACAACTCCGGCAAACTGATCCAGAAATTTGTCGACAATGTTCAGACCATGTCCAATGGCGAGATCACCATCGAGATGTTCTGGTCGTCTTCCGTTGTGAAATCCGTCGAGGGTTTTGATGCGGCAGCGACAGGCATTCTGGATTGCGAAATGCATGGCGGTGGCTACCAAACAGGTAAAAACCCTGCGTTCCAATTCGTGGGCGACATCATGGGCGGCTACGACACGCCTTATCAACAGCTGAGCTGGCTGTATTACGCCGGTGGTCTTGAGGCCGCACAAGAGCTGTACAACCAATATGACATGCAGCTTGTCGGCTGGTGGATCTACGGCCAGGAGAGCTTTGCCTCCACACGCCCAATCGCGTCGACCGAAGACCTGAAGGGTTGGAAGTTCCGTTCGCCTCCGGGCATGGAAACGATGATCTTTGAGCGTCTCGGCGCGTCCCCCATCGTGATGGATTTCACCGAGATCTTCACCGCGCTGGAAACAGGCATCATCGACGGCGCTGACGCGTCCGGTCTGGCCAATAACAAAGGTCTGGGCCTCTATGATCTGGCGAAACACGCCAACTACCCCGGCTTCCACTCGATGCCATCTGACCACCTTGCCTGTAACAAAGGTGTCTGGGACGGCATGCCAGAGCATCACCGCCGCATCCTGTCGGTGGGCATGGAAAGCCTCGCGCTGCAAACCGCTCTGCAGACAGAGATCGCCAACACCGAGGCGCTGGCAACTCTGAAAGCCGATGGCGTGACCATCCACACATGGTCGCCTGAAGAGCTGAAGAAGTTCCGCAACGCCGCACAAGGCGCGTGGGATGACTTCGCGACCACACCTGAGGCGAAGGCACTTGTGGCCAGCCACCGGTCGTATCTGCAGCAGCTTGGTCTGGTTGACTAAACTGCCGCGCGATTGCGCGTAACATGCCGTTCCGCCAGTCTTTGGGGTGGCGGAACGGTTTTCCAACGACATCTTAGAACTAAGCTCCGGGGCGGGGACCGATGGAAAGACATGTAAGAGCCAGCGAAGTCATCGCGCCAACGCTGTTCATCATTTGCGCCGCTTGGCTCGCCTGGCACGCACCTGCCTTCATCCTGGATTGGTCTGGCGACACTGGCAGCGCCTCCGATAACCTGCGCGGCCTGCACTTGCGCAATGATGTCACCCCGAATTTGGGCGGCCCCTTTGGAGGCGTCGCCGACTGGATCGACTATCTGGCTCTGATTGGCTTGCCGGTTTTTCTGGTGATCGGCATTCGTACCGTGCGGCAAGCGGCGATGGAATATGAAAGCTGGCGGGCCATTGACCGCGCCGCCGTGTTCATTGGCCGTGTCACCATGGTGCTGATCGTGCTTTTGACGAGCGTTATGCTTTATGAGGTTCTGCTGCGCTACGTGTTTGAGGCTCCCACGCTTTGGGCCAATGAGCTGTCGCTCTGGCTGGCCGGGTTCGTCTTCCTCTGCGCCGGGCTCTACGCCATGCAGCAACGCTCCCACATCCGCATTTACCTGATCTACGACATGTTCCCGCGCTGGTTGCAGCGGGTCTGTGACGTGATCTCCACCTCGCTGATCGTCGCTTTCGCGGCCTTCCTGATCTATGGCGGCTACGGCGAGGCGTTCCAGAAATTCGGCCGCTGGGAGACCTTCGGCACCGCCTTTGACCCGCCCATCCCCGCGACACTCAAGCCGATGGTGCTGCTGATTGTGGCGCTGGTGGCCGTGCAGGCGGTGATCAACCTGTTCTCTGACTGGAACAATGAGCCGGTGATCCACAGCGCCGCTGACGATATTGACGACGACGAAATTGAGCGGCTGAAAAAAGCCGTGGGGGCCGACTGACATGGATATCGGAACGATCTCACTGGTCTTGCTGCTGGGCCTTCTGGTGCTGCTTGCAATCGGCATGCCGCTGGGCTTTGCCTCCGCCATTCTGGCTGTGCTGGTCCTTGTGATGAAGTTTGAGCCGCAGTTGCTTTGGGCGCCCTGGACCTTCGGGGACGGGATCCTGACGGGGAGGCCGGGGAGCGGACCCCTCAATATCTTATCGCAGAAGATATACGGGCTTTTAACGGACTACGTCCTCATATCGATCCCGCTGTTTATCTTCATGGCGGCGCTGCTGGAACGCTCCGGCATCGCCAAGGACATGTATTCCTCTCTTAATATCTGGCTGAACCGCACACGGGGTGGCATCGCGGTGGTGACCTCCATCATGGCAGTGATCATGGCGGCGATGTCGGGCATTATCGGTGGCGAGGTGGTTCTTTTGGGCCTGATCGCTTTGCCGCAGATGTTGCGGCTGGGCTATAACCAGAACCTTGCTATCGGGACCATTTGCGCGTCCGGCTCGTTGGGGACCATGATCCCGCCGTCGATTGTTTTGATCATTTACGGGCTGGTCACAGAGACCTCGATCAAGGCGCTGTTCACCGCGTCCTTCCTGCCGGGCTTCATGCTGGCGTCTTTCTTCATCATCTACATCCTTGTGCGCACCCGCCTACGCCCCGAGGACGCGCCGCTCCCCGACGCCGTTCCGGGAGAGCCCGAGGGTCTTGAGAAATGGATGCTCTTTGGCGGCTTCCTGTCGGTTGTGGTCGTGGGCGCATGGAGCTTTTTCGCCGCGCGGGTTTTGTTCTTTGAGTTTTCCGGCCAGAACGCGTCGAACACTGGGGACCCGATCCGGTTTGGGACCATGGATTACCTGCCGTGGTTTCTTGGCACAATCGCCGTGGCGCTTTTGCTGATGTTCTTTGTCTTCGGATTGGAGCGGACCAAGAAGGGCTGGGATATGGGCAAGGGGCTGGTGCCGCCGATCATCATTATCGGCGTGGTGCTGGGCTCCATCTATATGGGCATCACCGGCATCACGGAGGCCGCTGGCATGGGTGCGTTTGCGGTGCTCGTCATGGCCGCACTCCGGGGCGAGGCGTCTTGGGACCTGCTTTGGGACTCGCTGATGCGGACGCTGAAATCTACGGGCACAATCATCTGGGTGACCATCGGTGCGGCGGCGCTGGCAGGCGCTTACACCATCGCCGGCGGGCCGGTCTTTGTGGCCGATCTGGTCGTCGGGCTCGACGTGCCGACCATGGGCGTCATTCTGGTGATGATGGTGATCCTGCTGTTCATGGGTGCCTTCATGGATTGGGTTGGGATTGTGCTGTTGATCATCCCGGTTTTCCTGCCGATTGTCCTGCGCCTTCCCATCGAGGAGATTGGGGTCTTTGGCCAGCTTGAGCCCAAACATGTGGCGATCTGGTTCGGGGTTGTGTTCTGTATGAATATGCAGGTCAGCTTCCTGTCGCCGCCTTTTGGCCCTGCGGCCTTCTACCTGAAATCGGTGGCCCCGCCGCATATCTCGCTGACGGATATCTTCAAAGGCTTCCTGCCCTTTATCGCGATCCAGCTCTGCGCGCTGTCGGTGCTGCTGATCTGGCCTCCGATTGTCGCGCTGCTGTTGCCGTAACAGGGTGCCCGGATGCATCTCCCTCTTTGATTTTGGTGGACGTTTGAGATGAAAGACTACATCCGCCTTGATCCCGACGACAATGTCGTCACGGCCACGCGGGCGCTGGAGGTGGGGGTTGAGGTCGCAGATGGCAAGCGCACCACGGCCCTGATCCCGTCGGGCCATAAGGTGGCCATTCGTGCGATCCCCAAGGGCGACCAGATCCGCAAATATGCGCAGATGATCGGGGTGGCCTCGGATCACATTGCGCCAGGGGAGCATGTGCATGTGCATAATTGCGACTTCGTGGCGACGGATCAGGAATATGAGTTTGGCACTGATATGCGGCCCGTTACGCCTGCGTCAGGTGACACATTCATGGCCTACCGGCGCGAGAATGGCGGCGTGGGGACGCGCAATTACATTGCGATTGTCACCTCGGTGAATTGCTCGGCTACGGCGGCGCGGCGGATTGCAGATTATTTTACGGAGGAGCGGTTGGCTGAGTATCCGAATGTCGATGGGGTTTGCGCCTTTGTGCATGGTACGGGCTGCGGGATGGCCGATAGCGGCGACGGGTTCGAGGCTTTGCAACGCGTGATGTGGGGCTACGCCAAGCATCCCAACCATGCGGGCGTGCTGATGGTGGGTCTGGGCTGCGAGATGAACCAGATCGACTGGCTGGTGGAGGCTTACGGTCTGAAAATTTCCCCGACGTTTCAGGTGATGAATATTCAGGGCGTGGCCGGGTTGCAGAAAACCATCGAGATGGGGATTGCCAAGATTGAGGCGATTTTGCCGATTGCGAATGAGGCCCGCCGCGAGGCCTGTCCTGTCTCGGAGTTGAAGGTCGCGCTGCAATGTGGCGGCTCGGACGCGTGGTCGGGGGTGACGGCCAATCCCGCACTTGGATACGCATGCGATTTGCTGGCCGCACAAGGTGGCACCGGGGTGCTGGCGGAGACGCCGGAGATTTACGGCGCGGAGCATTTGCTGACGCGAAGGGCTGTCTCCCCACGGGTGGGTGAGCGGTTGATCGGTCTGATTGACTGGTGGAAGGATTACACGGAACGCAACCGTGGCTCGATGGATAACAACCCCAGCCCCGGCAACAAGAAGGGCGGGCTGACCACGATTTTGGAGAAGTCGTTGGGGGCGGCGGCCAAGGGAGGGACGTCTCCGCTGACGGGCGTTTACAAATATGCGGAGCCGGTGACGGCCAAAGGGTTCACCTTCATGGACTCGCCCGGATACGATCCCGCCAGCGTCACGGGGCAGATCGCGGGGGGCTGTCAGGTGGTTGTGTTTACCACGGGGCGTGGCTCCGCCTTTGGATCGAAACCCGCGCCGACGATCAAGGTGGCGACAAACTCCGAGATGTATGCGCGCATGACCGATGACATGGATGTCAACGCGGGCGACATGCTGTCAGGGGGCGTGACGTTAGAGGAAAAAGGCCGCGAGATTTATGAGCTGATCTTGGCCGTGGCGTCGGGGGAGGTGTCGAAGTCCGAGGCGCAGGGCTTGGGGGATTATGAGTTCGTGCCGTGGCAGATCGGGGCGGTGATGTGAGGCTGCTGGTCGCGGGCATCGGGCTGATCGGCGCGCGGCATGTGCGGCATGCGTTGGAGATGCCGGAGATTGAGCTCGTTGGCTGCATTGACCCGGCCCTGACGCAGAGCGAGGTGCCACATTTCGCGACGATTGCGGATGTGGATGTGGAGGCCGACGGGATCGTCATTGCCACGCCCTCGCATCTGCATGCAGACCACGCGGAGGCCGCCGCCGCGCGGGGCTGGCAAATGCTGATCGAGAAACCTGTGGCCCATTCCGTCGCCGCGGCGGACCGGATTGTGGACGCGGCCGCGCGGGCAGGGGTTCAGGTTTTGGTGGGGCATCACCGCCGGCACCATGCGCATGTCGCGGCGTTGAAGATGCTGTTGGACAAAGGGGGCGTGGGCGCGCCCGTATTGGCCTCACTGATTTGGGCGATGAAGAAGCCGGACACGTATTTTGCGCAGAATTGGCGGGCGGGGGCGGATGGGTCTCCGGTGATGATCAACCTCGTCCATGAGGTGGATTTGCTGCGGTTCTTGTTCGGGGATGTGGTCAGCGTGGCCGGGGTCGGCTCAAACGCGCAACGCGGGTCGGCGCGGGTCGAAAGCGGGGCCGTGGTGCTCGGCTTTGAGAGCGGCATGGCCGCGACGATTGCCTTTGCGGACACGACGCCCAGCCCGTGGGGGTTCGAGGCCGGGACCGGGGAGAACCCCAACATCGCCACGACAGGTGCAGATTATTTGCGGATCGCGGGCACCCAAGGTGCTGTGAGTTTTCCCTCGATGACAGTGTGGGGGGGGGCTGCGGATTGGTCGCAGGCGCCTCGCGTGCGCGTGGAGGATGTGGAAAGCAACGTGCCATTGACCGCGCAATTGGCGCATTTTGCCGATGTGGCGTCGGGGCGCGCCGCGCCTGTGGTGGATGCGATGGAGGGGCGGAAATCCTTGCAGGTGACCTTGCAGATCGAGGCCGCCGTGGCCCCGCGACAGGCGGCTGCCGCATGCGCTTGAAGGCGGGGCTGATTGGCGCGCATATATCGCGCACCAGATTGCCAGCGGCTTTGCAGATCATGTGCGATGCGCAGGGCATGGCGCTGGAGTTCGAGCTGATCGACACGGCCGCGCTGGCGGCGTTTGACTTTGACGCAACCGTGCATGGGCTCACCAATCGCGGCTGGACCGGGGTGACGGTGACGCATCCCTACAAGACCAATGCCGCGCGCTATGCGGAGGATGGGATGCACCCGGATGTGGCGCATCTGGGGGCCTGCAACACGTTGGTCTTTGGCGAATATCTGATCGGGTATAACACCGATTACACGGGGTTTCTGGCGGCATTTGAGGGAGTGACGGATCGCGGCCCTGTGGTGATGGCGGGGGCCGGGGGCGTGGCGCGTTCCATCGGGGCGGCGCTGGTGAAATTGGGGGTCAGTGATCTGGCGATTTACGACCCGGACACGCTGCGGGCGAAGGACCTCGCTTTCAGCATCGGCCCACCCGCCCGCGCGATCCCTTCTCAGGCGTTCGCGGATGCCGTGGGCGCGGCCTCGGGGTTGGTCAATGCAAGCCCGTTAGGGATGGCGGAATATCCGGGCTCTGCGTTTGATGCAGGCCTTTTGGGCGGGCAGGTCTGGGCTTTTGACGCGGTCTACACCCCCACAGACACGCTCTTTTTGCAAGATTGCGCCCGCGCCGGGCTGCATTGCGTTACCGGGTTTGACCTGTTTCGCCATATGGCGGTGCGCAGCTTTGCGGCCTATACTGGGGCTCTGCCTGATCTTGACGTGGTCTGGCCAAGACTGGAGACGCTCAGACCATGAGCCTTGAAGCCATCACCCCCGCGCAAAAGGCGTTCTATGAGGAGAACGGCTATCTGGTGCTGGAAAACCGGATCCCCGAAGACATTCTCCAAAACATCCGCGCTGAGATTGCGAAATATCAGGAGCAGGGGCGCGGGCTGACGGCCTCCACCGAGCAGATTGATCTGGAGGACAGCCATAGCAGCGACGCCCCGAGGGTGCGCCGTATCAAGTTGCCGCATACTCATAACGCGGTGATGCGGGAGCTTATGTATTCCGACCATATTCTGGCCCCCGCCCGTGACCTGATCGGGCCTGCCCTGCGGCTGCACACCTCAAAACTGAACATGAAGATGCGCGGCTATGGCGCGGCGGTGGAGTGGCATCAGGATTTTGCCTTTTACCCGCATACCAATGACGACGTGCTGGCCGTCGCCGTGATCATCGACGATATGGGGCCGGAAAACGGCCCGCTGATGGTCTTTCCCGGCTCGCATAAACACCCCATCAACGACCACCATGTGGACGGGGTGTTTGCAGGCGCGATGGATCTGGCGGCCTGCGGCTATGACATGAAGGACGCGGTGCAGTTGACGGGGCCTGCGGGGAGTATCTCGATCCATCATGGGCGGATCGTGCATGGCTCGGCGCTGAATGTCAGCGACCGAGATCGGCGGCTCCTGTTCTACGAGATGATGGCGGCAGATGCGTTTCCGATCATGGGTTCGATGACCAAATGGAACGGAATTGCCGATTATGACGCACGGCTTCTTTGCGGGGAGCCTGTGCTCGAGCCGCGCGTGGACAGTCTGGGCGCACGTATCCCCGCGCCTTTACCGACCGAAGACTTCACCATTTACGAGGTGCAAAAGCAGCTCAAGAACCGCAGTTTCGAGGTGGCCGAGTGAAGGTGGGTGTCGTCGGGGCCGGGTTGATGGGGTCGGCTGCTGCAAGGCATTTGGCAAAGGCGGGTGTGGATGTGACCCTGATTGGTCCTGAGGAACCTGAGAACAAGCGCACGCATCAAGGTACGTTCGGCTCTCATTATGACGAGGGACGGATCACGCGGCACAATGCGTTAAAGCCGTTTTGGGTAGAGGTCTCCAAAGCCTCGATTGCGCGCTACTCCGAGATCGAGGCCGAGAGCGGCATTCCCTTTTTCACGGAGACCGGCGCGTTGATGGTCGGCTCTGACGCGTGGATGGCGCAGGTGGATGCGGCCGCCGCACAGCATGGGGTGGAAAGCCATGCGTTGGACGCAGGCGGGCTGGCGCAGAGCTTTCCGTTTTTCAGCTTTGCGCCGGATCATTCCGGGGCTTACGAGCGCCGCTGGGCGGGCCATGTCAGCCCAAGGCGGTTGATGGCTGCACAGCAGGCGGCGGCTTTGAAACACGGGGCCAGGCGGGTTGTGACCGAGGTGCAAAATGTGACAGATGCGCGGGTGGAATGCGCGGATGGGACGTTGGAATTTGATCATGTGCTGGTCGCCGCAGGCGGCTGGACGGACGCGATTTTGGGCCGCGCGCCGCATCTGGATGTCTACGCCCGCACGGTTGCGTTTTTCGAGCTGTCCGAGGCGGAGGCCGCGCGTCTGAAATCCATGCCCTCGCTTGTGTATGAAGCGCCGGAGGACCCCTATCTTTTGCCGCCGATCCGTTATCCGGATGGCAAGATATATATCAAGCTTGGCGGCGATCCCGAAGATGTTCGCCTTGACGGGCCGGGCGCGGTGGGCGACTGGTTCCGGGCCGGTGGCAACGCGCAGGTGCGCGACCGGCTGGAGGAGATGATCCGCGCGCTGATGCCCTCGCTCAAGATCGACAGCGTCAGCATGGAGGCATGCGTGACCAGCTGGACTGCCGACCGCCTGCCTGAGATCAGGGTGTTGGGGGACCGGCTTGCCGTATGCACCGGCGGCAATGGCGCGGGCGCGAAATGCAGTGATGAATTGGGCCGCCGGGGGGCGGCTTTGATACTAGAGAAAATTGGAGAGACGGTATGAGTGACATTGGATTTATTGGCCTCGGCCTGATGGGCGACGCCATGGTGCAATGCCTGCAAAAATGCGGCCATGCGCTGACAGTGGTGGCCAACACGTCGCGCACCAATGTAGAGGCCGCCGTGGTCCGTGGCGCAACGGAGGTCGGCACCGCCCGCGAGGTCGCTGCGGCGTCGGATATCGTGATGCTCTGCATGGGCACTTCGGCGCAGGTTGAAAGCCGGATGAACGGCCCGGACGGTGTGATCGCAGGCCTGCGTCCGGGCGCGGTTGTGATCGACTTCGGTACATCGCTGCCTGCCTCGACACGTGCGTTGGGCGAGGCTGTGGCTGCTGCCGGTGGGACGTATCTGGACGGGCCTTTGGGGCGCACCCCGGCGCATGCGCTGGACGGCAATCTGAACATTATGTGCTCGGGCGACAAGGCGGCCTTCGAGAAGATCAAGCCGGTGCTTGAGGATCTGGGCGAGAACGTGTTCCATCTGGGCGCGTTGGGCTCTGGGCATACGATCAAATTGATCAACAATTTCATGGGGATGACCGTCGCCAATGCCATGGCGGAGGCCTTTGCGATGGCCGATGTGCAAGGCGTCGACCGCAAGGCTTTGTATGACGTGATGTCCGCAGGCCCGTTGCATTCCGGCATGATGGATTTTGTCAAAGGCTATGGTGTGGACGGCGACCCGGCGCAGCTGGCTTTTGCGATCAAGAACGCGGCCAAGGACGTGGGCTATTACGCGCAGATGGCTAGGGACGCGGATGTGGCGACGATCATGTCGCGCTCCACGCTGGAGGCGTTGGAAACCGCGCGGGATGACGGGCGCGGCGACGACATGGTCAGCCAGATGGTCGACTTCTACGCCGACCGTTTCAAGGGGTAGGTTCTCTTCATGCTAAAGGTCGCATTGATCGGCGCGGGCATGGTGGCAGACACCCATGCGCTGGCGTGCCGTGACAGCGATCTGGTGGAGTTGATTGGCGTCTGCGCCCGCTCGGAAGGGTCGGCGCAGCGCTATGCGGGCGCCTTGGCGCGCGATCATGGAATGCAGGTGCGCGCCTTTGCCGATGTGGCGGAGGTTGCGGCGTCTGACGTTGATTTCGTGATTGTCGCCACGCCCCCCGATGCGCGTCTTGAGATTGTGGAGATGCTGGCCAAAGCAGGCAAACCGATCCTGATGGAAAAACCGGTGGAGCGCAGCCTGAGTGCGGCGCGCAGCGTCGTGCAAAGCTGCGACGGCCGGGTGCCGCTGGGCGTCTTGTTTCAGCACCGCGCGGCGCAGGCGTCACAGATCATGCGTGAGAAACTGCCCGAGCTGGGGGAGCTTCATGCAGTTGAGATCACCGCCCCCTGGTGGCGCGACCAGGCCTATTATGATGAGCCCGGGCGCGGCACCTATGCGCGTGACGGTGGCGGGGTGCTGATGACGCAGGCGATCCATGTCTTGGACCTGGCGCTGTCCTTCACTGGCCCCGTGCGCAGTGTGCAGGCCTTTGCGCGCACCTCGAAGGCGCATCGGATGGAGGCGGAGGATTTCGTCTCCGCCGGGTTGGAATTTGCAAACGGGGCTGTTGGCTCGCTGGTTGCCAGCACCGCCAGCTTTCCGGGCAGGGCTGAGAGCATCAAACTGCACGGCGCGCGCGCGTCTGCGGAGGTGAGCCGCGGGGAATTGCTCTGGCACAGCCGCGATGGCGGGTCGCATACATTCGGGGCTGCCGCCAAGACCGGGTCAGGGGCCAATCCGATGGCGTTCAGCCACGCGTTGCACAAAGGGATCATCGAGGATTTCGCTGCCGCGATTAACCAAGATCGCCCGCCTTTGATAACGGGGCAGGAGGCTTTGAACGTGCATGCTTTCATCGACGCGCTGACGCGGTCGTCTCGCGAGAAAAAGCAGATCGTGTTGGCTGATGCCTAGGCCGCTGCACATCGGCATTGTGGGTATTGATCACCGCCATATCTATGGCATGGCTGCTCAGATGCAGGCGGTTGGCGCGGTGCTGGTTTGCTGGTGGACCGAAGGCGCTCCCGAAACACTTGAGGGCTTTGAAAAACGCTTCCCCGATCTGCCTCGGATGGAACGCGCGCAGGACGTGATCTCTCGGGATGATATCGACCTGATCTTGTTGTCGGGCATACCATCCGAGCGCGCGGATTTCGCCATTTCCGCGATGCAGGCGGGCAAGGACGTGATGAGCGACAAGCCCGGCTGCACCACGCTGGACCAGCTGAACCGGGTTAAGGATTGCGTGGCGCAAACAGGCCGCATCTGGTCGATTGATTTCTCTGAACGGTTCGAGGTGCCTGCGGCCACCCGCGCCGCCGAGCTGGTCGCTGCCGGGGCAATCGGGCGGGTGATCCAGACGATTGGCATTGGCCCGCATCGGCTGAACCTGAACACACGGCCAGATTGGTTTTTTGACCCAGAAAAGTTTGGCGGGATTCTGACTGATATCGCCTCGCATCAAATCGACCAGTTCCTGTTCTTTACCGGCTCTCAGGATGCTGAAGTGACCTATGCAAGCACCGGGAATTACGGCCACCCCGAGACGCCCGGCTTGCAGGATTTCGGGCAGATCGTGCTGAAATCTGACCATGCGGAGGGCTATATCCGTGTTGATTGGTTCACCCCCGATGCGCTGCCCACATGGGGCGACGGGCGGTTGATGCTGCTGGGGACCGAAGGCGCGATTGAGCTGCGCAAATATGTTGATGTCGGCGGTGCTCCGGGCGGCGATCATCTGTTTTTGGTCAATGGCACGCGGTCGGAGCGAATGGATTGCAAGGATGCGGGCCTTCCCTATTTTGCGCGTCTTGCGGGCGATATTGCCAACCGTACCGAGACTGCAATGCCGCAGAAACATGTGTTTAAAACCATGGAGTTGGCGCTCAAAGCTCAAGCGATGGCGGACAGTCTGTGATCCGCGTTGCGATCATTGGTGCGGGTATTGGGGCGGAGCATCTGGCAGGCTACCGCGCGTTGCCAGAGCTGTTCGATGTCGCTCTGGTCTGCGATCTTAATCTCGCCCGCGCGAAAGGTATCGCACAAGGCATTCGGGTCAGTGACGACGCCTCTGCCGCCATCGAGGACCCTGCGATTGATCTGATCGACATCTGCCTGCCGCCACATTTGCATGTGCCAATGAGCCTCACGGCGTTGGCGGCGGGCAAACATGTTATTTGCGAAAAACCCTTGGCCACCAGCTTGGCGGATATGGACCTGTTGGAGCGGGCGGAGGGTGCCTCAACGGGGACGCTGTTCCCGGTCTTTCAGTACCGCTTTGGACGGGCGATGGACCAGCTGCAAGCGCTGCAAGCGGTCGGCCTGCTGGGCCAACCGCAGATGGCCAGTCTGGAGACGCATTGGTCGCGCGATGCGGCCTATTATGCGGTGCCATGGCGCGGCACGTGGCGGGGTGAGTGCGGCGGCGCGGTGGTCGGCCATGCGATCCATGCCCATGATCTTTTGAGCCACCTCTTTGGTGGCATCAAAACGGTTAACGCGCAGCTGGCTACGCGCGTCAATCCGATTGAGACCGAGGACTGCGCGGCGCTGAGTTTCACATTGCAGAACGGCGCATTGGCGACGAGCTCTGTGACGCTGGGGGGCAGTGATGATACGACGCGTATCCGGCTGATCTATGAGCATCTGACCGTGACAAGCGGCCCGCGCCCCTATGCTCCGATGGATCAGGAGTGGAGGTTTCAGGCGCGCGACATCAGCACTCAGTTTGAGGTGGATCAGATCACCGCAGCCGTGCCGCAGGCGCGGGCAGGGTTTCCCGGATTTCTGGCGCAGGTTGCAGCCGCAATTGGTGGACAGGAAAACAGTGCAGTGCGCCTGAGTGACGCCCGTGCCTCGATCGAGTTGATCACGGCGATCTATGCCTCTGCGCGGGCAAACGGGGCGGCTGTGGCTTGCCCAATCGCGCGGGAGCACGCACTCTATCAGGGCTGGTTGCCGAAAGGAGATTAACCATGGGACGTGTCGCAGTCTTGGGCGTTTTTGTCGCCGATCTGGCCTTTCGTGCCGACCGCATGCCGGTGATGGGAGAGACCCTGTTGGGGCGCTCTTTCGCAATGAACCCGGGCGGAAAAGGCTCGAACCAAGCGGTGGCAGCGGCGCGGATGGGCGCAGAGGTCGACATGATCACGCGGCTGGGTCAGGATGATTTCGCACAGATGGCGTTTGCCTTGTGGCAGGAGGCCGGGATCACGCCGCATGTGACGCAGGACCCCGACAGCTACACTGGGGCTGCGCATATTTTTATCGACGCGAGCAGTGGCGACAACGCGATCACTATCGCGCCTGGTGCGGCGGCTGAGATCACGCCTGAGGATTTGGAGAACAACCGCGCCGTGATTGAAAGCGCTCGTGTGTTCATGACGCAGCTGGAACAGCCGCTTGATGCCGCAATGCGTGGTTTGCAGATCGCGCGGGACGCCGGAGTGACGACGATTTTGAACCCGGCGCCGGCCGCTGAATTGCCATCAGCGACGCTGGCATTGTGCGACTACGTCACTCCCAACGAAACCGAAACGCACAGCCTGTGCGGTGTCGAAGTGACGGATGCGGCCAGTGCGCAAACGGCATGTGATGCGCTGAAAAACCTCGGCGTTGCGCGCCCGCTGATCACGATGGGCGCGCAAGGGGCCTATTTGGACGGGGTTGGTTTGGTGCCTGCCGTGACGGCCGGGAACGTCGTCGAGACCACCGGGGCCGGGGACGCGTTCAATGGTGGGTTCGCCTCTTGTCTGGCGCGTGGCATGTCCCCTGAGGAGGCTGTGCGCATGGCTTGCGCTGTTGCGGGCCTCTCGGTCACGCGCGCGGGGGCGGCCCCGTCGATGCCGATGCGGGACGAGGTCTTGGCGCTGCTGGGCTGACACTTGGCCGGGATTATTGGGAGTCATGCCACGGTGTGGACTGGCTTACGTGGCTGCTTTGCGGGCTGCATCAAGGGCGGCGCGCAGCGTGTCTCTGTCGCCAATATGATTGGCCAAAAGCAGGATAAGCCGCGCGTTCAGCGCGTCGCTCTGAGTTTTGTCCAGGCCTTCATGGGCGGCGAGAAGCTCATCATAGAACCCGTCCGGGTCAGGAATATTCGGGGTCAGAACGAGGCTCATGCGGCGGCCTTTCCAAGCGCGTTTTGCATCGCAGTGGCGACGGCCTTCGCGTCATAGTCAGGCCAGCGGGCAATGATGTGCTGATCGGGCCGGATCAGGTAGAGCGCGCGGGGGGCGTCGCCCAAATAGCGCTCGGCTAATGCGGGTGAGGGGGCGGCGATGTGGACCACTGGCAGCTCATCCTTTGGCGGCGTGTCAAAGCCCAAGGCCAAGAGCATGAAGCCATCGCTCAGATGGTCGAGCAGGAAGGCGTTCTCAACCGGGGCATCTGTGCAGGCGGCGCCGGGGCGGGTGCGGGCCGGGCCGTTCAGCGCGTCGGGGCCAAAATGTTGGAAGTCGTCATAGACGCAAGGCACAGAGAGCCTGCCGGAGTTGACCAAGGGGCGTGCGAAGGCGTGCTGGCCTGCAAGATCGAGCACCGCGTTGCGGAAGATTTGGCTGATCTCGGTCTTCGGCGTCATGAAATCCGTGGCGCGCGAGGAGTTCAGAATGTTTTCATCCGCGCCGAATTCCCGCTCGGTGGCGTAGCTGTCCAAGAGGCTTGCGTCGGCCTCGCCTTTGCAGACCAGGTCCAGCTTCCAGCCCAGATTGTCGGCGTCTTGGACGCCTGAATTTGCCCCGCGCGCGCCGAAGGGGGAGACCTGATGCGCGGCGTCGCCAGCAAACAGGACGGGGCCGTGGCGAAAGGATTTCATGCGACGGCATTGGAACGTGTAGATGGAGGTCCATTCCAGCTCGTAGTCCGGCACCGTGCCGGTCTGGCTGGACAGCATGGCATCAACACGGGCGCGAATGCGATCAGGGTCGAGCTCGGCGTTCCGGTCTATATCCCAGCCCAGTTGGAAGTCGATACGCCAGATGTCGTCGGGTTGTTTGTGCAACAGGGCGGATTGGCCCGCGCCCTCGAAAGGGGGTTGAAACCAGAACCAGCGCTCGGTCGGGAAGTCGGCTTTCATCTTGACGTCGGCGATCAGGAAATTGTCCTCGAAGACCCGCCCGTCAAAACTGAGCCCCATCCGGTCGCGGGTGGGTGAGCGCGCGCCGTCGCAGGCGACCACCCAGTCGGCCTCCAGCGTATAGGGCCCGTCGGGGGTGTCGATTTTCAACATCGCGTGGTCATCGAACGTTTCGATGTCGGTGACCAGATTGCGGCCTCGGATTTCGATGGGTGCGCCTGAGGCTTGCGCCTCGCGGATGGCATCCACGAGGAATTGTTCGAAATAGGGTTGTTGCAGGTTGATAAAGCCGGGGTTGCGGTGGCCGTCTTCGGGCAGGAGGTCGAACTCAAAAACCTGACCCTCGCCGTGGAACACCCGCCCCACATTCCACACGACGCCCTTGTCGACCATGGGGCGGCCCGCGCCGAGACGGTGGGCGATGTCGAGCGTGCGTTTGGCGAAACAAATGGCTTTTGAGCCCAGCCCCGCGCCGTCATGATCGTCGAGTACCAAGGCGGGCGTGCCCTTGCGCCCCAGATCAAGTGCGAGGGCCAGCCCCACGGGGCCGCCCCCGATGATCACCACGGGATGGCGCACCACTGGCCCGGCCTGCGCCGCGACTTTCTCGTACGGGTAGAGCTTGAAGGCCGTCTCGTAACGTGTGGCAACCATGGTGTTTTCCTCTCTAGCCTTGCAGGTCGGCCCACATGGCCAGATCGCGTTCAGCGGTCCAGATGCGGGGTGTGTCGATGCCGCGGGCCTCGTCATAGGCACGCGCGACGTTGAACGGCAAGCAGTGCTCGTAGATGGCGTAATCGGCGAATTTCGGATCGCATGAGGCGCGCACGGCGTCCCATGCCTCTTTGAGCGAGCCGCCGCGTGCGGCGATCTTGGCGGCGGGCTCGTAGGTCGAGTAGACAAAGTCGCGGGTGCTTTCCAAGGCGCGGTCCACCGCGTCTTTACCGATCAATGCGCCGCCCCGGCCCGGCGCGATGGCGTCGAGGTCGAAGCTGGCAATGTTATCAAGCGTTTGGCCCCAGTCGCTAAAGTGCCCATCGCCGCAATAGCAAGCGGAGTGATCCTCGACGATATCGCCGGTGAACATGACGTTCTGGTCTGGCACATGGATCACGATATCGCCCGCCGTATGGGCGCGGCCAAGATGCATGAGATCAACCCGGCGGTTGCCCAGATAGACGGTCATTGCGTCACTGAATGTGGTGGTGGGATAGGTCAGGCCGGGAATGGATTCGTGGCCTTCAAAGAGACGGGGGAAGCGTTGGAACTCGCTGTCCCAATCTTCCTGACCGCGCTCGACGACCATGGCGCGGGCGGCGTCGCCCATGATGATCTGATCGGCGCCATAGGCCGAGGCACCGAGCACGCGGACCGCGTGGTAATGGGTCAGCACCACATGGCTGATCGGCTTGTCGGTGACGGAGCGGACTTTCTCGATGACCTTTTCGGCCAGACGCGGGGTGGCCTGCGCCTCGACGATCATGACGCTGGCATCGCCGATGATGATGCCGGAATTGGGGTCGCCCTCTGCGGTGAAGGCCCAGAGGTCGCGGCCCACCTCGTCAAAGGTGATCTTCTTCTCGGACATGTCACCTTGGGATGCGAAAGCTTTTGCCATGGGGGTATTTTCCTTTTGAGCGTTGCGCGTTTGGCTGGGTTTGGGAGCCTCCGGCGGGAGTATTTTTGAAGCAGTGATGGCCGGGGTAGGCAATCACGGGGTTAGGGGAATTTAATGGCGGGCAGGATTGTGCCTGTGCAGGTGCCGAAGCCGATCTGGTAGCCGTCGCCTTGTGCCGCGCCCGTTAAGGTTAACGTGTCGCCGTCTTCTATGAAGCTCCGGGTTTCGCCTGTGTCGAGGGTGATAGGCTCCTTGCCGCCCCAAGAGAGTTCCAAGAGCGAGCCGCGTTCGGATTTTTCGGGGCCGGAAATGGTGCCGGAGCCCAAGAGATCGCCTGCCGTCATGGCACAGCCGGAGGAGGCATGATGGGCCAGCTGCTGGGCGGCGGAGTAGTACATTTGGGCATAGTTGGTCCGCGCGATTGTGGTGGCGGCTTTGCCCGACGGCGCCATGGTGACGGCGAGTTCGATATCATAAAGCATCGGGCCGGGTTCGCGCAGGTAGGGCAGCAGGTCTTTTTCGCGGCCGGGCGTTGAGGTGCGGAAAGGTTCCAGCGCAGGTTTGGTCACAATCCAAGGGCTGATTGAGGTGGCGAAGGCTTTGGCCTGAAACGGGCCCAGTGGTTGGTATTCCCAAGCCTGAATGTCGCGGGCGGACCAGTCATTGAGCAGCACGTAGCCGAAGATCATCTCGTCGGCTTGCGCCACGGTGATGGGCTGGCCCAGCGCGGTAGAGGTGCCGATGATCGCACCCATCTCGAGTTCAATGTCGAGCCGTTTGCACGGGCCGAAGGAGGGCATCTCTGCGTCGGGGGCCTTGGTCTGGCCGTTGGGCCGGATGATGTCCGTGCCCGAAACCACCACCGAAGAGGCGCGGCCATTATATCCGATGGGGATGTGCAGCCAGTTTGGCGGCAGCGCGTTTTCGGCGCCGCGAAACATGGTGCCGACATTGGTGGCGTGGTGGCGGCCTGCGTAGAAATCGGTGTATTCGGCGACCAGCATCGGCATGTGCATTTCGGCCTCTGCCTGTGGCACCAGATGCGGGGACGCGGCGTCTTGCTCAGGGGCGTTTTCTGCCAGCAATTCGATCAGGCGCGTGCGGAGTTTTTGCCAGACCTCCGGGCCCAGCTCCATCACGTCGTTCCAGAAGGGCAAGTCGAATGCGCCATCTGCGTCGAGGGTGATCAGCCCGTCCATTTCGCAGGCCGCCATGTCGAGGATCATGTCGCCGATGGCGACACCGCAGCGGGGCTCCGTGCCGGTGGTCGAGAACACGCCGTAGGGCAGGTTGTTGAGCGGGAACGGGGTGTCGGCAAAATTGGCCGACGCGACCCAGCTTTTCATGAGCCCCATGTTATTCCTTGTCCTTCTTGCGGTTCTGGACCCAGCGCAGGCCGAAGACGAAGAGGACAAAGAAAGCGCCCCAGCTCAGGAGGTCTATCAGGTAGTCAGGCATATTATTTCTTCCCCGGCGTGCCGTCGAATTTCTTTTCGATGTCGGCCCAGCAATCAATGTAGTCGTCTTGCAGCGGTGCCTCTTTGGCCGCGAATTGGGTGAGATGTTGCGGGAAGCGGGTCTCGAACATGAAGGACATGGTGTTCTTCAGCTTCTCGGGCCCCAGCTCGGCATTCGAGGCCCCTTCAAAGGCGTTTTTGTCAGGACCGTGCGGCAACATCATGTTATGCAACGACATTCCGCCGGGGATGAAACCTTTTGGCTTGGCGTCATAGATGCCGAAGATATTTCCCATCAGCTCGGACATGACGTTTTTATGGTACCAAGGCGGGCGGAACGTGTCTTCCGCGACCATCCAGCGGTCCCGGAACAGCACGAAGTCGATATTGGCGGTGCCTTCGACGCCTGAGGGGGCGGTCAGCACAGTGAAGATGGAGGGATCCGGGTGGTCAAACAGGATCGCCCCGACCGGACAGTAGGTGCGCAAATCGTATTTGCAAGGGGCGTAATTGCCGTGCCACGCGACCACGTCCAGCGGGGAGTGGCCGATCTTGGTCTCATGAAATTGCCCGGCCCATTTTATGGTGACGGTTGAGGGGGTCTCGCGATCCTCATAGGCGGCAACGGGGGTTTTGAAATCGCGCGGGTTGGCCATGCAATTTGCGCCGATGGGACCGCGTCCGGGGAGGTGAAATTTCTGGCCGTAATTCTCGCAGACAAAGCCACGGCAGGGGCCTTCGAGCACTTCAACTCTGTAGAGCAAGCCTCTGGGGAGGATAGCTATTTCCTGTGGCTCAATGTCGATCACGCCAAGTTCCGTGCAAAAGCGCAGGCGGCCCTCCTGGGGGACGACCAGAAGCTCGCTATCGGCGGAATAAAAATAGGCATCCACCATGCTCTCAGTGACCAGGTAGATATGCGACGCCATGCCCGTCTGGGTGTTCACGTCGCCCGCTGTGGTCATGGTGCGCATGCCGGTCAGCCATGTCAGAGGTGTGCCTGAATGGGGCACCGGGTCCCAGCGATATTGACCAAGGGAGGTCACGTCCGGGTCCACATGAGGGGCGGATTTCCAGTAAGGCAGATCAATCTTTTCAAAGCGGTGCGTGTGTTTGACCGAGGGGCGGATCCGGTAGCACCATGTCCGCTCGTTCTGATGCGAGGGCGCGGTGAAGGCGGTGCCGGACAATTGCTCGCCATAGAGCCCGTAATTCACCTTTTGCGGCGAGTTCATCCCTTGCGGCAAAGCGCCCGGAAGCGCCTCCGTCTCAAAGTCATTGCCAAAGCCGGGCATGTAGCCTTCGGTGGTCCCGACGGGGGAGGCCGCGCTGTGCATCTGATGCGGCTGTGCGTCCTTGTTCATAACGATATCCTGTGGTGGTTGGCAGTCGTCCTTTCGATCAAAATATTGGTTGGTTTTGTAACTAACAAGGCGTTATCTCAGGATTTGAGCATAAAAGCTGTGGTCTTTGGCGGGTCTGACTTTGCGCTTGAGGCTGCCATACGCGCTTGACCATTTTTGCGGCTTGCAATAGGCCTCTGCCCAGAGGCGGGCGTTGTGTAATGGTTAAGACCTCAGTTTTCCAAACTGAAGATGCGGGTTCGATTCCCGCCGCCCGCTCCATACTCCCTTTGGCGTTTTCATCAGGTTTACACAGGGTCGCTCTCTGATCCCGTGACCATAGGTCGCTTGCAGCGCGCAGGCGGCTTGTTTAAGGGGCAGAGCATAGCAATTTTAGGACTGTCATGGCGGCCGAAAACAGCAAAGAGCAGGAGCGCGCCACATCGCGTAAGATCGGGGTGCTGGCAGCCCTTTGGCCCTATATGCGCCCCTACAGCCTGTTGATCACGGCGGCCATTCTTGCGCTTAGCCTGACGGCTATGGTTTCCCTGATTTTGCCGCTGGCGGTGCGCCGGGTTGTGGACGGGTTTGGCAGTGAAGAGGCCGCTCTGCTGGACCAGTATTTCGGCGCGGCGGTCGGGATTGCGGCGCTTTTGGCCATCGGGACGGGGCTGCGGTATTACCTTGTCACCCGGCTGGGGGAGCGCGTTGTTGCGGATATTCGCAAGGATGTATTTGACCGCACGATCGGCATGTCTCCGGCGTTTTTCGAACGGATCATGACGGGGGAGGTGCTGAGCCGGATCACCACGGACACGACCTTGCTTTTGTCGGTCATTGGCTCCTCCGCCTCGATTGCGCTGCGCAATATCCTGATCCTGTTTGGTGGGCTGGCGCTGATGCTTCTGACCAGCGCCAAGCTGACCGGGTTGGTGCTTTTGATCGTGCCTGCGGTGATCGTGCCGATCATTTTGCTGGGCCGCCGGGTGCGGGCACTGAGCCGGGAAAATCAGGACCATATCGCGGCGTCTTCTGGGAACGCGTCGGAGGCTCTGTTGTCGGTGCAGACCGTGCAGGCCTTCACCCATGAAGGGCCTTCGCGCAGGCTGTTTGGCGACTTGACGGAGCGCAGTTTTGACGCGGCGCGCAAGCGCATCGGCGTGCGCGCGGTTATGACAGTGATTGTTATCTTTCTGGTGTTTATCGGCATTGTCGGTGTGCTGTGGATCGGTGCGCGCGACGTGCGGGCCGATGTGATGACCGCGGGCGAATTGGTGCAGTTTCTGATCTACGCGATCATGGTGGCGGGCGGCGTGGCCGCCTTGTCCGAGATCTGGGGGGAGGTGCAGCGGGCGGCAGGTGCCACGGAACGGCTGGTCGAGCTGTTGAACACCGCAGACAGCGTGCAGGACCCCGCGCAGGCGGCGGCATTGCCGCAGGTGGAGGGGCGGGTCAATTTTGAGGGCGTGACCTTCCATTATCCGGCCCGGCCCGAGGTGGCGGCCCTGAGCGACGTGTCGCTCGACGTCAAGCCGGGGGAGACCGTGGCCTTGGTCGGCCCGTCTGGCGCAGGCAAGACCACGATTATTCAACTGCTTCTGCGCTTTTATGATCCCGATGCGGGGGCGGTTCGGATCGACGGCGTGGACCTGACACAGGTCAGCCGGTCGGAGTTCCGCAAATCCATCGCCCTTGTGCCGCAAGACCCTGTGATTTTCGCGGCGTCGGCCCATGACAATATCCGTTTTGGCCGCCCGGGTGCCAGTGACGCGGAGGTCGAGCTGGCTGCCAAATCCGCCGCCGCGCATGACTTCCTGACCGCTCTGCCTGATGGGTATGACACATTTGTCGGCGAGCGCGGTGTGATGTTGTCGGGCGGGCAAAAGCAGCGCATCGCCATTGCGCGTGCAATTTTGCGCGACGCGCCGATCCTGCTTTTGGACGAGGCCACCTCCGCGCTGGATGCCGAAAGCGAGGCCGCCGTGCAGAACGCGGTGGATGCGCTATCGGAGGGGCGCACCACATTGGTGGTCGCGCACCGGCTGGCGACAGTGAAGAAGGCCGACCGGATCATTGTGTTTGAGGCGGGTCGCATTGTGGCGACGGGCACGCATGACAGCCTCGTGGCTGAGGGCGGGCTTTATGCGCGGCTTGCGCAGCTGCAATTCACGACGGGTCTTGCCGCGGAGTAATTCAACTTGCGTTGCTTTCGTGGGACGTGAAACGGTGCGCTCATAAAACAAGACTTCTTAGAAAGGGAGACACCGATTGGACTTTTCAGCTTCGTTAAAAACGCGGGCAAATCGCTGTTTGGCGGCAAAGCAGAGGCGGCTGAGCCGGATGCAGAGACGCTCAACAAGGAACTGAGCGATCTGGGGCTCGACACCAAAGGCGCCGAAATCTCGGTGGCGGGGGACAAGGTCACCGTCAAGGGCGGCGACATGAGCGAGGAAGAGCGCGAAAAGATCATTCTGGCCGTGGGCAATGTTGAAGGCGTGGCCGAGGTCGAGGACGAAGACGACGCGGTCAAGCCTACCTTTCACACTGTGGAGAAAGGCGACACGCTCTGGGCCATTTCTGCGAAGACTTTGGGGAACGGCGCGCATTACGAAAAGATTTTCGAAGCCAACAAGCCAATGCTGACCCACCCGGACAAAATCTACCCAGGTCAGGTGCTGCGCATTCCTGCCGCCTGATTTGTCATCAAATCCACGCGAGGGGCGTCCAAATGGGGCGCCCTTTTGCGTTCTTGCGCTGCGTTAGACTTGCGCGCAACTTCATTTCCTCGCATCTTTCAAACTTGTCGGAAAGGCCGTCACACGGCCACAAGGGAGGACATATGGGGAAGAATTACGCCGGCCAAGCCGACCGCGATGCGATTGAGGCGCAAAGCACGTGGGAGGACCGTGATCTTCCAAAAACCATGCATGCGATGCTGGCGGATGTGAAAAACCGCTTCGGGACGCGCCCTGCCTTCTCGTATCAGCTGACCTCTGGACCTACAGACCCCAATGAAACGCTCAGCTGGACCGAAGTCTATGACCGCTCCTGCCAAACCGCCAACCTGTTGCGTGGCTTGGGCGTGGGCGAGGATGATGTGGTGGCCTATGTTCTGCCCAACGCGACTGAGACGCTGGACGTGCTGCTCGGCGGGATGATTGCGGGCATTGTGAACCCGATCAATCCGCTGCTCGAGCCGGAGCAAATCAGCGCCATTCTGCGCGAAACCGGGGCCAAGGTTGTGGTCACGCTGCGGCCGTTCCCCAAGACCGATCTGGCGCAGAAAGTGGCCGAGGCGGTCAAGGACGCTCCAGGGGTGACCCATGTGCTTGAGGTCGACCTGCTGCGCTATCTCACGGGGATCAAAAAATTCATCGTGCCGCTGATCCGGCCCAAAGTCGCCGCCAGCCATCACGCCACCACGCTTGCCTTCAATGCAGAGCGCGCCAAGCAGAACAAGACACTGGATTTTGCCGATAGCACGGGCGACCGGGTGGCAGCGTATTTTCACACGGGCGGCACCACGGGCATGCCCAAGGTCGCCCAGCACAAATACTCCGGCATGGTTTATAACGGATTTCTGGGCCATACGCTGCTCTTTGACGAGCATGAAGTGATCATGTGCCCGCTGCCACTGTTCCACGTCTTTGCGGTGCATGTGATCCTGATGGCGATGATCCGCTCCGGCGCGCATGTGGTGTTCCCGACCCCGCAAGGCTACCGGGGCGATGGCGTGTTTGATAATTTCTGGAAGCTGGTCGAGCGCTATCAGGTGACGTTTATGATCACCGTGCCGACGGCGATCTCCGCGCTGATGCAGCGGGCGGTAGATGCGGATATCTCCTCTTTGAAAATGGCGTTTTCGGGCTCCTCGCCGCTGCCGGTGGAGCTGTATAAACGGTTCGAGAAAGCCTGCAACGTGACCATCACCGAAGGGTATGGCCTGACGGAAGCGACATGTCTGGTGTCGATCAACCCGCCGGACGGGGAGAAGAAGATCGGCTCCATCGGGATACCATTTCCCTATTGCGACGTGCAGATCCGGGCCGTGGCGGACGGGGCTAAGATGGGGGCTGATGAAATTGGCGAGATTTGCGTCTCGAACCCCGGCGTTTTCGCCGGAAACACCTATACCGAGGCCGATAAGAATGTGGGCCTCTATTGGGATGAAAAATACCTGCGCACCGGCGATCTGGGGCGCATTGATGCGGATGGCTATTTGTGGATCACAGGCCGTGCGAAGGACCTGATCATTCGGGGCGGGCACAATATTGACCCCGCCGAGATCGAGGAAGCCTTGGCCGGGCATGAAGACGTGGCCTTCGCGGGGGCGATCGGGCAACCTGACGCCCATGCGGGCGAAATTCCATGCGCCTATGTGGAGCTGGTCGCGGGCTCGACGGCGACCGTGGAAGACCTGATGGCCCATTGCGAAGAGCATGTGCATGAGCGCGCCGCCTGGCCAAAATATATCGAGCTGATGGACGAGCTGCCCAAGACCGCCGTGGGCAAGATTTTCAAGCCCGATCTGCGCCGTGCGGCGATCACCCGCATCTACAACAAGGCGCTGGCGGATGCCGGCGTGTCGGCACAGGTCGTGTCGGTACTGGAAGACAAGAAACGCGGGTTGGTGGCTCAGCTGAGCAAATCCGGCGAGGTCAGCGACACGGCGGTCACTACCGTTCTGGGCGAGTTCACCCGACCTTGGGAATGGGCGAACTGAAGCCGCTGCAGACCCGATTCGGTCGGCGAAAAATGGCCCAAAGACGACATTTCGCTCATCTCTGGGCCATTTTTATATCGAGATTTTAGCTGTTTATGCCGGTTTTGTGCAAAATTGGGACCGTTTACGCCACGGTAGGGGGAGCTTTTGCCCTGTTTCCCCTATGCGGGTCTCTGCGGCCCAATTTACCCTACACATGCGCATAATGCGTTTTAACGGTTTGGAATTGTTATTCCAGTTTCTTAGTTTTGAGGGGTATCAAAATGAAAACTCAATCTACACTTAAGGTCGCACTTGCGACGACACTTATGCTGGGCGCGTCCCAACTGTCGGCGGCGACGTTGACGATTAACAGCGTGACCGGCGTCTGGCAAAACTCGGTCGATGCAGAAGGAAATCCTGTCTCAGGTGAGGGCACCAATGCCATCAACTGGGGTGTTTCTGCTGGACAAGGCCAGTCGGGCTACGTCTTTGAAGGCGCTGCTCCGCCAGCTTTGACTGCTACGGATGAAGTCGACTTCACGCTTGGGGAGTTCACGCATAACAACTTCCCGGTATTCCCGCCAAGCCTGTCTTCGGTGGATCTGCTGGTGACTTTGAACGTTGAAGGTTTTGGCGACATTACCTCCTTGTATGAGTTCACGCATACCGAGACGCCAAACCGCTCTGACCCGTGCGATTTCGCCGGGGCAAACGGTCAAGGCGTGAACGCGAATGGTTGTGCTGACCAGGTGGAAGCCACGCTGAACCTGGCGTCTTCCGACACGTTCACAATTGACGACGTGGAATTCGTATTCAACGTCACCGGCTTTCAGGTTGGCAGCACGCTTTTCGACAGCTTCCTGACGGTTGAAGGCCAAAGCAACAACGCGCAGCTCGTTGGCTCGTTTGTGGCGGCTGACTCGCTGGCTCCGGCTCCGGTTCCGCTGCCTGCGTCGGGCTTGCTGCTGCTGGGCGGCCTTGGTCTGGCAGGATTTGCCGGGCGTCGCAAAGCAAAAGCGGCCTAACCTTATATCAAGGCAAAAGCTTAAAAATCGGGAGGGGCATGGCGCAGGTTGTGCCCCTTTTGCTATCAAGTTTCCTCGAATGGGGCCTGAGGCAGCTGCTCGACAGATCAGCGAAGGGGGGATGGTGCTGTGAGGGAGGATTGAACTCCCGACCTCACCCTTACCAAGGGTGTGCTC
>CAYXIZ010000002.1:3391-59351 GCA_964465485.1 uncultured Rhodobacterales bacterium | reverse complement strand
CCACCACTCAGTCCCTCTCAGATTTCCGGCTCTTCGCGTGGCTACAAATCTACTGACTTATCGAAGATTTATGCGTTCGGTATTTTGATAAGACCGCGTGAGTGTTCTCTGATCTGAGTGTCTCGAGTCTATCAGAATGTGGCTTAAACGAGAGCTGTAACTGGTCCGAGAGCGATACAAATCCAAAATCCATTGTTACCTCTGCCGGGCAATTCCCCTATTGAAGAACCTATTCCTCTGGCAGCGTCGAGTCATTAGGCCGCTCAGCTAGAGGAATCGTTGCGATTGGAAGACTTTCGGAATCCGCTAAGCACCAAAGACCTTAAGCGCCTGAAGAGGTTGACCGAGGTTCTTATAAGTGACGTCGGCGAGTGCAAGTCCTCCGAGATCGCGCAGATCGCAACCAGTAAACTGAACCGCTTTGGCAATGCTGACCTAAAGCAGGCCCCGCTCTTCATGCCGATAGATGTCGTGATGCAGCTGGAAGCACATTCGAGCAAGCCACATATCACCGCGGCGCTGGCTGAACTCAACGGATCAAGGCTGACAGTGAGCACAGGAAACGACAGACAGGGCAAGAGCTCATTCGAAGAGGTCGTTCGACGCCTCAAAACCGAATTCAACGCGTTGAATTCAGCTCACGAGCAACCCCGTGCTGAGGATGAAACCGGCGCGACGCGGAATGCCAGATTGCTGAATGCGCTGAATAGTTTTGAGCATAGCTTAGTGGAGCTAAAGCTCCTTCTTGGAGCAAGGTAGCAGCACTTACTCGTTCAAAGAGCTAGCCGCAGAACCACCCCAAAAGCCACGTAAGCAGGCCTCAGCTCTCCTTACGGCAAAGGGTAGGCGACAGGTCTTGTCTTTGAGCTAGAACCTCTACCACCCCCGCCGAACCACTTCTTGTTTAGCGTCCGCCGCGAGGCGAAAATAGTCCTGGGCGAAGGCCGGCCCATATCGGATGAGACTTAGAACTCGCTCGTGAATGACAGAGTGAATTTTTGCGTGTCGTCAAAGTCTTCGTCATTCGTTGTGATTGCATAACTTGCGGAGAAGTCTCCGAATGATGTTTGCGCCGTCGCCGCAATTCCGGCCGAAGAGCGCCATTTTATGTCGTCGATCAAGACCCCTGATGCAGCAGTTGGAGTATCGACATTCCAAACCGAGCCGACATCAAAAAAGAGGCCCGGTGTGAAGGGCAGCCGCTCAGAAACTGTCGGGAAAAGCAGATCAGTTTGCAAAACGGCGAATCTCTCGCCGCCCAAGCGCGTGACGACATTCTCTCCAGCGGCGCCGCAGCCGAGACATTCATCGACGGGCGAAACCCCGCCTCGTGCAAAGCCACGCATTGAGGTTCCGCCCAGTGTCAGGCGATCTACAGCAGTGGGGTTATCGCCCCCGAACCCTTCGACAGCTCCCAAGCGACCGCGGGTGCGCAGGACGGAACTTGCCACGAAGGGTATGCTTTTGGAAAAAGCCAGAGTTGCTTGAGCGAATTGCGCCTCTCCCCCAAAGACATCTACGCTCAGCCCAATGTTCCACGGAGATGTCCCGGAGCCACTCCATTGCGCCGAAACGCCGGGCCCTGCTACAAATCTGTCCCCGGCCTCCGCTTGCAAAATGGAAGATGCGAAGCCGTCGATGTCGGAAATGTCTGTATGCAATGCGGTCAGTCGAAACTCACCAACTAAGCCATCAGAGGCATCGCCGAACTGCACAAATGGTTGGATGGAGGCCGTTTCGAAATCAAACAATGTGTTGTCGTAGTCATATTTTGCATATTCGAGCCGAACACCGCCCGCGCGCTCACCGGGCCAAAACTGATCGCTTGAAATTGAGGCGCGGCCAATGACGACCTGCTCGGCATAGGTGAGATCAGCAGAGACCGATTTACCACCGAGCACGTTTTCAAGGGTCAGCCCTATCGTGCCAAATATACCGATGTCGCTGTCCCCACCCAAACCGAAAGTCAGGTTTCCTGTGTAATCCTCTTCTTCGTCAACGCTAATCGTCAGAGTTTCGCCGGATGAGAAAATCCGGACAGTTTTGAACTCACCCGTAAACTCGAGGGCTTCCACCGCGGAGATAAGATCTGCTTCCGTGTAGGGCACGCCCGGTTGAAGGTCTGCGGTGGCGCGTATGTCTCCGTCGCGGAAGCGCTCGTTCCCAGTCACCGCGATCGTCGTGAAGACCCGTCCTTCTTCGACAGCCTGAGAATGCGCTGGCATGGTCGCGCCGACCAGAAAAATTCCGGCTGTCAAGCCGCGAAAACATATTTTCCAATTCATTTTCCGCCCCACTGTAGTGTTTGTATTCTTGTTGCAACAGTTTTGCCTCCTTTTTGTTTGCGAAACAATTTTGCAGATTGAAAGGGGAAATTCCCCTTCGCCTTGCCCGTCATACTTTTATGATTTGGAAAAACAGACAGAACTTTCAGGGAACTGAGGCGTCGAAAATGAAAAAAGCAGTATGTTTTACAGCAGTAGCGGCGATATTGGTTGGGTGCGGGGACGCGTCCATCGATACCGATGAAAGAGGTGTACCACGCGAGCGGGGTTTCTGGCCCAGCTTGGTTGAAGAGCGCCAAGCCAATGCAAATGGCGAGAACCTGTCTGCTGATGAGGCGCGCAAGAGGGTCGACGAGTTTGACGTCTCCACTGACGACGTGTCGCGCCAGTGGCCGGTTGATACGCTGACCTACAAGCGCTTTCAGGATCCAGCGGTTCGTTCGACATTCCTGAGACGTGCGTTGGGTCGCTACGCTTTGATCGAAGCCAAGGAGCGCGGTCTCGGAACCTCTTTGTCTAACGTAAGGCGTGCGGCTGGTGTGACAGCCTCTGCCACAGGCGGCGAATGGTGGTCCCGCAGCGTGCACGGTGCTGACTTGTTGCCGGGCCAGCGCGGGCGCACCGTGTCCTTGCCAGAGACCGTCCACGCCACAGTGAAGCATTCCCACCAAATCCGGTCTTTCGGCGACTTGCCCGCAATTCGGGGCACGGCAATTGCCGAAGCCAAAGGCCGTTTCGTCCCTGAATTGTTCGCGGAGGTCAGCACCTCGCGTGAAAACGAGCGCGCGACCAGCCCTGCGATCTCTGCCGGAGCCGAGCGGGCAATAACCAATGAGGATGAGGTTGAGTTCGGTGTCCGAAGCCGGTTGTTGACGGGTGGCGAAATATCTGTGTCACAGCGTTTTACAACAACCGACACCAACCGCGTTGCCTATATTCCTGGGGAACAAACTTCTTCCCGGACGTCTATTTCACTCGTTCAGCCAATCTTGCGTGGAGCCGGGACCAGCCACAACGACTCGCCCCGTCGTATTGCGAACATGGACACGCAGATCGCCATTGAGGAGTTCCGCCGTCAGGCAGAGTCCCATCTTTTGGAGGTAGAGCGGGCCTATTGGAACCTGTATGTGGCGCGTGCAGTATATGTGCAGACGACGCATCTTGCAGGGCACGGCGCGCGCCTCGCGTCACAGATTTCCGGGCGTAGTAGCATCGACGCCGACACAGTTTTGGTGACGCGCGCGCGCTCCTTGGCTGAGCAATGGCAGGCTGACCGCGTGCGGGCGAAAGCGGCATTGGACAACGCCGAATACCGTATCGCTGCCTTGGTTGGCGATAAGCGCTTCGGCCCAGCCAATATCGAGATTGTTCCATCTTCCGCGCCGAACGGATCGCTTGCGATCCTCAAGACGAAAGACACGATCGAAGACATCTTCACCAACCGGCCGGAATTGCAGCAAGCCATCTTGCAGTACCAAGCGGCCCTGTTGCGCGAGGGCATGGCAGCCAATGACAGCTTGCCCGAGTTGGATCTCATCCTGGAGGTCAGCGCGGATGGCGGCTCTGATGGGCGGGACCTAAGCGGTGCCTTCAGCGATCAAAGCAACGGCAACGGCCATTTGGTTGGTCTGAAATTTTCTGTCCCGCTGGGCTTTGATGAGCGCGATGCACGGTACAAACGTCGCCGTCTTGAGACGATCCAGCAGGAACGTCAGGTGCTGTCGGTCATTCAGACGATCCTCCTTGAGGTGGATGTATCGGCCAATGAATACATCGTTGCGTGTAACGATTTGATTGCACAGAGAAAATCCTTGGCGGCCGCGCAGTCGTCGCTACGGACTGTCGCCAACCTGTGGAATGAAGGCGGAGCTTCTGAAGGCGGCATCGGGCTGCTATCGGCGCTTTTGTCGAGCTATGAGCAGGTGCAGGCGTCTGAACAGGCGGTTGCAACCGCCAGGGCGACCCGCGAGATTGCAGCCGCCAATCTGGCGCGTGCACGCGGAGTTTTGTTGGACCGTTGGGGGCTCAAGACAGACATCGTTGCTGATATTCGGGATCAACCGACATATCAGCTGCGTCGTCAGTAAACCTTAGACCGGAGCAGTTTCATGGCAGCAGATGGCAGCGGAACGGGCGGCTTCTCGATACCACATTTCGAGTTGCTTGAGGATCGCATCGTCTTGGACGGTGTCCCTGATGTAGAGATCACGGCCCCGGCCTCTATCGACTTGGGCGAACAAGATGTTCCTGTCACGCTGACCTTTGACAATGTGGGAACAAGCAGCGGGTTTGTTCCCTATATTGATCTGATCTTGCCCCCCGGCGAAGACGGGGACGACGGCACAACATTCGATAGCGCGTCTTTCCTTGGGTCTCCGATCACGACCACGGTTTTGACATTTGACGCAATGGGCATGGCGGAACATCCGTTCGCCGTCGATGGCATGGGTGACCCAATCATAGTTGACGGTGTGGCAGGTGGTCAGCTCGTGGTTCTGGAATTGCCCTATGGCTCATTCTCGGAAAGCAATCCGGCCGTTGATATTGATGTCGTATTGGACTTTTCGCCTTTGGCCGATCTGGATTCAGCCCAGACTTTGACAGCCATTGGCGGCTTTGCGCTCGGCTGCGACCCGCTCGACAATCCAACGGCGGACGCTCCAATTCGAAGCGCGGTTCCAACGACGGTCGATGTAGGCCAAAACCTGTTCACAGTTGAGAAAACCAACGACATTCCGGAAGCAGATGCGGTTTCAGGGCCTAGCTACCCCTATGAGCATACGATCACCATCGAGGTTGCCGATGGGCAAACCCTGACCGATTTTACCCTTACAGATACATTGCCACCTCAAGTGGTCTATCTTGGCGGGGTCACGATCACTGGAGCCACCGGTTCCGTCGTAACTGAGCCGCCCTTGAACGTGATTGCGACGCCGCCCGACAACGAACTTGTCATCGATTTTGCGTCTGTCTCCGGCACTGTTGAGGTCACCTTTGATTTCTTCGTCAATGACGATCCGGCCTTAGCACCCGACCCGGTTATTGACCCGACAACGGGCGACGAGGTTCCGGTAACAAACAACGTCACGGGCACGGGCTCGTGGGACCCGCTCGATGGCCGTGACCCGATTACAGCTGTCTCAGACAGTGATACGGACGTCTTTCAAGCGCGCTCCATTGCCATTCAGAAGTCCAATGTGGCCATCACCGACAATCAGGTTGCGGGGCCGACTCCAGACGATATCTATGAGTTCACCTTGAACGTTCAGGTATCGGATTACTTCACATTTGGTGATCTCGTCGTCACCGACATACTGGGCAACGGCTGGCAATATCTGGCGGATTCCGCCGAGTTCACCTTTGCGGAAGAAACAGGGTCCCAAGCGACACCCGTCTCTTTGACGCCGTTCGAGATGTCGACTTTCGACAGCGGTAGCGGCACGACGACGAACGTCTGGGATCTCAGCGCCGCGCTGCAATCTGTTGGCGATGACGGCCTTCTCACTGGTGACGTCGCAGGCGACGGCACCTCTAGCGGAACAACCACGACCCTGCAGATTACGTACCAAGCGCAAGTTCTTCCTGCTTTCCCAGGCGGAGTGAGCGGCACACAGACTTTGAGCCAGGGTGATGTCTTGGGCAACGATGTCACCGTGGCCGGCAACATTTTTGACAACGATAATCCGACGGGCCCGCCCATTGGCGAAGAAGATGACACCTCCGGCACCGCTGTTGTGCTGGCAATCGGCGCAATTCGGTCGAAAGAAGTCTATGCCGTAAATGGTGACGAGAATTTTGACCCATCCCTGCCAATTGCGGCGGGTGACGCGGTTACGTTCCGCATGATTTATGACGCGCCATTGGGCTCGTTCGAGGACCTGCTGCTCGTCGACAACCTCCCTCAGAACGTGTTCGATGCGACCGAGGTGACCGTTTTCAACGCGGTCTCAGGGACAACACCACCGGCCGCTGGCGAAGCGCAGTTTGGGCCGACAGATGGCTTTCTTGCCGCAGGCGGCGGCACACCTGGCTTGACGACAAGTCTGGCCGATAACGGCGTTACATTTGATTTCTCGGATCTCGAGATCTCGCCGACACAACCCATACAGGTTGAGGTGATGTTCACGGTCACAGTTATAGACGCAATCTTTTCGCCAGAACTATTGCTGACCAACCAAGTCACCGCGTTCGAGACGGACAGTTTCGGCAACACCACCGACACTACGGCGATTGCGCTTTTTGAGTATTCGGAACCGGTCCTCGAGATCACGAAGGGCGTCGTTGCTTTCACGTCTCCCGACGCAGACACGACACTTGACGCCCCCGCTGGCCCCACCGGATTTAGCGCGCCGGGCACCGCCGGGCCACGGTTCGGGGGAACAATCTCCTCTGACGGGCTCGACACGGCACCAATTGACGCGAACATCGAGAATGTTGATGCGGGCGACTTGGTGACGTTTGCCATCGTCATCGAGAACACCGGCCGGGCTCCGAACGGAGCGTTCAACGTCAACGTAACTGACACGCTGCCTGCTGGCTTCCAGATACCGGGCGGCGGGACCGCGCTGAACCTTTCTGTAACCGACGGCACCGGCGCCGCTGTCGCATTCGATGCGCCGGGCACGGAAACTGACTTGTTCACCCCAGGTGGCCTGATCTTGACGGATGGCCCGATCGAAGGCGCGATATCGGCGTTCGACCCGACAGCGGGCGACAATGTGATCATCATCACTTACGATCTGGAGGTCGTGGACACAGTTACCGCCAACGAGACCATCACAAACACAGCAGCCATCGCAGAATATACCGCGTTTGAAGGCACGCCCACCAATGTCCCGGTGAACCGGGTCCCTGCAGGCGGTCTGGAAGATGATGCCTCGGCGACGACAGAATTGCCGGAGATCGAGAAGTCGTTGGATACACGCGAGTTCGGCGAAGGTGGAGCGAACGAAATTCTTGTTGGTGAAAACTTCTCCTACGTTATCACCGTCGACCTGATCGAAGGCGTCTTGGATGATGCGGTCATCACCGATGTGGTTACGGCAGGTGGTTTGGAGCTGATCGGCGCTGAAATCATCTCCTATGATGCCACAATTGCAAACACGGGGGGCTTGGGGCTTGGCTCCACGGTTCTGGCGACCGGCGGTGACACGATCGAGTTTGATTTTGGGACGTTGACCGTCCCCGCTGACAATCTGGAAGCAAACGACACGATCCAAATTCGTGTTGATGCGAGGGCACCCGATGACCTTGCTGGCGCCGCAGGTGAAGTGCTTCGGAACCGCGCTCGCTTGGACTGGGATGGTGGGCTCGTTCAAGACTTTGACGCTCAACGTCTGATAGAACCCAATCTCACGATTTCGAAGGACGCGACGCCCGCGGTCGCTCAGGCAGGAGGGACTGTCAGCTACACCGTTGATATCGACAATGTCGCTGGGTCCTTCGACGCGCCAGCGTTTGACCTGCGGATGACCGATACGCTGGACCCCAACCTGACGCTGGATCCGGGCAGCATTCAGATTCTGTTGGACGGGGCGGATGTCACGGGCGATCCAGGGTTTAGTTTCGCGCTTCTTGGCGGCAATTCGTTTGAGGTTCTGGTCGATGTCTTGAATGAGGGCGAAGAGCTGCTCGTGAACTACGCGGGCACCGTTAACCCGGGCGTGCTGGCCGGCACCACCATCCCGAATACCGCCGACCTGACATTCGACTCGACCCCTGAAGACGAGGGTATTGGCACTGGTGCGGGCGACGATAGCGACGACCGCGACTACGGTTTGTCCGCGTCGGAAGAAATTGTGACCGCCGGGCTGGGCCTTGATAAGTCGGTGGTCGGCACCTCCTTTGACGACACTGCTGGTACTGATCTCGCGATTGGCGAAGAGGTCACCTACCGCATCGTCGTCACCGTGCCGGACGGCAACTCAACTGACGTCACACTCACGGATGTGCTGCCCGCGCCGCCATCCGGTGCGCTGCAATATATCTCTTCGGAAGTTATCAGCATTGGGTCCGACATCACCGGCGCCGGTTTGCCAGCTGTTGGCCCTTTCGGAACCAACACCGGTGCCTCCACCGAATTTGCCTTCGGCGACCTTGCAAACCTTGTCGACGCCAATGGCGATCCGGCGGATGCAAATGACCAGATCATCGTCGAACTGACGGCCCTGTTGCTCGATGACCCAGCGAACGCGTCTGGTGACGTTTTGACGAACACGTCCAGACTAGATTTCATCGACGGCAATGGTGATCCTGCGACCACGGATGATACCGCCGATGTGACGGTGGTCGAGCCCGAGCTCGACATCGACAAGACCGTTGTTCCGCTCACCGCAGATGCGGGCGACGTGGTAACCTATACGGTGACCTCCACCAATACCGGAACGGCTCCCGCCTATGACATCATCATTGACGATGACATTGCAGATGCCGGGCTGAGCGCGCTTCCGACCGGGACTTTGACAATCCGCATTCTTGATGGGGGCGGCGCAGATGTGACGCCGGGTGGGGCCGATACCCCAACTGTCGCATTCAGCGCAGGCGCGCTTCAGGCTGTTGTGCCTGAGCTTCTTGCAGGCCAGACGGTCGAGATTGTCTACCAAGCGACCGTGACAGATGCGGCTCTGTTCTCCAGCCCTGTGAACAACACAGCACAGGTGACCCGCTTTGACAGCGATCCCGCTGGCGACGAAACAGCTGACAATGGCCGCGTCTATGTAGGCCCGTCTGACGATGCGGTGGTAACAACGCCTGACGCGACGTTGAGCAAGACCTTTGTGGATAGCGGCGACGCGAACACAACAGGAGACAGTGTCGGTATCGGCGAGACAGTCACCTATGAGCTTGTCGTCACCGTACCGCAGGGCACGGCTGACCTGACATTGACAGATGTTATGCCTGCAGGGCTGTCGGCGCAGTCAGCGACGTTCTTTGCGGTGAACAATGACAGCGGCCTGACCTCTGACATTGCGATCGGAGCCACGCAAACCGGCGTTGGAACAAGCGGCGGCATCACGATTGCCGGATCAGGCGACAGCGTAAGCTTTGATTTTGGCACCGTTGTGATCCCCGGCGAAGATGACATGGCGGTCACGGACACGGAGATCGTCGTTCGTGTCACAGCATTGGTCGAGGATATCGGGGCTGTTGCCGACGGTGCGAGCCTGTTGAACACGGCCACGCTTGAGGTCACTGACCCAACCACAGGCACCGACCTGCAGCCTGACGTCGTGGCCACGGAAACCGTCGATGTGGTTGAGCCTGATGTCGAGATCGAGAAAACCTCGCCCGTGGGGGCCAACCCCGGCGAAACCGTGCCATACACTATCGCATTGACCAATAACGGTACCGGCCCAGCCTATGACATGCTGGTTACGGACACGCTGGCGGACCCGTTCCTGTCTTTGGTAGGCGGCTCCGTCGAAGTGTTCCTTGATGGCACTTTGCTGGCTCCGCAGCCGACCATCAACGAGACCACCCCAGACGGGTTCGAGGTTGTGGACCTGACCCTGCTGCCCGGCCAAGAGATCGAAATTCGCTTTGATGCGCTTCTGGACGCCGCTGCACCTGAGGCGCAGAGCTTCCCGAACACTGCAACCGCTGTGTTTGACACTGTGGACGATGGCGACCCCGACAGCCCCACTGGCCGAGATTTTTCGATTGATGACGACGCCACAGTGGCCACCGTGCCGCGTGTCGAAAAGACGACCTTCAGTTCGAACAACGCCGACACTGACAGCACATCAGGCAGCGATCCGTTTGAGCTTGCCATCGGCGAGGAAGCCACTTTCCGCTATGTCCTGACGCTGCCCGAAATTGCGATGGACAGCGTCGTTCTTGGTGATGCCCTGCCAGCCGGCATGGAATTTGTTTCGAGCGCGATCGTGCCCGTCGCGGGCGATCTTGGCGCGGCCGCGCCTGCGGTCAGCGTCGCGGCAAATAATCGTGACATATCCTTTGACTTTGGCGCGATTACCAATCCGGTAGACGGCTCCATTGGCCTTGATGATACGATCACCTTTGAAGTGACCGCGGTGATTGTCGATGACGCCGCTGCAACCGCTGGCGCGACTCTGACCAATACGGCCAACCTTGTGGTAACGCCAGAAGGGGAGGCCCCGCTGGCTCCGCAAACCGACACTGCAGATGTGGACATTGTTGAGCCGCTTCTGACCCTCGACAAGGTGGCCCCACTTTCCGTGCCGCTTGGCGGCGACGCAGACTTTAGCGTCAGCGTCACGAATGAAGGGCCTGCGAACGGTGCGGTTGCCCCGGCCTATGACGTGGTTATTGCAGATGCGCTGGCGGCTGATTTTACGCTCGATGCCGGGTCCATTGTGGTGCGTCTTGACGGTGTGGTCATTTCGCCTGTGGTTACGACAACGGCAACCAGCTTCTCGCTGACAGTGCCGGTCATTGGCGAAGGCCAAACCGTGACGGTGGACTACACCGCCACTTTGGATGCCGGTGCCGACCCTGCTGCTGCCTATGAGAACACCGCGACGGCGGATTATACCAGCTCTCCCGGCGCGAACCCCGATGAGCGCAGCTACCCCACCGTCAGCGATACCGAAACCGTCTCGACGGACCCGACATTGACGAAGACAGCTGTTTCGTCGAACGATCCGCTGACTGGTGTTGGCGAGCATGACCCTGCGCAGATCGACGCCACCATTGGCGAAGAGGTGACTTACGAGCTTGTCCTGACGCTGCCGGAGATTCCGATGGACGAAGTGTCACTGGTCGACACATTGCCCACCGGTCTGGAATTTGTCTCGGCCAGTGTGGACACTGTCGGTGCCGAGGTTTCCTTCGCGGCCAACACCATCACCAATGTCGGCGCAACTGTGACCTACTCGTTCACCGACGTCGAAAATATTGCAAATGGCACGATTGATGCGGCCGACCAGATAGTGGTTTTGCTGACCGCCAGGGTGACAGATGTCGCCAGCAACCTGGACGGAGCAGAGGTGACCAACAGCGCGACGCTGACTGTCACGCCGGAAGGCGAACCTGCACTGACCCCACAAACCGCCACCGCCGATATTGACGTGGTCGAACCGGAATTGATTGTCGACAAAGTTGGCAACATAGCAGTCGTGCCGGGCGAGACCGCCAGCTACACAGCGACGATCACGAATACCGGCACCGCGCCCGCCTATGACGCCTTTGTACAGGACACATTCGGCAACCCGTTCCTGTCGCTGGTATCTGGCAGCGTCGTGGTCGAGCTGGACGGTGTGGATGTCACCGGGCTTGTGAGCATCACGGAGACCGCCTCAGGGTTCGAGTTCATTCTGTTTGATGCGGCCGGGTCCACGGCGCTGCCTATTGAGGTCGGAGAGAGCCTCGTGGTGACCTATGATGCGCTGCTGGATATCGGCGCGCCAGAGGCCGAGAGCTTTGCCAACACGATCAGCGTCGATTACGACACTGTCGGAGACGGAGATCCAGCGTCCCCAACCGGGCGCGACTATAATGAGACGGATGACCATTCCGTTGCCACCGTGCCCTTCGTCGACAAGCGGCCAATTGCCTCGGATTTCTCCGAAACGGATTCTGTTGATGGATCCACACCATTCCAGCTGAATGTCGGCGAGCAGGTCACTTTCCAATACGACATATTCCTACCCGAGATTGACTTGGATTCAGTCGTGTTGACCGACACGCTTCCTGCGGGAATGGAGTACGTCTCCTTCAATGTGGCAAGCTTTGGCACGCCGGAGTTGACCGACCTTTCGGGCGCAGCACTCACCGACCCCGATGTTGCTGTTGCGGGTCAGGTTGTCACGTTTGATTTTGGTGATATCCAGAACCTCTTTGACGGCACGATTGGACCAGACGATGTGATCGTGCTGGAAGTGACCGCCGTCATCACCGATCTGCCCGCGGCCAGCGCTGGCGCTGTGCTGACCAACCAGGTTGAGCTGGATGTCGACCCGACAGATGAGCCTGCGTTCCCGACCCGTGTCAGCAGCGCGGATGTCGAGATTGTCGAGCCACTTTTGACCTTGGATAAGATTGCGCCTGTGGCCGTCGATGGTGGCGACACGGTGGATTATTCTATCGTGGTGGAAAATGTTGGCCCGCCGGGCGGCAATGCAGGACCCGCCTATGACGTGGTCGTAGAGGATCTGTTGCCGGCAGAATTCGAACTACTCGCCGGAACGATCGACATTCGCATCGACGGTGTGTCGATCACGCCGACTTTGGTAACCGGGGCTGACGGTTTCACCGCAACCATCCCCGTGCTTGAGCCGGGCGAAGTACTGACCATCGACTATTCGGCGACGGTCACCGTTCTGGCCGAGCCGCCGGAGAGCTACATCAACACCGCCACGGTCAATTATGACAGCGCACCGGGCGACAACCCGAATGAGCGCGACTACCCGGAACTGGTCGACGAGGAGCGTGTCGCACTCACGCCGTTGTTGGACAAATCCATCATCGCCACAAGCGTCTCGCAAACTGGCGATGCGGAACACGACCCAGCGCAGCCTGACGTCAATATTGGTGAAACGATCACCTATCAGCTTGTCATCACCCTGCCCGAAATTGCGATGGACGACGTGACGCTGACCGACACGCTCGAAACCGGCTTGTCCTTTGTGTCAGCGGATATCGTTTCTGTCGGCGCTGAAATCACCGGTGTGACGGATACGGACGAGGCGACGGTCGTTAGTGCTGCAGGGCAGGTCGTGACCCTTTCCTTTGGCGCATTGGACAACGCGTTTTCCGACGGCGTAATCGACGGCGCTGACCAGATCATCATCGAGGTGACCGCACGCGTCGAGGACATACCGACCGTCAATGATGGCGACGAGCTGACGAACGCGGCCTCGCTTGTTGTCACGCCGGAAGGGCAGGCTCCGTTTGCGCCGGTCGAAGACGACGTGACCGTGGATGTCGTCGAGCCCAGCATCGACATCACCAAAGCGGTCAGTGACGAAGAGCCAAGCCAGGGCGACACGATCACCTACACCGTGGTCGTCACCAATGACGCAGCCGCAACTGGACCTGCATTGAACCTTGTGGTTCAGGACCCGCTGCCCACCGATCTGTCATTGATCAGTGTCGGCGTGGCCGGAGCGGGCGCAACAGTGACCGCGGATACTGGCACGACGCTTGTTGTGTCGATCCCGGTCCTGCTGCCGGGCGAGAGCGTTACCATCACCTATGATGTGTTTGTCGGGTTCGCCACGCCGGTCTTTACCGACGTCATCAACACCGCGACCGTGACCGGCGGTTCTTCTGGCGATCCAAGTGATCCGGGCCGCCCGATCAGTGACAGCGACACAGAAACCATCGAGGTTGAACCTGTGCCTGCGCCCGTGTTCGAAGAACGTCCGCGTCTTGTTGGCGGAGGGATTGACGACGCGCAATTCCTGCCGATCCTTCAGATTGACCCGATCTTTACAGGCACCGCTGAATATGGCTCCAACGTCACAATTACCCTTTACCAGCTGGACGGCTCGCTTGCCTATGTGCGCAACGTTGTGGCTGACGCAGGTGGTCATTGGATCGCCATTTTCCCACGCGTGACATTGGAAAACATCGATGATGATTTCCATGAAGCCTATGAGACATCGGTCTTGTTCCGCGAGCCGGTCGAGTATCTGGATGACCGGGCCGGCTTCGACTCCAACGGCGCGCCGCTCACCGAACGGACCTTCTTTGTTGGCACAGAGCTTCAGGACGACACCTATAACGTGTCGATCGACCACGACCGGCCCTCAACGCTGCCGCAGGATCGCGGCATGTTCAACGCGCGTATCTTCTTTGCGCCTGCAACCATCGGGGAGCCCTATGCCCGTGGTGACATTCTGAGCGTGGACGAGGTCTTTGAAGCAGTCGCAGACACGTCGGTGCGAGGTCTCTATGAGGCGACCGTCAATCCGTTGGGCATGGGGCTGAACCGGTTCAATTATGAATTCATCAGCGAAGAGACGTCGATCCCCGGTGGCTCTGCGCGTTAGAGCCAGAGTTTCAGCAAGACCCAGTCGCGCATCGCGTCATAGATGATCTGTCCAAGAAGCCGGTAATTGCGGTCAAACACAAACACGCCGCGCAGGCCTGGACGGAGCTGTCCGACGTCATCCGGCAGGCTGGCGCGCCCCTCAAATACGGCGATATCGCTGCGTGTGCTTTGCGCGGGAGATATGCTCAGAACGGCCCCTTCAAACGACTGCTCCGGAGCGAAATCGGGCCGGAACAGCCCAGCTTCTGCATCGGCGATCTTAAGCAGCATATCGTCAGGCACTTCAAGGCGCAGTGCCAGCTTGTTGGGATCAACCACATCCAAAAGAGGGTCGCCTTGCCGTACGGTGGATCCGGTAAACGTATCCAGATCGGTGCCAACAACGACGCCGTCAATCGGTGACAGAACTTGCGCCCGCGCCCTACGCCCCTCAAGCAAATCAATGCGTGCCCGAAGCGTTTCTGCTTCCAGTTCAGCGCTACGCAGCGCGGTCGCATCCCGTGCACCACGTGCGCTTTCGCGTTCCAGCAACGCCCGGGCATATTCCGCTTGGGCTCCAGCCAGTTCTTGGGTGATCTCGTTCGTTGCCATGCGCAGCAGCTCGGACATCTCCGCCTGGACCTCCTCGCCGTCTGAAACGGAGACACTTAGGATCACGCCGGTGAGTGGGGCAGTTATGGTTCTGCTTTCAAGGGCGAAAACCTCAGCCGGGATCCGTCGCGCATCTGGCAGCGGAATGAGCAAAACCCCTACCGCAATCAAAAGGCCCACGCCGAGCCGCAGAAGCGACGCGAGACGCTTTCGGGAACGACCAGTGTTCTGCCCCCTGCCGCTGGCCAAGGCCTGTGCCAGAACAGGCAACAGCTTTTCGTTCCGCCTGGGCTGCTTTGCGCTGATCGCCGTGGTCAAATCTCCATTGCTGGAAAGATAAACCCCCGGCACATGGCGGGCACCAGACAAAGCGGCGCTTATCTCTTCACCGATCTTTTCGGGCATCGTCGCGCGTCTGGTGGCAGCCGGTTGGTCGGAGAGCACCGTTTCCACCAGCGCTCCCTTTTCGTAGGATGCAAGAGCAACGAGATCCGCATCAACATAGTTGCGGATGTCGGAGGCCAGTTTGCCAAGATCAGCACGATCAGATGATAGCCCGTCCACCAGCGTTTCGAGATGGACCATGTCGGGATGTCGGTAGGTGGCAAAGGACAACTGAGACAGACTGACCAGCCGTTCAAACGCCAAACCGCGAATTGCGTTGCCCATAGACCCCAAGCGAACCACCAAAACCGCCTGAGCCGTGCCGGGTAGCGCAACCGAAACATGAAGCGCGCCTTGGGCTTGCTGCGGTTCAGACGTGTCCCGGACGGAAGCCAGTATCTGCGCGCTGAGTTGAGAGCTAAGCGTCGCCTCCGCAGGGGAGGACGCCAGTATTTCGCCGTCTGGTACGGACAGTACGAACGCCTCAGGCGCGGTTGTCATTGCAAGCGTCAGTCCGGCGAGGTCGCGGGAAAATCTCTCTGCGGAATGTGATGGGTCAAATGTCGTATGCAGGACCTGCGCGAGGGTCGGTCGCGGTGGTGTTTGATCTGCGTCGCTCATCTCAACGTGGATCGTGCAAAGCCACGATCTGGCCGGGTCGGTTGGTCCCATCCGCATTCGCGACCTCGACGATAAGGCGCACTGTGCGGCTTGCCGGATCAATCCTTGGATCAACGGCCAGTACCGAAATATCCTGCTTCAACCCGTCTTCAAACGTGGCAGAGATCGGCTCGGACACGGTGATCGCGGTAAGCCAGTCAATTGGCACAAAGGCGGTTGCCTGCAATGTATCGAGCGCGCCAACTTCGACGAGAACCGTCGCAGTGTCGACGATTTCACCGGGGTCCACAGCCACGTTCAAAATGGTTGCATCAAAGGGCGCACGGATCGCAAATTCGGACAGTGTGGCCTGCTCCAAGGCAAGCTCGGCTGCGCGTCGATCTTGCTCATCCTGAACAACAGACAGATCGGCTTGCGCAACGGCCACCGCCTGCTCGGCCATCTCGACCTCCCAAGCCTGAGCGGCCCCTTTGGCCAATGCGGAGGCCAACCGATCCCTGCGGAACTTGGCCTGCTCGACGAGGGTTTCCGCCCGCTTGGTTGCACCTTCGGCTTTTGCGGAAACCTGGGCCAGCGACACCCGCGCGGCCTGCACCGCGGCATCGATCTTTGCAACCACTTGGCCACCGGTCACAAGTGTCCCTTCTAGACTCAGGATTTCGATCACACGCCCATTGACCGTGCTGCGCAGCTCGACGGATTGCGCCGGTTCCAGCACCGCCGTTACGTCTTGCGCCAACAGCTGCAATGGCAGGCATGTCAATAAGAGTGCGCTCAAATGCAGCCGGGACATCACTCGTCCCCAAAGCTGGAGAAATTCGCCAGCGACAGCTGATGCGCAGCATAGATGGTCAGCACTCCGCGGCGGGCCAATCCGGCCAATGTCTTGTCATCAAGCTTGCGCAGTTTCTCTTCCGAGATGATCGCAAAGCCGTCCACTTTTCGCTTTTCACCGCCTCGCGTTATTGTCACCTCAGACGGCCCGATCAGGCCCAGCGTTTCCGCTTCTTGCATGACCGTACGGGTGCGGTCTGTAGAGGCCACATAGCGTTGACAGAACTCCAACGCGCGCTTTGAGGCTTCGGCGGGTGATCCGTCCTCTTCAAAAAGGCGCTGGTCCTTTGCGTCATCGCCAAACAGCGTGGAGGACATGTCGGCGCAAAGAATATGCCGATCTGCCTCGGCGCTTTCGCGAACCAGCCCAAACGGGTAACGGCGGACATAGGCAGGGATGTAAGTTCCCTCCTGCCAAGCGCCGTCTTTGTCCACGAACGCGTTCTTGCCTTGCTCGAAACCAACCAAAGCGACGGGTGTCGCAGTGCGGCCCGGTGCCAAAACAATTGGATAGTGGCGCATAGCCGTGGGAATTTCATCAACTGTAAGCGGGATGGCATTTGCCTCCGCAGCAAAACTGTAATCCCTGCGCCCGTTCAAGCGCAGGTCCATGTGGCGTTCCGGAACAAGCGGCACCAACGTCCTATAGAGTAGAGGTAGTTTTTCCGCTGATGGAGCTTTGTCTTCGGGGCTGACTGCACGACGTCTGACCATAATGTTGCTCTCTTTTTTGCTCTTATAGTTCGCGTTCGAAAGGCAGCCGCTCTTGCAGCAAACGATTGACGCGCTTCTTCACCCTCTGGGCAAAAGAGCGTGACGACAAGGGGAATCGCGCGATGATTGCGGCACCACTTCGAACACTCTGGGCGCATTGCGGTAGGCGATCTGAAGGCGTCGCGTCGATGGTGATTATCCCGTCACGCGCAACGGCATCGCTCCAGTCAGATGTGAGTACCGCTGGAAACTCGCAACCTGCAGCGCCGACCATCCTTACAATCATCGAGCTCCCCAAATTCTCTTCCAGCTGGTTCTGAGGAAGTTGGATCCTCAGCTTGGCAGCCGTGGGGAGTGATACCGCAGCGAGCGGCTCTGCGAGGGAAGTGCTGATCCATTGCCCGTCAAACCGTTCGCTCGAAATCGGTGACACCACACTTCCCAGAGCAAAATGAGGAGACAGCCGCTCTATGCGCGTCACCACATCGGAGAGCTGCTCTTCGACGCTGCTGCGGTCGCTCCGAAGGGCGGCAATCTCAACCGCCGGCAACCCAGTGCGCCGGGACAGGTTATCCAGAATGACCAGTCTGGAGCTCAAACCTAATTTATCCTGAACCAGTCGGGGCTGAGCGAATGTCGGCGTGTTACCATCTGTCCCGGAGCCGATGAGCTGAGCGGCCTCCGGGGGGAACAGATATTCCGTTTCGAATGTGAGCAATTGCCCTTCAGCCAACAGCCGGGCGCGGAAAGGGATAAGGGACAAGCCGATAAGGATGAGGACAAGGCTCAATGCCCCAGCGAGCCGAAGGAGTGACAATTTCTTCATGAGTGGTCGCACCGTCGCGATGATTGGCCTCACAATCAATAGCATCCCGGTCACAACAGCAACAACCGTCGCAAGCCTAGGGTCAAACCGATAAGCCAACCAAAACACGCCCGCAAAGATTGTCCAGCGATACGCATAGGAAATGAGCCAGTAAACGAGAGGGATCTTGTCGGGTTTGGGCGCGGCCACGCCAAGTCGTCTGGCCGCAAACGCGCGGGCCGCTTGGCTGGCACGGCCCACCAGATTGGGCTGCCGAAAGAGGTCAGTAAAGACATAATACCCATCAAGTTTCACGGCCGGGTTGAGGTTGAACAAGAGCGTCAACGCCCCGGAGAAAACGGCCACCTGAAGGATCACCGGCTCAAACACCCCAAGATCGAGCCGCGCCCACGCCAATGTCAGCAGGGCGACGCAGAAGGTTTCAAAATAAACGCCAGCCGCCCCGATCATGGCGCGTCTCCATTTCGACGCGATACGCCAGGCACCGGTGACATCTGTGAACGGGAACGGGGTAGCAGCAAAGACCATGATCCCGACGCGGATTGGTCCCGGATCAATCCCCTCACGCAGCGACATGACCCGGTATGCCAGAATATGACCCAACTCATGTACCGCCTTCAAAAACAAGAAAAGCACAATAAACGCAAAGAGATAGCCGGACTGCAAGTTGGTCAGCAACATAAACGAGGTCGTTACCTTGTCGCCATTCGTCAAGAATACCGCGATGGCATAGGCAACCAGTCCAGCCCACAAAACGGCCATCGGCAGGGAAAACATCAGGCTTCCAACCCAAGACAGCTGCCGCGCAATTTTTGCGGCATCCGCAAGGTCAGCTTTTACCGAGATCAGCTTGCCTTCGATCGGCCCTTTCGTCGGGGTGTTCGGCACATCGACATCAAGCCCCGCAACAATGCCGCGCTGGGCGAACTGCTGGACAAGAGCAACGCCATGTTCCAACGCGAGGCCTGCTTGCGCGGCGGATGCGGGGATCTCTCCGGTGCGCCTCAGCGCATCGAGGAACTGAACAGTCGGTGCATCTGCTGAGAAATGTTGGCCCGTGGCCTCATTGGTGATGACGAAGGCCTGATCTGCCCCACGGGCCGCCCCCAGATCATAAATAGAAACGGCTGGTGAGACGCGGACACTCTTCATGCGAATAACTTACTCTTGCATCGACGATCATACAAAAAGAAATCTAGGCGAGGACTGCGTGTAAGGGATAACCTGCGGGGCAGGACTGCCCTGACCGCGTTTTTGCCCTAGACCGGCTCTGCATTTGGATGCCGTGCCGCGACCATTGATCAAGTCGAAATCGTCTCAGGAGATTTTGTGAGGAACGCGCTCACGTCAGGAGGCCTCGGCGATTTATGATGTGGTGTCTTGATCTTGGCGGGCTTCCGCGGCACCTCCGGTGCATGAATATGAGGTCATTCATAAGGCCTTTCAAAACGGAAGCGACGCCGTTCTGGGTGATGGATTGGCTCGGAAATGAAGACAGCCATCTCCATCAAAGATAAATCCATCATCTCCAACAGGTATTGGAGACAATATTCGTCACTCTTGTTTGCGAGGCTTGCTCAGCCAAGCAGGGTGCCTTTTGCCAAAATGCATTGCCCACAAACGCTCGGTGCCGAGGGGAGCTTCAATTGTATAACAAGGCGTTAATGCTGCGGGAACAAGGTCAGCTTTGCCGCCCCGATTGCGGCTTCACTTTGCGCGGCAACTCGGGGCGCGATACCCAAGTGTCGCGCACGTATCGCGCTCCACGTCGTGTTTTTGGCTCCCCCTCCGGCGGTGTAGATCGCGGCTGGCGCGGGTCCGCCACGGGCTGTGATCTCTTGATAGCACCGCGCCTCGATCCGGGCGATAGCTTCAAGGATTGCTTGCAGAAAAGCAGCATCGTCCTTGGGGCGGGGCAGCATGATAGGCTTAAGGTCGGGGTCGTTTATGGGGAACCGCTCACCCGGTTCGTTCAAAGGGTAGTAGTCCAGATCAAGGGGGCTGTTTGGGTCAATTTCTGCGCTTAACAGCTGCAACGCGTCATCGTTAAAGTGCCGCTTGAGAACCGCGCCGCCAGTATTTGATGCACCGCCCACAAGCCAAAGGTCACCAAGACGGTGCGAATAAAGGCCGACGTTAGGGTCATCAATGCGATGTGCGCTGAGAAGTTTGATCGCCAGTGTTGATCCAAGAGAGGTGACAGCGACGCCTTCTTTTAAGGAAGCGCTCGCAAGAAAGGCGGCGATACTATCGGTGGTGCCGGCGTGAACAACAGCGTCCGGCGAAAGTTGGAACTGCGCCGCTATCTTGGCGCAGACCGGACCGATGGGTGCGCCGGGACTATGCACTTGCGGCAACAAACCCGTGTCGATGACCCGGTCAATCCAAGCTGGCCAGCACTCCTGCTCCGGATCAAAACCCGTTTTCAACGCGTTGTTATAGTCTGAATGCCCGCCATGGCCCAAAAGGCGGGCCGCAATAAAATCCGCCTGATGCAGCAAATGCCCCGGCCGGCCATCAGCAATTGAGACGAGCCGCATCGCGCGGGCGAGGGCGGAGTTGCTGCCTTTGGTGATGTGGTCGCCCTCGACGCAGGCGGCAATTTGCGCAGCCTCGGCGTCAAACCCTTTGGAATTATACATCAGTCCGGGGCATACCGGCGCGAGCGCAGCATCCGTAAGCACCATTGATCCAGAAGTTCCGTCAACGGCGATGCTGGTAATGTCGCTTGGGCTTACGCCGTCTTTTTGCAATGCGCGCATTTGGCGTATCAGGCAGGTTTCGACCGCGGCCCACCATCCGTTCGCAGCAATGCGCATGGGGTCCTGCGGCGGATGTGCGGCGCGCGCCATGCTGATCGGCTCATCGCCGTCCAGAACAGCGGTGCGCACGCCGGAGGTGCCAATATCAATCCCCAGTGCAAGACTCATGCGCGCGCAGCCAAGGCTTGTCTATATTTTTCAGCGTCCCAATCAAGCAACTCAGCTTCCGCCTCTGCGCCAATGGGCTCGACGCGCCACCCATCCTGCACCCGCGCCAGCACATCAGACACGCAAGCCAGCATCGCAATCTGGACTGGGGTAGCATCATCTTTGATCAGCACACCCTGACCTTCTTGCAGGATCGCAGGTGGTTTCCCGTCATGATCGGATGTTGGCAGGCAAGGCCCTAGGAACACGACATGATCGGGGTAATAGGTGCCTGACTTTGCGCGAGCGAAGGTCGTCTCATCTTGGGCAAGCCAGCCGAAGTCAGACCAAGAAAACCCCTTTGGGGCTGGGTCTGTCGCTGGTTTTGCCTCGGTTGATCTTGGTGTCAGCGCCAACCTTTTTTCGACCTCAGCGATCAGCGATCTTACGTCTTCCACGGTGTCGCCTGCGCAAATCAGACCGTGGTTCTGCAGGATTACTACCTGTGTATCCGGCTTGATCCGGGCAAGGATTTGCCGAGACAGTGGCAGGCCCGGTTTGGCATATGGCACCATCGCGAAATCGAGCCCCTCGAGCTTGGAGGCTGCTTCTTTGCGCCCCTCCGGGCTGATCGCATGGGCGATGGTCGCGACGGAATGCGTGTGTGCCACAACGCGATGCTGAAAGGCTGCGTGGAACGTTGTTTCGATGGAGGGGCGCAGCCCATGAGACGTATCAAGCACAGTGTCTTTGCAAGACCCGTCGCCCGCTTTTTCAAGTGCTTCCAACTGGGCCGCATCGCGGTCAACAGCGACGAATATGTTTCTGTCCTCGGCGTCGGCAAGCTCCGTGCCCGAGGCCTTGATATACATCACAGAGCCGTCTTTGATCGACGTATTCCCTCCGGGACCCTGCACCTGCAATGGATCGCTGCCAAGCATGGCGGACAGAGCTTTGAATTCCGCGGTTACGAGGTTTGAAAGTTGCATCAGCGGAGGTCCTTTAAGCGGTAGGTTGGCAGGTCGCAGTGTTCTTCTGCGGCAATCTCGGCGAGGACCGCGTCACCGTCGCGGCCAGCAAACCGGTCGGCATAAAGGCCGCCTTCAATCAAAAGGCTGTCCCAACCTGCGAGCTGCGCGCCCGCAATATCGTGTTCCATGCTGTCGCCGACCATCAGATAGCGACCCGGACCGAACATGTTTTCAAGGGCTAGAAAAACGGGGCGGTGTGGCTTGCCATAAAAGTTCGTGCGCCCGCCAAGTGCGGCATAGGAATGGGCCAGCGCGCCGGGGGACACGACAGTCCTGCCGTCACGCGGGCTATGGCGGTCCGGGTTGGAACAATACATCGGCAGATCGCGCGCGCGCCAAGTTTTCAGGCGTGATGTCCAATCCGAAACCTGCGTGTCATCAGGAAGACCCATCATCAAAATGCCGCCCGCCTCCTGCGCATCACTCACCAAAGTCAGATCAAGCCCGTCGGCCCAGTCCGCAGCATCTCCATGACAACGTTCGACGGGATACAGCGCCCGCGCATTGATACGATGCTGACGAACATCCTGCCAAAGCGCTTCGCCGCTTGTCATGACGAAGTCAAAGCTATCAGCAGGAAACCCCATGCCGGTGATCCGTTCAGCATTCGGGGCCGCACGCTTGCCGGAGTTCGACAAGACAGCAATCTTGCCCGAAAGCCCGGCAACCGCCGTCACCGCACCGGGGTAGGGTGTGGTTCCGTTGTGAAGCACGCCCCATTGGTCAAAAACGATCACATCATAGCCTGATGCAATCGTCTGTATTGTTTCGATCTGCTGGGTCACAGGTCTAATATTCTGCCATATCCTTGGGGTCGACCAAGCTGGCAATATAGGCGTCTGCCTCTGCCTCTGTCAGCTTTGGTGCGGCCTTGCCAATGGTGCCGGCAGGCATATCGCCAAAATAGAAATTGTAGCCGGGAATAACCTGCCGGCGCTTGCGGATCGGCATGCCTTCATAGGGAAACACATCGGAGCGTTCGTTCGCTTGCGCGTCATGGCAGGGCAGAACGTAGTCGGCACGCTTGTCGATCTCTTCGACAGATTTCCATCCCTGATAGGAGTTGACGAAGCGGGCGGGCACCCAATAGCGCCACTGCTCGGATGGGTTTGGATCAAGGTTACGCTCAACAAAGATTGCATCGCCAACAACGCAGATGTCGCCCGCAGATGTGGCAACCGTGACACCCATATGGCCGACGGAGTGGCCGGGGGTGTCAAACATAGTGATACCCGGCAAAACCTCGGTTTCCCCCTCGATGGCTTCGAACACGCAGCCCGCATAGGCTTGTTCGACGCCAATGTTGGCCTCATAGGTCCGGTAGTACAAAGGCAGCGGGTTATAGGCCATTTCGATCTCGGCCTTCGGGGCGATGTAGCGCGCATTCTTGAACATCTTCATGTTCTGCACGTGATCCCAATGCAGGTGCGTGAAGACGATCGCATCAATTTCATCAGGGTGCACGCCGAGCTTTTGTTCAAGGTGTTCGTGAACCTGAAGGCAGCCGCGCTTTTCGCACTTGTGGTGATACTTGGTCGCGCGGGCCTCGTCAGGCAGGCCGGTGTCGATCAGGATTTTATGCGTGCCGGTATCGACATAATGACAGTAAACCGGGTTCCAGTATTTTTTCCCGGCCGGGCCTTTCCAGAAAATATAGGTGCCCAGGTCTGCTTCGAGCCAACCGGTATTGATGGGGTAAATCTTGGTCTCTGCAACGCTCATAGCAGTTTTCCTTCTATGCGACTCAATTTTGTATACAAAAACAGAAATTCGCGCACAAACACAAGGGCGAATACGTTTGGCCCCGCCTAATTCACCTTGAGCGTCTGCATAAAGCTTGCTGTCATATGGGATCGCATACCATTGGATGCGGTTGCCGAATCCTCGCTGAAAATGTTGTCGATCAGTTCGCGGTGGCTCTCGGCGGACTCGATCAAATCCTGCGTTGTTTCGAATTTCTTGGCTCGAAATGGTCCGGTGCGCCTACGGAATTCGGTCGCGATTTCTGCCATATAGGGATTTCCGGTGGCCTTATATATGGCCATATGAAAAGCCTCGTTGGCGCGCAGATAGCCCGCGCGATCGCCTGATCTTGCGGCGGCGATGCATTCTGATTGCGCCTGCTCGATTTCGCTGCGCGCCAGTAAATTAAGGCGTTGTGAGGCAATGCGTGCGCATGCGGCCTCGATCTCATGCATGGCTTCGAAAATCTGGGACAGTTCTTCTCGACTATATTGCGCCACAAAAACCCCCCGCTTTTCGCCGGGCACAAGGATGCCTTGGGCGGTCAAGCGGTTCAGGGCTTCGCGGATTGGTGTGCGCGAAACACCAAAACGTTCCGCAAGCTTTGCCTCATCCAAACGCATGCCCGGTGTCAACTCTCCGACGCTGATCTCTTCGGTGAGAACCATCTCAATACGCTGCACTGTAGAGGGAGTTGTCATACTATCATTCCTACCTTGAGGCTTTGACCATACCTCAAAATTACCCATCTGGCAATTTTGCATATTTACATTTGTTTTTGTATACAAAATAGTGGCCGCTAACACGAAGTGAGGATTCGATGCCCCGAATAAGACTAGAAGGCCTTGTTAAGCGGTACGGTGCTGTCGAAGTGCTGCACGGGATTGATCTGGAAATGGCCGACAATGAATTCACTGTTCTAGTCGGGCCTTCGGGGTGCGGGAAATCGACTACTCTGCGGATGATTGCCGGGCTTGAGGATGTGTCGGGCGGTGAGATCTACGTTGACGACATGCCCGTCAGCCATCTGGAGCCCAAAGATCGTGATCTGGCGATGGTTTTTCAGGATTACGCACTTTATCCACATATGAACGTCGCGCAGAACATTTCGTTCGCGCTGCGTTTGGCCAAACGGCCCAAGGCAGAGATCGACGCGAAAGTGCGTCAGGTTGCCGGCATGGTTGGCCTTACGGATTTTCTGGATCGTAAGCCCGGTGCCTTGTCGGGGGGGCAGCGTCAGCGCGTTGCCATGGCACGCGCGTTGGCGAAAGACAGTGGTATCTTCCTGTTTGATGAGCCGCTGTCGAACCTTGATGCCAAGCTGCGCGGGCAGATGCGCGCCGAACTCGCGATGATGAGCCAGCAGGTCAAGAAAAGCATGATCTATGTGACCCACGACCAGATCGAGGCGATGACCCTCGCTGATCGGATTGTGGTGATGCATGACGGCTATATCCAGCAAGAAGGGACGCCCGAAAAGCTGTTCAAGCAACCGGCCAACAAGTTTGTAGCTGGCTTTCTGGGCATGCCGCCGATGAACTTTTTGAACTGTCAGATTGAAGCGCGGGGCGCCGACACTTTTGTCAAAGGAGACGGCTTCGCTCTGCGTTTGCAAGGAGAGATTGCGGCAAAAGCAGCGCGGCATGCCCGCAAGGAGGTCACCCTCGGGGTGCGCCCGTCAGATTTGTCTTTTGCAGGGGGTGCGCGGCCCGAAGATTCGCTCAAGCTGGATGTGAAAGTGTCCGAATATGTCGGTGCCCAATCCGTCCTTTTATGTGCCTGCGGTGATGCCAATGTCACCGTCGAAGTGAATTCAGAAACACCAATGGCCCTCGGGGAAACATTGGTCTTTGAGGTGAACCCAGCACGGGTGCACCTGTTTGATCGCGAAAGTGAAATCGCGCTCTAGAAGAGAAAAGCAGTAGGGAGGAAACCATGCTTAAAACAATGACTTATGCGTCCTTTGGCGCGGCGCTGATGGCTACAACGGCCTTTGCGAACCCATATGCTGACCATGAAGGCACGACCTTGATCGTGAACTTCCCAGCGCATCCACATTATGATGCTGTGATGCAGATTCTGCCGGAATTCACCGCGCAAACAGGGATCGAGGTTGAGGTGGATCAGCTGCCTTACCTTGCGATGCGCGAGCGTCAGACGCTGGAACTCGGGCAGGACGAGGGTGAATACGATCTGATCGCTTATGTCGTGTTCTCAAAGGCGGACTATGTCTATGCCGACCAGCTGGAAAACCTTGCCAAATATTTCATGAACCCACGTCTGGCAGACCCATCCTATGACGCGGATGACCTGATTGATGGCTATGTCTACAACATCGGCTTTGCTGGTGGTGAGCGCGGCTATTTGGAAGGCAAAACCGGTTCGCTGTTCGGCATCCCTTACGGCTCCGAGACGTCCGTTCTGGGCTACCGCAAGGACATCTTTGAAAAGCACGGCCTTGAAGTGCCCGAAACATATGAAGAGATGCTGGAACTTGCCTGCCAAATCCCCGAGCTAGAACCCGGCATGGGTGGACTTGCGTCGCGGGCAGCATCCGGCCACCATGCGGCACATGCCTTCCTGCTGCACTTGAACCCATTGGGCGGTGCCATCTTTGATGAAAACTGGGAGCCAGTGATGAACAGCGCCGAGGGCGTTGCGGCAGCGGAAGCCCTGAAACAGATCGTGGATTGTGGCCCTGAAGGTGCCGTGAACTTTGGCTTTGGCGAAGCCCTTGGTGCCTTCCTGAACGGTGATACGGCGATGTATCTCGACACAACAGTTGTGGCCGGTCAGATCAACGACCCGGAGCGCAGCCAGGTTGTAGACAAAGTCGGCTGGGCACTTCACCCAATGGGCTCAGAGCGTGCGTCCCAGACCGGCGGTTTCGGCATCGGTATCCCAGCGAATGCGGAAAACAAGGAAGCAGCCTTCCTGTTGATGCAGTGGCTGACGTCCAAAGAGGGCGACAAGCTGGTCGCGCTGGCCGGTGGGAACCCATCTCGGTTCTCGACCCATGCTGATGCTGACGTCAACGCCGCATTCCCGCATATGGCGACCTTTGGGGAGGCCCTTCAGTACGCTGATCCTGACTGGCGTCCAATCATCCCCACATGGGGACGGGTGAATGCTGACCTTGGCACAACGCTGAGCGAAGTGTTGACGCAGGACCTCGATATCCAGGAGGCATTGGACGGCGTGGCAGAGCGCGCGCGTGCCACGATGGACGAAGCCGGCTACTATACTTGGCAGTAAGCCTGACTAAGATCGAGAACGGGTGCGGCATCTGATCGGGTGCCGCACCCACATCTTTCAATTCACAACCGACCCGGTCCGAGGGGACGACATGTCAGATATCAGCGCTGCCACCGGCATGAACCAACCGCGCCCTACCGTGCGAAAAGCGCGCCGTCTCGCAAACCGCTTGTCGCCCTATGCCTTTGTTGGGCCTGCCATCATCGTGTTGTTCATCGCGCTGATCATCCCGCTTGGGTATATGATCTATGGCTCGATGCTGGATTGGACGGCCAGTCAATCCATCGGTGAGGCCGACTTTATCGGGCTCAAAAATTACACCGACCTTTGGAACGACCCGCGCTTTATGAAGAGTGTGAGCGTGACCTTGCGCTTCGCTTTCATCGTTGTGGTGGTCGAATTGATCATCGGGGTTGGCTTGGCATTATTGCTGGACCGGGACATCAAGGGGATGACCTTCCTGCGCACGATGTTCATCCTGCCCATGATGATTGCCCCGGTCGTTGTCGGCCTGATGTGGCGCTTCATGTATCACCCGACAGACGGGACGTTTAACCGGCTTTTGGAGAAAATGGGCCTGCCAACGGTGGATTGGTTGGGCCAGCACGCGTTGATGTCCGTTATCATTGCCGACATCTGGCAATGGACCCCGTTCATCTTCATTCTGGCCTTGGCCGCCCTGCAATCCCTGCCGCGATCAGCTCTGGAGGCCGCGCGCATTGACGGTGCCACCGCATGGCAGCAGATCATCTACATCAAACTGCCGCTGATGATGCCCGTGTTGATTGTGACCGCGCTCCTGCGCCTGATTGACGCCTTCAAAGTGCTTGAGGTGATCCTCGTGCTGACCAATGGCGGCCCCGGACAGGAGACCCAGATCCTGTCGCACCGGATCAACGAAACAATGACCGAAGTCCGCCACTTGGGCGAAGCTGCCGCCATGGCGAACTACCTGCTTATTCTTCTGATGGCGCTGACCCTGGGGATGCTCGCTTTCAACAATTGGCAAGAAAAACGCGCGGCCCGCATTCGCGCCGCCGCGGAAGAGGACGTCTAATCATGAGCCATGCCCCACAAAAACAGAACCCGGCATTCTACGCAGTGATTGGCTTGCTGGTCTTTATGTCCGTGGGTCCTGTACTGCTCATGTTCGTCAATTCCTTCAAGCTGGATGTTGATATCCTGTCCGGTACCAGCGGCCTGCTGTTCTTTCCGACAATACAGAACTATGAAACCGCGCTTTGCGATATTCTGTGGTATGAACCGGATCACCTACGCTTCTGTCAGCTTAAATTCGGCGGGGCCTTCATCAATTCACTGGTCATTGCGATCATCTCGACCGTGCTGACGCTGGTTCTCGGGGCGATGGCCGCATACGGCCTTGTACGGTTCCGCTTCATGGGGCGCGATACAGTGTCGACGACCACCTTGCTTGTGCGGATGGTGCCGCCCGCTGTTCTGCTCGTGCCGGTGTTTGGCCTTTGGAACAATCAGTTTTGTCTGGATCAGGACGGGCTCCTCGGCGGTTGGGTCAAAGACATGTTTGGAGGGCGCGGTGACCCCTGCCTTGCGGGCACGCACTCGGGCATCATTTTGATCTATGTGGCGATGAACTTGCCCTTCGTCATCTGGATTCTACAGAGTTTCATTGTGCAAGTGCCCAGATCCCTCGAAGAGGCTGCCCGCGTCGATGGTGCTGGCCCCTTTCAGGTGTTTTTCAAAGTCGTGCTGCCCTTGATCAAACCCGGTCTCGCCGCGGCGGCGATCTTCACCTTTCGGATTGCTTGGAACGAATATCTGTTGGCCTCGGCACTATCTGATCGAGATACGAAAACCGTTCCAATCTTGATCGTGAATAACATGTCCGAATTCAACGTCGAATGGGGGGTCATTATGGCGACTGGCATGTTACTCGCGATCCCGCCAATCATTTTTACGCTGCTGGCCAGCCGACAAATCATCACCGGCATGACCGCTGGCGCGGTGAAAGGCTAGCCAATGACCAAAGTGCTGCTCCTTGTGACGATGGCCACCAAATCGCAAGAGGCGCAGTTCCTTCTGTCTGAGCTGGTTGCCGCCGGGGTCGTACCCGAAGTGGTCGATATATCGCTTGATAGCGGGGGCAGGGTGCTGGACGGCGAAGGGAAATGCCAGGCGATGGCCTCTGCTGCGACACGCGCGATCACGCAGGTGGATAACGCCCGAAAAGCCGGTGCCGAGGTCGTTGTCGGCATTGGCGGCGGCACAGGCGGCGAAATCGCGTTGCAAGTGATGCGCGCATTGCCCGTGACCTATCCCAAAGTGCTTTGCACGACACTGCCCTTTGATCCGCGCTTCGCGGTGGCTGACAATTCCATCGTTCTGGTGCCATCGCCCTCGGACATTCTGGGTCTGAATGGCATGCTGCGTGAATGTCTTGAGAATACCGCTCTCATCACGGCTGGATTGTGCAAAAAGAAGCGCAAGGGAGAGCTGTTTGACATCAAACCCTCGGTCGGGATCACCGCACTTGGAGCGACCGATGGGGCGATAGGCCCGCTGGTCGGGGCACTGACCGAACAAGGCCGGGAATGCACCGTATTTCACTCCAACGGGTTCGGTGGCGCAGCCTTCGCCCGCTTTGTACGAAACGGTGCTATTGATGCGATCATTGATCTGACGCCCCATGAGCTGACGCGCATCCATCTAGCCGGGATCCATGTCCCGATGCCGGACCGGTTCAGTGCGGGCGGGCACCTACCACGTATCGTTTTGCCGGGGGGGATGAATTTCATCGGACTTGGCCAGAAGGATCTGATGCCTGCGCATTATCTGGAACGTCCCCACTATGAGCATTCGTCGCTTTTCACCCATGTGAAGCTGACGGAGGAAGAAATGAAACATGTCAGCACAAAGCTGGCCGCAGAGCTGAATGCGTTGAGCGGACCTTGCGCCGTGATCATCCCGATGGGTGGCTTTTCCCATCAAGACCGCCCGGGTGGAGAAATAGAGGACCCCGAATTGCGCGAAATCTGCGCGGAAACATTGGAAGGCCAGCTGCATGACAGGATCCCTGTAACCCGACTTGATGCGCATCTTTTTGCGCCCGAGGTGACGCAAGCTATCACTTCAACCTTGCCACTCTGCCTGCCTGATAGGACCTAAATGGACGACCTGAACGAAAAGAAAGATGCGTTGATCGCAACGGCGAAGCGCTGCTTTGAGCTAAGGCTGCAAACCAACGCAGGAGGCAACCTGTCGGTGCGGCTGGACAGCGCAAACGCGATTGTCATTAAACCCTCTGGCGTGGGCTTCAACGAATGCACGCGGGACAATCTGCAAATTGTGCATCTGGACGGGACGCTGGAGCCGTCGGAGTACAAGCCGTCAAAAGACCTCGACTTCCATCTTGATCTCTACCGTATCCGCAAGGATATCCGCGCGGTCGTGCACTGCCACAGCCCTTGGGCCACAGGTTACGCCAGCGCAGGGATCGAAATCCCGTGCCTCACCGTGCAAACCATTGAAAAGATTGGGCGCATGCCCTTGATCCCGCTATCCCCGCAAGGCGGGCCGCAGACGGACAAAGAAATCAGCCCGGTGTTCGAGGACCCGAAAGTGGTCGCCGCCGTCTTGGCCAACCACGGAACGATCGGCGTGGGCAGCACTCTGATCAAGGCGCAGTATCTGGCCGAGATCATCGAAGAAACGGCTCATATCGCCTATGTGCGTGACACGTTGATGGCCGCTCACGGCAAAACTGTCGCGGACCTCCCTCAATATGGAACCGCCGCCGACGCGCGCGCAGCGGAGCAATAACCTATGCCCACAGTCCTTGACCAACTGCGCGGCATGACCAGCGTTGTCGCCGATACTGGCGCGCTGGATGCTGTACGCAAATACCAACCCGTTGATTGCACAACCAATCCGTCATTGGTGTTGAAAGCCTTTGAAAGCGCCGACTCCAAATCTGTCCTGGACGCCGAAATAGCGCGGGGCCGCGAAAAGAGGCTGGGCACCGAAGCAATTGCCGCAAACCTTCCCATTGCATTGGGCATTGCTTTGTCGCACCTGATTAAGGGCCGCATTTCAACGGAAGTCGAGGCGAACCTATCATTCGATACAGCGGCATCCGTGGCGCGGGCCATGGAGATTGTGCAGGCCTATGACGCACGCGGTGTCGGCAAAGACCGTATCTTGATCAAGCTCGCCGCCACATGGGAGGGTATCCGCGCAGCTGAGGTCCTTCAAAAAGAAGGGGTCGATTGCAATCTAACGCTGGTCTTTTCCCTGACGCAGGCCATCGCCTGTGCTGACGCGGGCACGTTCCTGATCTCACCGTTTGTCGGTCGGATCACCGATTGGTTCAAAAAATCCGAAGGGGTTGATAGGTACAACCCCGCCAAGGATCCGGGCGTTTTGTCGGTCAAGACGATTTACGACTATTACAAATCGAACGGCATAGACACGATCATCATGGGTGCGTCTTTTCGCAATGTCGGCCAGATCAAGGCGCTGTCCGGATGCGACAAACTTACAATCTCGCCCACGCTTCTTGAAGAACTCGCCTCTGAAACCGCTGACCTTCCACGCTCGCTATCACCAAAGATGGCGACCCCGGCAGAGACGCAGGCGATCAACGCAGGAATATTTCGTTGGAACACGGCAATGGACCCAATGGCGAACGAACAGCTTGCTAGCGGTATCCGTGGCTTTGATAAGGATTTTAAAACCATGCTCGGCCTTTTGAGCAACTTGGGCCGCTAACATAAGCAACTGCTTCGTTGAGAGGCATCGTCATCCTAAGCTGCCACTGTTTGACGTCAGGCACTGACCCTAAAATCGTAACGCTACCTGCGGGACGTCCGCACGGCGTCGGACATGGCACTCATCAACAGGTTGAAGTCATTCCCCGGTGTGACAAGGTCAAACCCCTCCTGCAGTCTTTGGCGTGCCAAATCGCCATCGCTACAAAAAATGCCAGTTGCGACATTTGCGGATTTGGCGCTGGCCAGAATCTTCGCAATCGCCTCGGACGTCGCGCCGTCTTCCAGTTCCGCGCCGGGGCGTTCGCCAAGATCAAGCGCCAAGTCATTTGGCCCTACATAGATCATATCCACACCGGGCACGGCCAGAATCGCGTCGATATTTTCAACCGCCTGCGCAGTTTCAATCATCGGGATGACAAGGATTTCGTCATTCGCGGCATCAAAATAGTCGGCCCCACCGTATAGCTTGCCCCGCGCGGGCCCAAAGGACCGGCCACCGTGTGGGGGATAGCGACACGCAGCGACAAGCTGCTCGGCATCTTCAGCCGTGGAGATCATTGGGCAGATGACGCCATATGCGCCCGCATCCAGCAAATGCATAATCGCCACCGGGTCATTCGACGGCGCGCGCACCATTGGCACAGCGGGGGTGGCTGAGATGGCTTGCAGCATGGTCACAGCGGACTCAAAGCCGATCATCCCGTGTTGCAGATCAACGGTCACACTGTCGAAGCCCTGATGCCCTGTACCTTCCGCCAAGTAGCCGGATGGGATCGAAAGCCACGCATTGGTGATCGGAGCCCTTTTCGCAAGCAGAGCTCTTACCAGGTTTTCTCTCATGTCTTCGCCCCTCAGGTGGTGGTTGATGCCGGTTGGTTTCGCATGAATGCGAATTCATAGGTGTTGAATGCGCATTCATAGCATGTATAGTCGAGCTCATAATCAGTCGCAATGGGAGGAAAACATGCGCAAACGGACATTTCTGGCCTCAGTGGCCGTGGCTGCAGCAACGGCGTTGATGCCTGTTGCCACATTCGCTGACGGACATCTTGAGAAATACAACCTGTTGCCGGGCAAGCCATTTGACGGCACCAAATTGAATATTCTCAGCGTGGTGACGCCGCAATTCGACGGGTTGATGCTGCGCGACAACGAATTCACCGAACTGACGGGCATCGAAACGGAGTGGACCTTCATTCCATTCGGGTCGCTGCAGGAAAAGATCAATGCGGAAGGCATCGCGGCAAACGGGACGTTCGACGTGGTGAACTACCTTGACAGCTGGGGCCCTCCCAACGCGCATTGGCTCAAGCGCATCGACGAGTTGATGGAGCGTGACGGCATCTCCATGGACCGTTACCCAGCCGCTTTCGCCCGCTCTGCCCAATTTGAAGGTGAAACACTTGGCTTCCCGCTGCGCGCGCATCCGCAATTGATGTTCTACCGCAAAGACCTGATCCCAGAGCCGCCCACCTCGTGGGAAGATATGGTTCGCATCGGCAAAGAGCTGAAAGAGACCAACCCTGATATCGCGCCGCTGGCATTGTACTACAACAATGACGGCAACCGTCAGAACCTGTTCATCTGGATCAACTTCCTTTGGGCCGCTGGTGCCGACATCTTCAACGAGGATGGCAGCGCCGCTTGGGCGTCTGAGGCCGGCATTCAGGCCACCAAAGACTATATCGCGCTCCACACGGAGCATGGCGTGACCAACCCGAACTCGGTCGCGTTCAACGAGCAGGATGCACGCCAGTCCTTCATGCAGGGCAACTCAGCGATGATGCCTGTGTGGTGGTGGGCCTATTCGGGCTTCTACAACCCCGAAAGCTCTACCTTGACCAAAGATCAGGTCGGCTTCGCGGGCATGCCGTCCTATCAGGGCGAGACCAAAACCTACGCGATCTCGATGCCATTCTCGATTTCGGAATATTCCCAAAATCAGGATGCGGCCTGGGAATTCCTGAAATGGCTGTCGAACCCGGAGATGGACAAGGCAAACGCCATCGAGCGTGAAGTTGCGGGCAAGAAGATCGTCAACAACGTGGTGACGCATATCTCGTCCCTGCAGGACCCCGACGTGAACGCAGCAAATGACGACATCCAGGCCGCCGCTTGGGACAGCTTGAAGCAGTCCGACATCATGCCACAAATCGCGGAATGGCCCGAAATCGGTGACATCCTGTCCGCAGCCATCGCGGAAGCCGCTTCTGGTGGTGACGTGGCTGAGCTGATGACCGCTGCCGCAGAGCGTGCCGACAAGGTACTCAAGCGCGCAGGCGTGTTGAAGTAAGCAAAGGCATGGAGCGCGCTGCGTCGCGCTCCGTGTTTTCCCGGATCGGTTTCGTTTCGGGTAACTGGGATTGGGAGCGTCCCCATGCGCGACAATACACTCAAATACCTGCTGGTCTTGCCAGCGGTGCTCGTGGTCTTCGCAACGGCAATCTGGCCGCTGATCGAGGCGGCCCGATTGTCCTTCACGGTGGGGCGATTGAACCGCCCGGGCTCGCTTGATCAATATCTGGGCTGGGAGAACTACCTCTGGGCTTTCTTCGAAGAGCCCGCCTTTTGGAATTCTGTCTGGGTCACCGCGATCTACACTTTGCTGACTGTCGGATTGACCACAGTCTTTGCGCTTGGTCTTGCGCTGCTTCTCGCCCCTGGAGGCCGCTTGAGAAGCTCCGCACAAGCCCTGCTGATCCTGCCTTTTGCGATGAGCCCCGCGCTTATCGGCGTCTCGTTTCGCTTCATGTTCAACCCAGAATTTGGCCTGTTCGATGCGTTTTTCGGCATCGTCTTCCCACCGCTGGCCGATGTCAGCTGGCTGGCCGACCCGCAACTGGCCTTGGCGGTGGTTGTGATGGCCGATGTCTGGGGCTGGATCCCGTTCCTGACCTTGGTGCTGATCGGCGGGCTGGCCAGCGTGCCGCGTGACACGGTCGAGGCCGCGCAGGTCGACGGGGCCAGCGGCTGGCGCGTTTTCAAAGATGTGACCCTGCCGCAGCTGGCCCCCGTGCTGGCGGTTGTCGTGATCCTCAAATCTATCTTCAGCCTGAAGACCTTTGATCAGGTGTTCATGCTGACCAATGGCGGGCCGGGCACGGCCACGCAAACGCTCAGCCACTACATCTATTTCAACGGAATGAAATACGGGCAAATCGGATACTCGGCCTCCGTCGCGTGGCTGATGGTGATCCCGATGATCTTCCTCACTTACGCCTATGCCAAGTTCGTTTTCCGGAAGGCCGACCAATGACAGGTAAACAGAAAAAGCAGATTTTCGGGGCGATCCAAACCGCGCTGATCTTGATCGCCATGTTCATCATGCTGGTGCCGATCATCTGGATTTTCTTGGCGGCCTTCAAAAGCCATGTTGACGTCTACCAGCTGAAGCTGTTCTTCACCCCGACGCTGGAGAATTTTAGCGTCGTCTTCGATGATCCTTACCGGCTTGGAGAGAAGCTGTTGAACTCAACAATCGTGGCTTTCGTTACAATTCTCTTCGCCATACCGATTGCCACGCTTGCGGCTTACTCGTTCAGCCGGTTTTCGATGCGCGGCGAGACACTGATGCTTGTGACAATCCTTGCGACGCAATTCGTGCCGGCGGTCGTCATCATCCTGCCCTTTTTCGTGATGTTCCGCGATATCGGGCTCTTGGACACGCGGCTTGGCCTGATCCTCGTGAACCTCGCAATCGTCATGCCCTTCGCAATCTGGATGATCAAAGGCTTCATCGACGGCATCCCGATGGACACGGAGGAGGCTGCGATGGTCGATGGCTCCTCACGTCTGCAAGTGATCCGCAATATCGTCCTGCCTATGGCCGCTCCCGGCCTGCTGACCAGCGCCATTTTCTGTTTCATCATCGCGTGGAACGAGTTTCTCTTCGCGCTGATCCTGACCAATAAAGACGCGGTCACGCTGCCTATTGGGCTGGGGCTCTTCAAAGGCGAGGAGGGCGATTTGTGGAACCTGCTCTCCGCCGCTGGCATCATCATCATGGCGCCGATGTTTGTCCTCGCCCTCATGATCCGCAAATATTTCGTACAAGGCATGACAATGGGAGCCGTTCGATGAAATCGAACTTGAAACGCGCCGCTGGCGCGATGGGAGCAGTGCGCTGACATGGCCGAGATCAAACTCAATAACCTGACCAAACGCTGGGGCGACTTCATCGGCGTCGACGACCAGTCGCTGCACATCAAGGACCGTGAATTCCTTGTGCTTCTCGGCCCATCGGGCTGCGGCAAAACCACGACGATGCGGATGATCGCAGGGCTGGAAGAACCGACGGCCGGAGAGATCTGGATCGGCGACCGCATGGTTAATGACGATCTGCCCAAAGACCGCGATGTGGCGATGGTATTCCAGAATTACGGCCTCTACCCGCATATGACGATTTTCGACAACATCGCTTACCCGCTCAAAGTGCGCGGCACCGACAAGTCGGAGATCAGGCCGCGCGTCGAGAAAGCCGCCGAGCAGGTCGAGCTGACCGAGTTCCTGCATCGCAAACCCAAAGCGCTTTCCGGCGGGCAGCGTCAACGCGTGGCCCTCGCGCGTGCCATCGTTCGGACGCCGAAAGTGTTCTTGATGGATGAGCCGCTTTCCAACCTCGACGCCAAGCTGCGCGTCACGATGCGCGCTGAGCTCAAGCATTTGTCCCGCGCGCTGCAAATCACGACAGTTTACGTGACGCACGATCAGATCGAGGCGATGACGCTGGCCGACCGTGTGGCGGTGATGAAAAACGGAATAATCCAGCAGCTCGGCACGCCGGATGACATCTACAACAACCCGGCAAACCTGTTCGTCGCGGGGTTCATCGGGTCCCCGGCCATGAACCTGATCAACGGATCGGTCACAGACGGGATGTTTGTCACAACGGGGGGGACACGGTTAGTGCCGGTAAAATCTCCTGATCGAGAGAAAGCCATCCTCGGTGTGCGGGCCGATGACATGCATGTGCATGAGGCAGGGCAGGGCGATATTGATGTGACGATCTACGCCTTTGAGAATACCGGCGAAAGCACGCTTCTTACCGTGCAATGGGGCAAACAACGCGTTATTGCCCGCGGTGATCGGCATTTGCGCAAAGATCAGGATGATGTGGTCGGCATCAGCCTCAACCAAGATCATCTCTACCTCTTCGATCCAGAAACCGAAGACCGGATTGAAATGTAGCCAAGCAGGAGGCGCGCGCGCGACATGGCAGCGGACCGAGTTACGACCTATGATGTGGCCAAGGCAGCAGGCGTCAGCCAGCCGACTGTCAGCCGCGTCTTTTCCCGGTCCACCTCGGTTGACCCCGCCAAAGTGGAGCGGGTCCGCGCCGTGGCCCGCGAATTGGGCTACATCCCCAATCTGGTCGCCCGCTCGCTCAATTCAGGGCATTCGTTTCGAATTGGGATCGTGCTCGCCTATCTCAAGAATGGCTTCTTCGGCGAAGCGCTGCAGGATTTTTCCAAGGCGCTGAACAAGCAAGGCTATTCGGTGACGGTCTATTTCGCGGGCAACAGCTCTGACGATATTGACGGCATCATCGACGATCTTCTGGCCGATCAGGTGGACGGTATTGTGCTGGCCTCAATCAGCCTGTCAAACGCCTTGGTGACCCGTGTGCGCAAGTCGGGCATCCCATGCGTTTTGTTCAATCGCGGGCAGTCCGACCCGGATGTCTCGATGGTGACTGCGTCGAATTTTATGGGCGGCAAACAGGCGACAGAATTTCTGATCAAGGCGGGTCATAAGCGTATCGCGCATTTGGCCGGATGGCGCAAAGCCTTGAACGGCGTCGACCGGCGCGATGGCTTTTTGGCGGCGATGGAGGAGGCCGGGTTAGAGCCACTCGCCTGTATTGATTGCCACTTTCGCCGAACCGTCGCCATGGTTGAAACGCGCAAGCTCTTTCAACAAAAGGTGGTGCCCGACGCCCTGTTCGTGGCCAATGATCATATGGCTTTTGGCGTGCTAGAGGTCCTGCGCGAAGAGCTGGGATTGCGCGTGCCGCAGGATGTCTCCGTGATAGGATATGATGATGCGCCGATGGCAGATTGGAAGACCTTCGATCTGACTACTGTGCGGCAACCGTTGCCACAAATGATTGACGCAACCGCCACGATGCTTTTGAGCGAGATATCCGACCCGACGCGCGCCTCTGAAAAGATTGAAATCCCGGGTGAGCTCATCGTGCGTGGCACCGCCCGAATGCCCGCTGGGGTGACCAGAATGACAGCAAAACTGTAGGACAGGAAGACATGACACATCTGACCAAAGCCGAGGCCGAAACCCGGCATGTTAAGCGCAGTGACTACCAGTCTTGCACCGTGGCCTTCATCGACTGCAAAAAGCCCGGCTCACACCTCAAGCAAAACTATTCAATCATTGGTCCCGGCGTGACGTCCTCGACGGAGCAGGTGATCAACTTGCCCGAGGCACATGGGTTCAACATCGGCGCGGCCGCCATGCCGCCGGGGATCACCAACAACCTGCATATCCACTTCACCGCCGAAGTCTTCATGATCTATGATGGCGAGTACACATTCCGCTGGGGTCCGAATGGCGAGAATGAGTTTGTCGGCAAACCCGGTGATATCCTGTCGGTTCCAACTTGGATTTACCGCGGATTCGTAAACTCCGGCGAGAACGAAGGCTGGATCTTCACCACACTCGGTGGAGACAACACCGGCGGCGTCATTTTTCACCCCGACATCATCCGCGAGGCGGCTGAGTATGGGCTTTACCTCTCCAAAGACAATGTGCTGATCGACACATCAAAGGGCGACCCGGTGCCGAGTGCGGATCAATGCACTACGCCAATGTCCGACGAAGACGTGGCGAAGCTGCGCAGCTATAGCCCCGAGGAGATGCGCAAGCGCGCCGTGACTGCCGAGGATCGCGACTACCGCCCCGCCTTCATCGACAGAGGTATGGACGGCTGCGGCGCCGAGATTGCGCCTGTTATTGGCCACGGGATCACCCAAAACCGGGACCAGACCGCGCGGATCACCAACCCGCATGGCTTCTCCATGGAATGGCTGCGGTTGCAGCCGGGCCAGCGGGTCTCGCCTTTCACGCTCGACGAAAAAATGGTCGTAATCCCGCGCGAAGACGGCGTCCGCATGGTTCTGAACGATGCAAAAGATGTGTCGCTTGAGCTTGGCGCGTGGGACACGCTTTCGGTGCCTGCAGGAGTGGTGCGGGCGCTGGAGAATACTGGCGAGACAGCCGTTGAGCTGCTTGTGATCGTGTCGGGCGACCACCAGAAACGGCCAAAATTCCGCAGCGATGTGCTGGTGGAAGCCTACACAAAAGGCCACGTCCTTGACGCCCAAGGCTATGTTGCCGAAGCGCATCTGGTCCCGTCCTACGGCTTGGTCGCAGAGTAGTCGAAGCAAGGCGATGAAGGCGCAAAATTCAGATCGCTGGGTGTTGATGCCCGGCACCTTATGCACGCCAGACGTGTTCGCGCCGATCCTAAGACAGTTGGACGTGCCGCCGGACCGTCAGCGGTTCATCGAAGTCTCCGCGCCGCGCGTAGAAGATTACGACGCACCGCTGCGCGCGGCCATAAAGGGCGGAGAGATTGTCTGCGGCTTCAGCCTTGGCGCTATGATCTTGGCGCACAATCTTGGTGCTTTGGCAAAAGCGAAGGCGGTTGTTCTGTTGGCACTTAACCCGTTTCCGGACGCCGAAGGACGCCGCGCCAGCCGGGAGGCAGTCCGTGACCGGGTCCTCTCCGGTGACGCGTCGGGCTGGGTAGAAGAGAACTGGAACGCTATGTCGTGCGACAAGGGCGACACCGTCAAGGCACAGGTTATCAGCATGGCCGAGGACATGTCGGGAAACATAACAGCCCAAACCGAACTCGCTCTCTCGCGCCCCGGAGCCGTCGAACAGTTAAAATCGACCACGCTCCCCTTGGTGTTCATGACGGGGGCGCAAGACAAATTGACGCCGCCAGACCCCATTCGCCCCATCGCCGAAACCTGTCGCCAAGGCGGGCTCTACGTGCTGGACGGGCTTGGCCATTTTGCGTTGCTGGAGGCCCCGCATCGCGTGGCAAAGGCCATCGCGGACGGGCTGAACGCCGTGTCGGCGGAGAGCAAACAAGAAGGATGATCCCATGAAGCGCCACCCGATCTCTGATACATTGCTGGCGCGGCTCGAACAGGTCGACACGCCAACCGTATGTAACGCGATAGAGGTCGCGCAAGGCAGGCGGGGGTTCAATCGCTTTACAAAAGGCACGATGCAGCATTCCCGCCCCGGTATGCCGGCAATGGTTGGGCGCGCCCGTACGGCAAGGATTGCAGGCCTCGCCCCGCCAACGGAAGCCGACGAGGTCATCAAGGAACGCCGGCTCGCGTATTTTCGCGCCATGGCGCGTGGGCCCGCGCCCACGGTCGCGGTGGTAGAAGACCTCGACTATCCGCATTGTATCGCGGGCTGGTGGGGGGAGGTGCATGTCGCCGTGCATAAGGGGCTTGGCTTAAAAGGCGCGCTGACCAATGGCGTGATGCGGGACCTCGATGTGATTGATGACGGCTTCCCCATTCTCGCAGGGGCAATCGGGCCCAGCCATGGTTACGTGCATGTTCGCGATCTTGGCGCAGAAGTCTCCATCATGGGGATGCAGGTGCACGAGGATGATCTGGTCCATGCCGATCGCCACGGCGCGGTCGTGATCCCCGAAGAGGTGATCCCGAGCCTAGAGGATGCCATCGCCACAGTATTTGCGAATGAAAACCTGATCCTCGGGCCCGCTCGAGAGCCCGGCTTCACTATCGAAAAGCTGGAAGCAGCTTGGGCCGAATTCGAGCTGCGGCGGACGTAGCGTTCAGGTCCGTTCTCGTCAGGAGCGGTTGCGTTTTACGGCAAAAGAGCCGCAGCCCGAACGCACTACCGCGAGGCTTTTTCGTCGATCCCCGACACACCTTGCCTGCGGTTCAATTCGGCCAAAACGGCGTCAAATGCGATGCCGCGAGACTGAAGCATAACGATCAGATGATACATCACGTCGGCGGCTTCCGCGGTCAGGTTGTCGCGGTCATCTTTGACGCAGGCGATGATCGCCTCAATCGCTTCTTCCCCGAATTTCTCTGCACATTTCTCCGGGCCACGCGATAGCAGTTTGGCAGTCCAAGAGCTCTCCGGATCAGCACTAGCGCGCTCGCGAATGGTTGCGGCCAGCGTTTCAAGCGTGCTCATGCGGCAATCCTCATATTCAACCCGGCGGCGGCCATATGGGCTTTGGCTTCCGCAATCGTGAAATCTCCAAAGTGAAAGATGGAGGCCGCGAGGACGGCATCAGCCCCCCCCTGTGTGACGCCTTCCACCAAATGGTCGAGCGTGCCAACCCCTCCCGAGGCGATCACTGGCACGGAGACGGCATCTGATATCGCTCGGGTGAGGGGAAGATTATACCCATCGCGCGTGCCGTCGCGATCCATTGAGGTGAGCAGGATCTCACCGGCTCCTTTGCCCACGATCATCCGCGCAAATTCTACGGCATCGAGCCCCGTCGGTTTGCGGCCTCCCGCAGTAAACAACTCCCATTTGCCCGGCGCGGTCGTCTTGGCATCAAGCGCCACGACAATGCATTGTGACCCGAACCGGTCGGCGGCCTTGGCCACCACGTCCGGGTTTGCGACCGCTGCCGAATTGAACGAGACCTTATCCGCACCCGCCAAAAGCAATTTTCGAACATCTTCATGCGTTCTGACCCCGCCCCCCACGGTCAAGGGAATGTAGCAGGCCTCCGCCGTGCGGGTGACGACGTCAAACATTGTGCCTCGGTTTTCATGCGTTGCGTTGATGTCAAGAAAGCAAAGCTCGTCCGCACCGGCCGCGTCATAGGCCTTGGCCGCTTCCACCGGATCCCCGGCGTCGCGCAGACCGACAAAGTTGACGCCCTTCACCACGCGTCCGTCTTTGACATCAAGGCAGGGAATGATCCGGGTTTTCAGCATGAAATCGCTCCAATTTGTAAGCTGACTTAGCTTGTATTGCTGCGCTATGCCAGAGATGTGATTGGAAGTTGTCGCCTGACCATGCGGTGATGCCATAGCCTAAATTCATAGGAGATCTCTCATGAAAGCCCTTCTGACCTCTGCAATCTTGTCTCTTGGAGTAGCCATGCCCGCTTTTGCCGACCTCGTAACCGTGCCTTCGTCCAAATCGGTGGCTGACACTGCTGATGCTTTGGCCGTCGCCATCGAAGGGGCAGGGGCGAAAGTTGTGGCCCGTGTTGATCATCAGAAAGCTGCGGCCTCGGCAGATCTGCAGATGGGAGAGGCGCAGGTCTTGATCTTCGGCAATCCAAAGATCGGCACGCCTGCGATGCAGGCCGATATTCGTGCGGCTTTGTACTTGCCTTTGAAAGTGCTGGTCTACGCGGATGCGGAGGGCAACACACAACTGACCTATGATGACCCAGCGGCAATGTTTGAGGGCCTCGACATCCCGGCAGATGCGGAGTTTGTAAAGATCATGACGGGCGCGCTTGGCAAACTCACAGGTAAGGCTGCGGAATAAAGCTGAACCTGCGCCTTTTGGCGCGCGCCATTTGGTTTTGCGTTCTTGGAAGGCTTTGCCCTCCGCCACGCGTGCAACCTCCCGTAGGACCTATACAAAAAAGAAGCTCTAGGATTTAAGCAGGTCCAGCGCTTCTTTCAGGTCAATTGCACCGTCATACAGCGCACGGCCCGAGATCGCGCCATCCAACGGAGCGCCGCTGTCTTTTAGGTCTCGCAGATCCTGCAGGGACGAGACCCCACCCGACGCAATCACCGGTATGGTGACGGCCCGCGCCAGCGCGGCAGTGGCCTCGACATTCGGCCCCTTCATGGCCCCGTCGCGGTTGATGTCCGTGTAGATCAAAGCCGCAACGCCCGCGTCTTCGAACTGCTTGGCAAGCTCGGTCACTTCGATATCGGTCTCTTCCGCCCAACCTCTCGTTGCGACCAAGCCATCGCGTGCATCCAGCCCGATGGCGACTTTGCCCGGAAAGGTCTTCGCGGCCTCGCGCACCAAACTTGGGTCTTCCACCGCGACCGTGCCGAGAATGACCCGTTGCAGCCCTTTGTCGAGCCAGGCTTCGATCGTGGCCATATCGCGGATGCCGCCGCCAAGCTGTGCGGGAACATGTGTCTCTTTCAGGATTGCTTCGACGGCGGCACCATTCACAGGCGCCCCGGCAAATGCACCGTTGAGGTCGACAAGGTGCAGCCACTCGCACCCGGCATCCTCGAAGGCTTTCGCCTGCGCTGCCGGGTTGTCGTTAAACACCGTTGCCTGCTCCATCTCTCCTTTATAGAGCCGCACGCAGTTGCCATCTTTGAGGTCAATCGCGGGGTAGAGTATCATTGGGCTGGCCTTGCTTTGGAGATTTTTCAGGCGTCTATCCCACAGTGACGCCGCGTTTGCAAAGGGCAAGGGACCCAACGTAACGCTTGCCTGAAAGCGGGGGCGGGACGCAGTCTGAGAACGACAATTGGGAGGACGATATGAAAACGATTACTCTGGCCCTCGGTTTGGCCTTGGCGAGCTCAGGCGGCGCTTTTGCCGCGGATCCGGTTTTGGGGACATGGAAGACGCAAGTGGATGACGGCGCCTTCGCGCATGTTGATATGTATCAATGTGGGGCTGCCATTTGCGGCAAGATCGTGCGGACCTTCAACGAGACCGGCGAGTATAAGTCTGAAAACCTTGGCAAAGACATCGTGCGCAACATGACGCCATCGGGCGACAACGCATATGCAGGCAAGGTTTGGCGTCCATCGAACAACAAGATCTACAAAGGCAAGATCGCGTTGAACGGTAACTCTCTGAAACTGGCGGGCTGTGTTGCAGGCGGACTGCTGTGTTCCAAGCAGACCTGGCAGCGGGTCAAATAGAGGCTAAGGCGCCCACTTCAGGAAATTGGCGATCAGCCGAAGCCCGGTGCTTTGGCTTTTCTCCGGGTGGAACTGCGTGCCAATCATCGTGTCGCGCGCCACCACCGCGGTGACCGCGCCGCCATAATCCACATGGGCGAGGCGGTGCCGCGCGTCAGTCACGTCGAACTGATAGCTATGCACAAAATAGGCATGATCGCCGGATTCTATTCCGGCGAAGACAGGGTGGTCATTGTCGATTTTCAGGTCGTTCCACCCCATATGTGGCACCTTCAGCTTCGGGTCTGATGGCGTGATCGTCGTGATGTTACCTGCAATCCAGTCAAAGCCGGGTGTGTCGAGGTATTCATGACCCATGCTGGCCATCATCTGCATGCCGACGCAGATGCCAAAGAACGGTTTCGCGTCCTTGGTTGCGGCCTGCACAATAGCCTCGTAAAGGCCCGCGCGGTCTTGCATCAACGCGTTCCGGCAAGCCGGGAAAGCACCGTCGCCGGGCAGGACAATACGGTCGGCCCGGAGGACATCCTCGGGCTGCGAGCTGACCAGTATATCGCCACCATCCACCTCCAGAGCCATGCGTTGAAACGCTTTTTCTGCGGAGTGAAGATTGCCTGAATCGTAATCCACGAGCACGGTCAGCATGTGAACGCTCCGTCAAAGCAGGAGACGGCACGGGCCGGCAAGATCATGTGCCGCATCAAAGGCTGCCTTTGGTGCTTGGAATATCGCTGTCCTTGCGCGGATCGGTCTCGACCGCATCACGCAGCGCGCGGGCCACGGCTTTGAAAGCCGCTTCTACAATGTGGTGGCTGTTGAACCCGTGGAGCTGGTCGATATGCAAGGTGATGCCGCCATGCGTGGCAAAGGCCTGAAAAAACTCCCGAACAAGTTCGGTGTCGAACTGCCCGATTTTCTGGGTCGGAAGGTCGAGGTTGCAGATCAGAAAAGGCCGCGCGGAGAGATCCAGCGCGCAGCGTATCTGCGCATCATCCATCGGCAAGTGGCATTCCCCGTAGCGGCTAATGCCACGTTTGTCGCCAAGGGCTTGCACAAGGGCTTGGCCAAGCGCGATACCCGTGTCCTCGACCGTGTGGTGATCGTCGATATGCAGATCGCCCTTTGCACGGATTTTCATGTCGATCAGCGAGTGGCGCGACAATTGGTCAAGCATATGGTCGAAAAACCCAACACCGGTTTGCACGTCATACTGGCCGGTACCGTCAAGGTTGATCTCGACCTCAATCGCGGTCTCGGTTGTCTTGCGCTGGATGGTGGCGGTCCGCATCGGGCTCTCCTTGGGATTTGGTGCCTTATAGGCACGCAATTTGCGCGGGCCAAGAGGAGCAGCAAGCCAAGGGTCCTAAGTGTCGCGCAAATGCCGAAACTCATCGCTTTGCGGGGGAGTGCCGACAGATTTTCTCCCCAAAGATCAGTTTTATGTCTAATTTTAGACAGGTTTAGACCCGTATAAGCGGGCGCAGAAAACAGTGGATCAGAGCAAATGCCCGCCTTGAATGCAAATACGTCCGCCACAGCCGTGGAGATGGCGACCGAAATCCTTGGAAATGGGTTTACCATTGATTCCGCGATCTATTTCGGGGACGCGGCATCCTCCGGCACTTATGTTGACGGGGATACCACCAACCCCAATGTGCTGCCATCCGACGCAGGGGTCATCTTCTCCACAGGGAATGTCGCCGATTTCGCAAACGCGACAGGTGCGAATAATCAGGCCGGAAACACCTCGAGCGACACGTCAGGGGCGAACGGCAACGCGGTGTTCGATGCAGCCGCCGGAACAAACACATTCGATGCCGCCTACATGGAGATCACCTTCACGCCAGAGCCGGGTCAGACGTCCCTGAACATCGAGTTTCGGTTCTATTCCGAAGAATATAACGAATATGTCTACTCGAATTTCAACGACATCGCCTTGGTTCAGCTGGACGGTGTGACGCAGCCGATCTCTGTGGGGTCAGGTGAAATTTCGGTAAACGGGATCAACAGCGCAGGGGATACACCGCCCACGTTTGGCAATGAAAGCAATGACCCAAATCCGGGCAATGGCCAATTCGACAGTGCCAACCCCAACCTCTATGTCGACAACACCGCCGGTGGGTTTGCCACCGAGATGGACGGGTTCACGGTGACCTTGTCGCTCGACATCCCGGTCACTCCGGGTGTGCAGCAAACTCTGTTTATTGGTATTGCGGATGTCGGGGACAACTCCTTTGACAGCTCTTTGATCATTGCGTCGAATAACGGGCCTGACCTGAGCGATACCGCCCCGGTTGCCACAGATGATACGGGCATCCTGACCTTTGGCAGCAACGACAAGACAGTTGATCTGCTGGCCAATGATACGGACCCGAATGGCCAGACGCTGACGATCACGCAGATCAACGGTATCGACGTTGTGGCGGGCGACATCGTGACGTTGAATACCGGCCAAACCGTTGAGCTGAATGCCAGCGGGACGATTACGCTGGTGAACGCAAGCGGCAATCTTGGGGAGACGTCCTTCAGCTATACGATTGCGGATACGGATGGGAACACCGACAGCGCCTTCGTTACCTTCGATGCACAGCCGATTTGTTACTGCAGCGGAACACTGATCGAGACGCCGTTCGGCGCACGCGCAGTTGAGGATTTACGTGTTGGTGATCTGGTACTGACCCGAGACCACGGCCCTCAGCCCATTCGGTGGGCCGGAGCGCGGTCGATGATGAGTTCAGTGAAATCTGCGCCAATTCGGCTCTCAGCCGGTTTTCTGGACAATAACACAGAGCTTTTCGTATCCCCGCAACACCGTTTGCTGTTCTCTGGCTACCGTGCCGAGCTCTATTTCGGGCAGTCCGAGGTGCTTGTCGCGGCCCAGCATTTGGTCAATGGGGACACTGTTGTGAAGATGCAGCCCGGGCTTGTGACCTACCATCATATCATGTTCGACCAGCACGAAATCATCACGGCGAACGGGACCCAAAGCGAAAGCTTCCAGCCCGGCGCGTATTCGCTGCCCGGGCTCGACGTCGCCGCGCGCGAAGAGCTTTTTGCGATCCTCCCGGAACTGCGCGCCAACCCGACGGCCCATGTCAGATCGGCGCGTCAGTCGGTTCGAGGCCGGGCCGGGATCCTTTTGGCGGGTTAGTCGCCCGCCTTTTGGCCCAGAAAGACCCGGACAGCCGCCTCAAACTCACGCGGCCTCTCTGCGTGGAGCCAATGACCTGCCTTTGGGAGCTTGGCAAATTGAGCCGATGGAAAAAGACCCCTGATCATGTCGCGATGCTCGGGCAGAACGTAATCGGATGCCGCACCTGACAAAAACAAGGTCGCGCCGTCAAACTCGGCTTCGGTCTCGGGAAAGCCAATGATCAAAGGCATGTCGGCCTCAAGAACATCAAAGTTCAAACGCCACGCGCGGGCTTTGACGTCTAGGGACTGAAGCAAGAAGGCCCGCACACCTTCTTCTTGAACGAACGCGCTCAACTGCCGGTCCGCATCCCCTCTGGTGTTCACTTGGGTAAGGTCAATCTGGCGCATCGCGTCGATCAAATGCGTCTGGGTATGCCCGTATCCAACCGGGGCAATATCGGCGACGATCAACGTGTTCAACCGCTCAGGTCGGGTCAGCGCAAGCACCATCGCAGCCTTGCCACCCATGGAGTGGCCCAGAACATGGGCGGGCCCGACGTGATCCAACACCTCGGCCAAATCCTCCGCCATATCGAAATAGCTTTGCGTGTTTCCTCGCGGGCTTTCGCCATGATTGCGCATATCGACCACGATCACGTGGAACTGGTCAGACAGGCGCTTGGCAATAACACCCCAGTTGCGTGCAGAGCCGAAAAGCCCATGCGCGATCAGAAGCGTGGGAGCGCTGGTCTCCCCGTAAGTGACGTAATTCAGCATGCCTTTGCGCTATCAGGACTTGCAGGGCTTGGAAAGCGCCCGCGCAGGCTTATAACGGCGCTGGGATGTCAACGGTAAGGTGCGCTACGTTCATGGAACCAGCGGAGGTACAGGCGCTCGTAGCGCGGGTGTTTGCTTTGTTGGAAAGCAAACTGGGCGCACGCGGGTCAACATTGCAAAAACGGCTGACCTATGTACGACGCAAATTGCCGAGCCGTATCAGGCGGGCAGGGGAGGTGCTGGTGGATGCGCAGGGCATGGCCGAAAACCCGCGGCTCGCTATGCGCCTGGAGCCCGAAACCCTCAGCCGCGCCACCACTCAGATCGAACGTTTTCTCAACGAGATCGACGTCCCCGCAGAGCGCTCGAGACGTCGATATAACAAGATGGCCGCCGTCGCGGGTCAGGTGTTGCTCGGTGCAGGCGCGTTGATCACTTTGCTAGTCTGGCGTGGATATATTTAGGCCGTCCCGCGCCTCAATGCGCCGGTCTGATAAACGTATCGTTGCGCAGGTCAGCCATAGCCTGACGCAGCTCCTCTTGCGTGTTCATCACGATCGGCCCGTGCCAGGCAACCGGCTCTTCAATAGGCGCGCCTGAGATCAGCAAGAACCGAATGCCTTGCTCCCCTGCTTGAACGCTCACCTCGTCACCGGTCCCAAACTGGATCAGCGTCCGGTCGCCCGAGAGGTCGCGGATATTGACCTCCTCGCCGCGCACTTCCTTCTCGAGCAGAATACCAGCAGGCGCAGAGGCGTCCCGGAAATTTCCGGCCCCCTCGAAAACATAGGCAAAAGCGCGGCGATAGGTGTCTACCTTAAAGGTTTTGCGCACACCGGCTGGCACCGTGATGTCAAGAAATTGCGGGTCCGCGGCGATCCCGTCAACCGGGCCACGCTTTCCCCAGAACTCGCCAATCACGACCCGGACCTTGGTGCCGTCATCGTCGATAATTTCCGGAATCTCTCCGCCTTCGACGTCTTGGTAGCGCGGCGTGGTCATCTTCAGGCTTGCGGGAAGATTGGCCCAAAGCTGGAACCCATGCATCTGACCCTGCGCATTCCCCTTGGGCATTTCCTGATGCAAAATGCCGGAGCCCGCCGTCATCCACTGAACCGCACCATCCTTCAGCGTTCCGGTGTTGCCGAGGCTGTCGCCGTGTTCGACCTCTCCTTTCAGGACATAGGTAATCGTCTCGATGCCCCGGTGCGGGTGCCACGGAAACCCGCGTTCATAATGCGCCGGGGTGTCATTGCGAAAATCATCCATCATCAGGAACGGGTCCAGCATGGTGGGGTCCGTAAATCCAAACGCGCGGTGCAAATGGACGCCAGCCCCCTCCATGGTGGGGACGGATTGAGATGTTTCTTTTACGGGTCTGATAGACATCGGATGGTGTCTCCTTTGCCCCAGAGGTAGGTGCGTGCGCGGCAAGGTGCAATCTCGTCGATGAACCGTTTCTGTGCGATTTTGTGCAAAGACCGTCGTAAACGAAGGGGACATGCCCCACAGGTAGCGCAGGCTATGCGAGAAACAGAACTTCACGACAGGTCTACAGAATGAAAATCGGATTTATCGGCTTAGGGAATGTAGGCGGCAAATTATCAGGATCGTTGATCCGCAATGGCTTGGACGTCACCGTCCGGGACTTGGATGAAAAGCTTGTCGCCGCCGCTGTCGCCAAGGGCGCAAAATCAGCCGCAACGCCCCGCGAGATGATGGAGCATTGCGACGTCGTTATTACATGCCTGCCGCACCCGAGCATCTCGGCGGTGGTGGTTGAAGGAGAAGACGGTTTGCTTGAAGCCTGCGGGCCGGGCAAAATTTGGTTGGAGATGTCCACCACTGACGAGGCTGAAATCAAGCGGCTTGGCGCAAAAGTGATTGCAACGGGTGCCGCAGCCGTCGACTGCCCCGTCTCAGGTGGCTGCCACCGCGCGGATACCGGCAATATCTCGATCTTCGCGGGATGTGACCGCGCGACCTTTGACCGCGTGCTGCCCTTGCTCACAACGATGGGCCGCCGCGTGTTGCACACCGGCGATATGGGCACAGCAAGCATGCTGAAAGTGATGACCAACTATCTGGCGACGGCCAATTTGCTCAGCGTTTGTGAGGCGCTGACCGTCTCGAAAGCCGCTGGCATGGATTTGGCGACCACCTATGAGGCCATCAAGATTTCCAGCGGCACGTCCTTTGCCCATGAGACGGAAAGTCAGGTTATCCTCAACGGCTCGCGCTGCGTTGATTTCACGATGGACCTCGTGCTGAAAGATATCGGCCTGTTTCAGGAAATCGCCGACCGTAACGGGGTGCCGCTCGAGATATCGCCGAAGATGATTGAGATATTCCGGGACGGGCAGGCGCGTTATGGCGACAGGGCGCAATCGGACCGGATCATCGAGCGGCTGGAGGAGGCAACAGGGCTCGACATCCGCGCGCCGGGTTTTCCGGCCGAGCTGGTGGATGACGAACCTGAGGAGCCGGGCTACGAGGTCAAAGCGCTTCGCGGTTGAGGGTGGTGGCGTGACAGTCTAAGCGGGGGCAGCCGAAAAGGAATACGCCCATGTCTGACGAACCTACCTCTCAGGTCATCACCGGGATTACGCCCTCCGCGCCGCGCCGGATGTTTGGCACGGGCGTCTTGTACGGCTTGGGGCTGCTATTGCTCTATATCGCCGCGACCAACCCGCCATCCTTCATCTATGCGGTCTTTTTGGTGGGGTGTGGTGCTGCCTGCCTTTATGGCGGCTACCGCATGTGGGACGTCACCGGCCGCGTGATCGAGCTCACCGAAGAGGAGCTGCGTTTATCCGACGGCACCCTGATTTGCCGGACCGAGGACATCCAGAAAATCGACCGCTCGCTTTTTGCATTCAAGCCCTCCAACGGGTTCCTTGTCACCACTAAAGTCAGCTACCCTTTCAAATGGGCGCCCGGCCTGTGGTGGCGGTTCGGCAAACGCATCGGCATCGGAGGTGTGACCCCCGGTGCGCAAGGGAAGATCATGGCGGACACGCTGGCGGCCTTGGTCGCTCAACGCAACGGGTCGTTCAAAGAGCTGGACCTCTAACTCACTTTGAAAAGCCGCGCCGCTGTCAGGGCCGCTGTCTGGCGCGGCTCAGATGGGTTTACAGCCCCTTGGCGCGGTAGCTGGCTGCGATACGGTCGATGGACACCAGATAGGCGGCCATTCGCAGGTCTTCGACATCGTCGCGCTCATGCCAGACCTTCCGCATCGCTTGGTATGCGGTCCGCATTGTGTCATCGAGCCCTGAGCGCACCAGCTCCAGCTCGCCCGCGCCGCGCATATAATTGTCTTTAAAATCCGAGCTCAATTCCCAACCCAGCCCCTTATCAGCGGACAGACGTTCCAGCTCTTCAATCAGGGCGCGGTGCTGCGCCTCTTCCTGGCGCTTTTCCATGCGCCCAAAGCGAATATGGCTCAGGTTCTTGACCCATTCAAAATAAGAGACCGTCACCCCGCCCGCATTGGCATAAAGATCGGGGATGATCACGCAGCCCTTGCTGCGCAGGATCTCGTCCGCACCGGCAGTGATCGGACCGTTTGCGGCCTCGATGATCAGCGGCGATTTGATGTTCTTGGCGTTTGACAGGTTGATCACCCCCTCTAGCGCCGCCGGAATAAGAATATCGCACTCATATTCCAGCGCTGCGGAGCCATCCGCCACATAGGTCCCTTTGGGATAGCCCGAAACGCCCCCGTGATCAGCGATCCATGCGCGCAGGTCTTCGACGTCGATGCCGTTCTCATCATGAATGGCACCGTCGCGTTCGATGATTGCGGTGATCAAGCTGCCGTCGTCTTCTGACAAGAACTTGGCAGCGTGGTAGCCCACATTTCCCAAGCCCTGGACGATGATCCGCTTTCCTTTCAAGGTGCCTTCAAGACCGGCTTTGGCCATGTCCTCGGGGTAGCGGAAGAACTCCTGCAAGGCGTATTCGACGCCGCGACCCGTGGCCTCCGTGCGGCCCTGAATGCCGCCCGCGTTGATCGGCTTGCCCGTCACGCATGCGCGGGAGTTGATATCCGTGGTGTTCATCCGGGCATACTGATCGGCAATCCACGCCATTTCCCGCTCCCCCGTGCCCATATCCGGCGCGGGCACGTTCTGGGATGGGTGGATCAGGTCGCGCTTTGCCAGCTCATAGGCGAAACGACGGGTGATCTGCTCAAGCTCATGTTCTTCCCATGCGTTGGGGTCGATGCGCAATCCGCCCTTGGAGCCCCCAAACGGGGTTTCGACCAGCGCGCATTTGAACGTCATAAGCGCCGCAAGCGCCTCCACCTCATCTTGGTGCACCGCCATGGCAAACCGGATGCCGCCCTTTACGGGTTCCATATGCTCCGAATGCACGGCGCGGTAGCCGGTGAATGTGTGTAGCTCACCGCGAAGACGGACCCCGAAACGGACGGTGTAGGTGGCATTGCAGACCCGAATTTTCTCTTCCAACCCCGGAGGCAAATCCATCAGCTTCACCGCTCTACTATACATCAGCTCGACTGAATCTCGGAAGGATGGTTCGATTTGTGCGCTCATGATGGCTCCCGCGGGTTGAGGTGGGTCGGTGTGTGGTGTGATTAAAATTTGGGCAATTTACGAATGAGCCTAACGGCAATCAGACGCATATGGCCAGCTACTCTTAAACATTTCCCTAAATTCCCATTGCCAGTCCCAAAGCCGATTCGGGCGCGCAGTGGCATTAATCCGGAAATGGAAACACTCCAGCAAATCGAAGTAATTTGTCTGTTTTGAAAGGTTAATATGACCTGAATCAGGCCGTTCCTGCCAAATTCTAGCCACAGTATTCGGGTCAATTGGCGCTGGACGAGTCTCGTCCGAGTAATTTTTTCGTGCGTGCTGGCACAGGGGAAGGGCAGTCATGAGTGGCTCAAAGGGAAAGAAAATGAAGCGATTTGGTTCGGGGCGCGTGATGCGCCGCGCAATGGGGTTCCGCCGCGAAGAAGGCGGCGCAATGATTATTTTTGGTCTGACCATCTTCGTTATGATGATGTGGGTCGGTGGGATGGCTATCGACTTCATGCGTTTCGAATACGACCGTTCCCGTGTTCAATACACCCTTGACCGCGCGGCTCTTGCTGCGGCGTCGCTGAGCCAGTCCGAAGACTGTGAAGCCGTTGCCTTGGACTATTTCGAGAAGTCCGGCATCAACACATCTCAGGTGAGCGTGGTCAGCGATTGTGTTGCAGATGTTTCCAAGACGGTACAGATTTCTGCACGTACTGAGGTCAGGAGCATGTTCCTGAACTTGCTGGGCATCGACCAGATGGTCGCCTCCGGCACCAGCACTGCTGAGGAAAGCACGCAAGACGTCGAGATCAGCCTTGTGCTCGATGTCTCCGGTTCGATGAGTGAGCTCGACAGTTCCGGCAATCAGACAAAGCTTGCGGCACTGCAAACGGCGTCGAAGGAATTTCTGGACACGCTGCTGACCACTGACAATATTGGCCGGGTGTCGATCAACATCATCCCCTACAGCATGCAGGTGAATGTTGGTGAGGACGTTTTGGACCAGCTCAACGTAACGGATGAGCACAACTATTCGCACTGCGTCGATTTCGAAGACGCCGATTTCAGAACAGTTGAAATCTCTGACGATGTGGCGGGGGCGCTTTCGTTGGGAGAAATCTCCCTTGATGCATCCCCAATGGGCAACACGAATGACCTGCAACGCACCGGACATTTTGACCCATATTACACCACTATCAATCACCCGAACACGAACGCCGACGACGATGAGAACCGCTTGTTTGTATGCCCGACTTCGGAAGCATCGCGGGTCACGTTGATGTCCCAGAACGGAGCTCAGTTAGGTGAACGGATCGACGCTCTCGAACCTGGGGGTAACACATCAATCGATCTGGGCGTGAAATGGGGATCTTACTTCCTCAATCCCAAGTCCCAACTGGTTTTGTCAACGATGCCAGAGACCTCTGAGAACTTCGCCAGCGATGAGAATACCACTGGGATCGCCTCCGCTTTCGGCGAACGCCCTTATGAGTACGGTCGAGACAATACGCTCAAGATTCTTGTGGTGATGACCGATGGGATCAACACAACGCAATACACGCTGGACGAAGATTATGCCGAAGGCGACTCTACCTTGTGGTGGGATCCAAATGGCGATCAGTCAAACAACACCTGGATGTCGCATTACAAGCAACGCCCCGGCTGGAACAACGACTACTTCATGTCACGTGGCAACTACTTTGAGGATTACTTCAGCGGCTCACGTCGCAATCAGGGCAGCGACGAACAGCTGAGCTGGCAAGAAGTCTGGGCAATGATGGGTGTGAAGTACTTCGCATACTACTACAACTATGCCCGTGACTGGGACGTCGGTGAGTACTGGGACACGCGTAACGCCATCATGGATTCCGTTTCCGCTACGGCAAAGAACGACCGCCTCAACGACGCCTGTAACGCGGCCAAAGACGAAGAGGTGATTATCTACACAATTGGATTTGAAGTGTCGGACGAATCTGCTGTCGTGATGGAGAGCTGCGCCAGTTCCGCGAGCAATTTCTTCCGCGTGGAAGGCACCGAAATTTCTGAGGCCTTTGGTGAAATCGCAAACGCGATCCAGCGCCTGAAGCTGACCTTCTAAGGTATCGGAGTTCATTGTGAGAAACCTGTTTAAATTCTGGCGCCGTGCGAAGGCAGAGGATGGCAATGCGACAGTCGAGTTTGTGCTCGTGGTGCCTGTATTCCTGCTGCTCTTCGTATCCATCTTCGAGTTGGGGATGGCCACCGTTCGCCTGACCATCCTCGAGCACGGCATGGACAGCGCAATGCGCGACGTTCGGTTGGGCACAAGCCAGTCCTTCACTCGAGAGGAGATCAGGGACCGGGTTTGCGCCAATGCTGCAATGCTCAAAGATTGCAGGGAGAACCTGCTTCTTGAGATGCAGGTCATTAGCCGCGACACGTTTGACCTTCCGCCAGTACGGGCGACCTGTATCGACAAGAACGAATCTGCGCTGCCTATCACGGATTTCAGCAATGGTGGGCCGAGTGATCTGATGTTTATCCGGGCCTGCTACGTCATCGACCCGCTGTACCCGTCCCTCGGGCTTGGCGCGATGCTGAAAACCGATGAGGCCGGAAATATGCAGCTGGTTGCCAGTTCGATCTTTGCTCAGGAGCCAAACTGATGGTGCACATTCAAACTTTGCTGTCCCGTGGATGGGAAAGGGCAACGGCCTGTTTCCGGCGTGAAGACGGCTCCGTTACCACCGAAGCGGTTATGATCATGCCGCTCTTGGCCGCGTTTTATTGCGCGACATTTGTATGGTTCGACGCCTACCGGCAAAAGACATTGGTCATGAAAGCCAGTTATGCCGTCAGCGACGTGCTGTCTCGACAGGAAGAGGTCGATGAGGCGTTTCTCGACAATATGCGAGATGTGCTGGACTACATGATCCCAAGTAACGCGGCCCCAAGGATGCGGGTGTCGCTGATCAACAACGTGATCAACGATGAAGGCGGAAACGAGTATACGGTGGTTTGGTCCTACGGGCCGAACGGCATGACCGATCTGACGCAGGCAGACATTGACGCCGACTCGTCCTGGATCCCGATGATGGGCAATAATGACAACGTCGTAGTCACGGAAACAGCCGTCTTGTATCAACCGATCCTCCGTGTCGGGATTGATGACAAGATTTACCGCAACACAATCGTAACGCGGCCACGGTTCCACCCGACATTGGTCAATAAGGACGAGCCGGACCCGTCAACCGATTTTGATGACCAAGACAATGATGGCGATGGAAGCCAGGTTGGTACAGAAGATGACAGCGACAGCGGTGGTGCTTCTACAGGAAATGGGATTGGAAATGGCAGTGCCGAGCCCTGATCCGAAAGCAGCCCAAAAAATTCTGATCAAAAAGGCAGCCCTCTAGAGGGCTGCCTTTTTCGTTGAGGGACGGGAATTTCCCTGCCGCCGTATTGAAATCGTGCAAAGCCGGTGCTTTGATCCCGAAGCGAAGCTAAGGGGGCAGGGCAATGGGGTACAACGCCCTTCGAATATTGAAAGAAGGCCTGACCGGGAATGCGGGCTGGGGCCCTATCTGGCGCAACCCGGAGCCCAAATCCGAATATGACATGATCATTATCGGTGGTGGCGGTCATGGGCTCTCCACTGCATATTACCTAGCCAAGAACCACGGGATCACCAATATTGC
>CAYXIZ010000002.1:0-3291 GCA_964465485.1 uncultured Rhodobacterales bacterium | reverse complement strand
GACAAGGGCGGGTTGGTCTTTGGCGGTGATCTGGATTTCTACGCCTCCTACGCCCAACGTGGCAATCTGCCGATGATGGAACATGTCATGGAGGCCGGGATGACGCTGATGCCCGCCATTGGTAAGGCCAAGGTTTTGCGCAGTTGGGGCGGCATCATGGACATGACACCCGACGGCTCATTCGTGATCGACCGCACGGAGGTGGACGGCCTCTACATGGATTGCGGTTGGTGCTATGGCGGGTTCAAGGCGGTGCCCGCCAGCGGCTGGTGCATGGCGCATCTGATGGCCGAAGACCGCCCCCATGAAGTGGCGCAGCGCCATACGTTTGAACGGTTCGAAACAGGCGAAGGCCTGATGGATGAAGAGGGCACCGGCTCTCAACACAATCTGCATTAGGAGGGCAAGAAATGCGGATCACATGTCCTCTTTGCGGGGAACGCGACCGGCGCGAATTCTATTATCTCGGCGCAAAGGACTATCTCGATCGCCCTGAGGAGGGGGACACAGAAGCAATGCACCGCTACCTCCACATCCGCAGCAACCCAACACAAGTCACGCAAGACCTCTGGCAACACGAATCTGGCTGCTCTGCTTGGATCGTGGTTGAGCGCAACGTGACAACTCATGAAATTCTATCCGTCAAACTCGCCTCCGGGGTCACAGGATGAGGCTCGACGGCACGGGCTTGGTGAATCGCGACGCGCCGGTGTCGTTCAAGTTCAACGGCAAAACGTATGGGGGTTTCAAAGGCGACACGATGGCCTCGGCTCTGCTGGCCAGCGGCGTCTCACTTGTGGGGCGGTCCTTCAAATACCATCGGCCACGCGGCATCATGTCCGATGGCCCGCAAGAGCCCAACGGGCTGGTCGAGCTGCACCGCGCCGGCGAAATCACCCCCAATGTGCGGCTTACCCAGCAAGAGCTGCATTCGGGCCTAAACGCCCGCGCGCAGAATTACTGGGGGTCGCTCGACTGGGATCTGCTTGAGGCAAATGATCTGCTGTCGCCCTTCCTCAGCGCTGGGTTCTATTACAAGACCTTCATGTGGCCCAAAGCGTTTTGGGAAAAACTCTACGAGCCCATCATCCGCCGCGCCGCCGGATTGGGCCGGTTGTCCATGGCCAGCAACGCGCAATATTACGAGAAAGCCTACGCGTTTTGTGACGTGCTTGTCATTGGCTCTGGCCCGGCGGGGATCATGGCAGCGCTGACCGCTGCGCGCGCGGGCGCGGACGTAATCCTGTGCGACGAGGATTTCCGGCTTGGCGGGCGGCTGAATTTCGAAAGCCACGAGATCGCAGGAATGCCCGGCCACGCTTGGGCCACGGAGCGCTTGGCCGAGTTGCAAACCATGGAAAACGTCCGCGTGATGCGCCGGACCACCGTCACTGGGGCCTATGACGGCGGCACCTACGGCGCTGTTGAGCGCGTCTCGCACCACGTCGCCGATGCGGGCGACGCGCCGGTGGAGACCTTCTGGCGCATCGCCGCCAAGGGCTGTGTCTACGCGGCTGGCGCAATGGAGCGCCCCGTGGCCTTTCGCAACAATGACCGCCCCGGCGTGATGATGGCCAGCGCCGTACGCGGTTATGTGAACCGGTTTGGCGTGGCCCCCGGCAAACGGGTCGCGATCTTTGGCAACAATGATGACGCCTTCCGCACGGCGCTCGATCTGGCCGACGCCGGAATACGCATCGCGGCCTATATCGACAGCCGGCACGACGCCACAATCGAAGGCGATTTCCCGATCTACAAAGGGGCGCATGTAACCAATGTGAAAGGCCACAAGCGGGTAAAGGCGATTTCGATCACTGGGCGTGGCGACGTGATGGCCGATTGCCTCGCCGTCTCCGGCGGCTGGAATCCAACCGTGCATCTGGCCTGCCACTTGGGCGGAAGACCGCAATGGAATGACGCGATTTCTGCCTTTATCCCGCGCCCCGGCATGATGCCGGGCATGGAGGTGGCAGGGGCTGCAGGCGGGACGTTCTCCACGAAAGGCTGCCTGAAGTCAGGGATCTTCCGCGCCAAAGAGGTGCTCAAAGCACTGGGCATCACAGCCCGCGCACCTCGTATGCCTCAGGGAGAGGACAGCGCGACAAACGTGACCCCTCTCTGGTCGGTGCCGGGCAAAGGCCGCGCTTGGCTGGATTTTCAGAACGATGTGACCGTGAAGGACGTCACGCTTGCAGCGCGCGAGAACATGACCTCCGTCGAGCATATGAAGCGCTACACCACGCAAGGCATGGCCCCTGATCAGGGCAAAAACTCAAACATTGGCGCGCTGGCGGTGCTGGCGGATGCCACCGGGCGGGGGATCCCCGAAACCGGCACGACCACGTTCCGGCCACCTTATATGCCGGTCAGCATAGCCGCGATGGGGGCCTACGCCCAAGAGGAGGGGTTCGCCCCGCAAAGGTTCACAACCTCGGACCAAGCAACGCGCAAGATGGGCGCGCCGATGATCGAGGCGGGGCTGTGGTATCGGCCCTCCTATTATCCCATCGAAGGCGAAACCCATTGGCGGCAATCCTGCGACCGTGAGGTCGCCATGGTGCGCTCAACTGTCGGCGTCTGCGACGTCTCCACGCTTGGCAAGATCGACGTGCAAGGCCCTGACGCCGCAGCCTTTCTGGATTTTGTCTACACCAATACATTCTCCACCCTGAAAGTCGGCCGCGTGCGCTACGGTCTGATGCTGCGCGAAGATGGGCATGTGATGGATGACGGCACCTGCGCGCGGCTGGCCAAGGATCATTACGTGGTGACCACGACCACCGCCGCCGCCGGTCAGGTGATGCGGCACCTTGAGTTTGTGCGGCAATGCTTGCGGCCTGAACTGGACGTGCACCTGATCTCTGCCACCGAGCAATGGGCGCAATTTGCTGTCGCAGGCCCCAAATCCCGCGAGCTGCTCAACGGGCTGTTGGACAAGCCGATCAACAATGAGAGCTTTCCCTTCATGGCCTGTGGGGCGGTCTCTATCGGCAGGGTCAAGGCCCGGCTGTTCCGGATCTCCTTTTCCGGGGAGCACGCCTATGAAATCGCGGTCCCGGCGCGCTATGGCGAGAGCCTGTTCAACGCGTTGCTCGCCGCCGCTGAACCGCTTGGGGGCGGTGCTTACGGGATGGAGGCGCTGAACGTCATGCGGATCGAAAAGGGCTTCATAACCCATGCCGAAATCCATGGTCGCGTGACGGCTTTCGATATCGGGATGGAGCGGATGATCTCCGCCAAGAAAGACTGCATCGGCAAAACGGCAGCGACACGTCCGGGCTTGCTTGGCAA
>CAYXIZ010000001.1:9188-114638 GCA_964465485.1 uncultured Rhodobacterales bacterium | reverse complement strand
GCAGCGTGTTGCGACGCTGTTGGCCGGGTTGCGCAGGAATAGAGCCTGTTTGGCAGACGCGTACCAAGGGCGACCTGTCGTTTGATATTCTTGACGACCGCGAGGCGCTGACCCAAGCCGTTGACCACTCTGACGCGGTGTTTCTGCTGGCAGGCGTGACCAAGGAAACGGCAGACAAACCGCTGTCGCTGAACGCAGATCTCGCGCGCGCCGTGCTTGAAGTCAGTCAGGGCAAACCCGTCCTCCTGGCCTCCAGCGCCGCCGTGTATGGCGCGCAATCAGAGGTCTTGTCCGAGGATGCGTCGCTTAAACCGCTCTCCGCCTATGGCATCGCCAAACGCGAGATGGAAATGCTCGCCGCCCGGCACCCAAACGCCTGCTGCTTGCGGATCGGCAATGTCGCGGGGGCGGATGCGCTTTTGGGCCAAAGGCGCGACGTCTTTATCCTGGAGCAGTTCGCCGACGGCGCGTTCCCACAGCGCAGCTATATCGGGCCGCACGCGCTGGCCTCTGTGATCTGCGGCTTGGCCAAATTGTCGCTGGAAGCCGCGTTGCCGCCGGTCTTGAATATCGCCTGCCCCGACCCGGTCGCGCTTAACGATTTGCTCAGACATGCAGGGCTAAGCTGGGCCACGACCCCGGCACCGCGAACAGCCATCCCCTCTGTCCATCTGGACATGTCCAGGCTGCAAGATTTGGTGCCGGTCACTGGCGGTGCGGCGGAGATCGTAGCCGATTGGAACAGGATGGAGCAAACGGATTGAGCACCGCCAAACGCATGTTGGACATCACATTGGCAAGCCTCGCCGTGATGCTGTTCTGGCCGGTGCTGCTGTGGTTCAGCCTGCGCATTTGGTGGCAGGGCGACGGCCCGATATTCTATGTCTCCGAACGTATGAAGACGCCTGAGCGCTCCTTTGGCTTGCTGAAATTCCGCACCATGTCCGTACAACTGGACGACAGCGGCGTCACCGGGCCCGAAAAGGCGCACCGGATCACGCCGCTCGGGGAGATGATGCGCAAGCATCGCTTCGACGAGCTACCGCAGCTTTGGAACATTCTCAAAGGCGATATCAGCATCGTCGGCCCGCGCCCGCCCCTGCGCGAATATGTGGAGCAGTTCCCAGGCATTTACGCCGACGTCCTGAAATCCCGCCCCGGCGTCACCGGGCTTGCCACCCTTGCCTTTCACCGGCGCGAAGCCCGCCTTCTGGGCGATTGCATCTCCGCCGCCGAGACGGAGGAGGTCTATTGCCGCCGCTGCATTCCCAGAAAGGCGCGTCTGGATCTGGCCTATCAGAAAAACGCGACAGTGCTGCTGGACCTCTGGATTCTCTGGCGGACCTTGCGGCAGCTTGCAACGCGGAGCCACAGCCCGAAATTACCCGCCAAAATCATGGACTGTAATCAAGTCATTAACCTTTGACGCCCTATTGTCGCAGGCATCCAGAACGAGATGGTACCGAGTGACAGATTACCAAGACCTCCTTTCCGCTTTGACCCACCCCAGCGGCACGCGCGCTTTTGCAGGCACGGGCCGCATGCCACACGCGCATCAAGGTGCCTATGCCGGCGGGGTGGTGATGGTTACGGGGGCGGGCGGCTCCATCGGGGCGGAACTGTGCCACCAACTGACGCAAGGCAACATCCGCACCTTGGTCCTGTTCGAGCAAAACGAACTTGCGCTCTACACGATTGAGCAGGCCTTGGCCGAGATATCCAACACCCAAGGCTTCAAGCTGGTCGCCGTCCTTGGATCCGTGCGCAACGCCAAACTCGTCCAAGACACGTTACGCATCCATGCCGTTGATACAATCTTCCACGCCGCCGCCTATAAGCACGTCCCCCTCGTGGAACGAAACCCGATCGCCGGGCTGTCCAACAACGTGATGGGCACACGGGTGCTGGCGGCAGAAGCCAAGGCGCAGCGCGTGGCGCGTTTCGTGCTGATCTCAAGCGACAAGGCGGTGCGCCCGGCCAATGTCATGGGCGCCTCCAAACGCTTTGCGGAGATGATCGCGCAGGACCATGCCAGCCGACCCTCGCACACGGTGTTCTCCATCGTGCGCTTTGGCAACGTGCTGGGATCCTCGGGATCGGTGCTTCCGCTGTTTGAGAGCCAGATCGCCAAAGGCGGGCCGGTGACCCTGACCCATGACGACGCCACCCGCTATTTCATGACCCCGCAAGAGGCCGCCCAGCTGGTTCTGGCTGCAGGCGGCATGGCGCGAGGGGGCGAGCTGTTCATGCTGGATATGGGGCCGCCGATCTCAGTGCAAGCACTGGCCCGGCAGATGATCAAAGACGCAGGCTTGCAGGTCCGCGACGCAGACACACCCAGCGGCGATATCGAGATCGAGGTCACCGGACTACGCGAAGGCGAAAAGCTGCATGAAGAGCTGTCCTTGAGCCAAACCCGTAGCGCGACACAGCACCACCGCATCCTGCAAGTGAAAGAGCCCTGCCTGTCAGAGCTGGAACTTGCCGCCACCTTGCGCGCGCTTGAAAAGGCAATTGCACAAAACGACGCCACCGCAGCGCGCGACACGATCACCAGATGGATCGCCGCCGACCGGATGCCATCCTGTCCCGCTGCGCAGATCGACAAAGCATCGAACGGAGGTGTTTTGAAATTTTAACCAGCCCCATGGGACAACGCTGCCCGCGCGCCCTCTTGGCGCATCCCATGAATGGCAGGACCCGATGGATAAATTTTCAAACTTCCCGACGACACCGATCTCTCCCGCACGCGGCGGCGCGCTTGTCGCCCCGAATGACACAGCCGAGCTGATGCAAGTTAGCCGCGCGCTCTATGTGGGCCAAGGCGGAGACGTCGCTTTAACGCTGGCCGACGGCGACACACTTGTCTTTGAAGCCGTCCCGTCTGGCAGCATTCTGCCCGTGCGCGCCAGCATCGTGCGCGCCACCGGCACGACCGCGGCCGCAATCATCGCTCTGTGGTAATCTGATCAAGCAGGCGTCAATTGGCCCGTCGCGCGCTGCGTGGCGGGCATGCCTTTGACCCGGCCCAACGCGTCCATGATCTCGCGCAACCCGTCCTCATAGGCCTCCAGCCGCGCCAGCCCTTCTTGCGTTGCGGCCTGAGCGTCTTTTGCCAAAACCGTGCGGCGCTCGAACCCGTCAATGACGGCCTCGGCAATGGCATCCGCGCCCATCACAGTGCAATCGACCCCGTGCCCATATCCCAAAGCCCCAAACAGCCCAGAGAATTTCCGGCTATAGGCCAGCGGCATGACCGCAACCCCGGTCGACAAGGCGGCGATGCAGGCATGCATGCGTGAGCCGACCATATAGGACATTTCAGAGATGTAGCCCTTGGCCTCCGATGGGGTGTCAAACGCGGGCGCAAGATGCACCGAAGGGTGATCCTCTTGAAGCGCGCGTATCGCGGCTACATCATCCTCCACCGGCATATCGGGGCAAATCACATGCGGGATCAGATGCAGCTCGGGCTGCTCGGGATGGGCCAACAGCTCAGTGATCACCCGGTCCATCAAGGCGGGATAATCAACGCTTAACCCAAACTGGTTCGCGCCATTATACCCGCCCGACATCATAAGCCCCGAGACGTTCAGCCCGACCCGAGGGCGTTTCGCCGGAGGCAAATTCGCTTCTGTTTTGCGCATCCGCAACGCAACATCGGAGGCTACAACCACGTCTCGCCTCACCCCGATATCGCGCAGATGCGCCACGGAGGCCTTGTCCCGCGCGCAAACCAGCGCTGACATGTTGAGACTGGCCCGCGCCAGCCCGCGCGACACCGGGTTGGTAAACGGCCCGTAGGTTTGCGGGGCCAGCACCAAGGGCGTTCCGGCGAGGTGGGTCAGATATTTCAGCCACAAAACCCGCTTCATACGCCGCGTGCCGTAGATATCCGCAAAACTGTCACCCGCACCGATATCAAGGACCAAATCCGCCTGCTCAAGATAGCGGTAAGCACCTGACCGCGTCAGCAGGTCCTTGCCCCGGATCGGTACGATCTCAATATCATCGCCAGACACGCAAGGCGCCCCGTCATCATGCCAGTCCAGAAGCGTAATGCTGAGGCTCAGATGCAGCTCAATCGCCAGCCCGCGCAGCAGGTCCACCTGCGCCACGGTCAGCGCACCAACGCCAAGATTGTTGGACCGCGAGGCGTGCAGGATCAGACAGACATTCAGATCGCGCCGTGGCCGGGTGAGGAACGGAATTGCATTCATGATTGCCACCTAGATTGCCTCAGGACACGCCGCGCAGTGCCAAGCATGGCGCGCAGTGTCTTTGTTAACCCGGTCTGCCTTGCGCAGGCCCAGATGCCCAAAGCCCGGTATTTCGGGATCGGTGCGCCTGCCAGAATGCGGCCGGCCAGACGGCCCAAAAGCTCTGTGCGGCGGCGCACCTGTCCGGGCTGCATGGCCTCGAGCACCTCGATGGGCAGCGGCTCCGTGTGAAGCGCGCCCGCCGCCACCGCCGTGTCGACCAATTGCGCGCCCAATGCCGTGCGGGCCAGAATGGCACTGCGACCCTCCTGCTCTTCGAATTGCGGATATCCCTGCGCATCCGTCTCCCACGCATCGGCAAAGGCGATGTCTGCGGCAAGCCCGATGCCATCAGCACACAGGCGGCAGCGGTGTTGCACATGGGAAGACAAGATCTCCCCCCAGCTTTCGCGATAGAGCATGGAGCGGGTTTGACCGTCTGTGGTCTCCACCTCGGTTTGTCCCGGCCATCCACCACCGCGATACTTGAACCGCCCTACGTCCGGCTTCGCCACCCCAAGATGGGCCGCAACAGCTTCCGCCCCCTTGAGGGAAGGCACCCCGGCGCAGAAAAACGACAGCATGACAGGGAATTTTTGCGTGATACGAGGGTCTATTTCAGCCCAACGCCGCAGCCCGGCGACGTCACATGGCTTGCCAACAAAGGCGTAGCGCCTGTCTGAGTCTAGCACCTTGGACACCACAGACAGAGGCGACGACGGCGCATATCGCGAGGCGGCGGCTTGCAAAACATCAGCCCGAGTTTGCGACAGCACGATCCTATTGGCCATCGGCGCGTCCCCATGCGCGGCGATCTGCACTACGGCATCGACCTGATCGGTCTCCAACAGCCACACCAACATCTGCGACAAGGCCCCGCCGGAGGCACCTGCGTGGCGCAATTCCACATCCTTGGCCCAGCCTTGCGAAAGGCTCGTGTAAGGACCCCAAAGCCGGTGGGTTTTGTCAGCAGGCGGTGGCGCGGATTGCGCGCGCCCCGGACAAATAGCAGCGATCGCCTTGTCCTCGGACCGGGTCAGCGCGCCGATACGTTGCGGTCGCGCAAAACCGTTTTCGGCGTGGTGCATCTTGAGCGCGGTGGGGGCCAGCGACGCGCAGGCACCGCATCCCGTACACAAGTCGGCGGCGACAATTCTTTCGATACTGCTCGGGCGAAGACCCATTCACTGGTTCCAATACGCTGTTTACCCATCGTTAAGGCGGAACTGGTTAAGCCTTGGTAAATGTCGATGATTTCCACATTGAGCCCCATGATCGCCCGCGCGCATCCGCTGGCCGTGTTGCTGTCGGGCAACGCAGGCGTCGCCGTCCTGACCCTCGCACGCAACATTATCGCTGCCCATATCATTGGGGCCGAACAATTCGGGATTGCCGCCAGCTTTGCCATCGTGGTCTCCGCCGTCGAGATGGCCACGACCCTCGGCGCCCAGCAGCTTATCGTGCGCGAAAAAGACGGCGATACGACCGCCTTTCAAGGCTGGCTCCATGCGGTGCAGCTGGCGCGCGGCCTGCTTGGCGGAGTGCTGATCTACCTCTGCGCCGGTCCGATCTCGGGTTTCCTGCAAGTCCCAGAGGCCCGCTGGGCGTTCCAGCTCCTCGCGGTAATTCCGGTGATGACCGGGCTGGTCCATATCGACCCCTGGCGCTACCAACGGTTCGGCCGGTTCGGCCCCTCTATCTGCGTGCAGCTGGCCCCCGCCGCTTTCGCGTTGCTGCTGATCTGGCCTTTGCAGCACGAATTCCGGGATTTCCGTCTGCTGTTGATGATGTCGATCCTCCATGCCGCCGGGGTGCTGGTGATGTCCCATCTCTTCGCGGAGCGTCGCTTCATCCTGACACTCAGTCGCGCCTACCTCGCCCGGACCCTAACATTTGGGATGCCGCTGGCCGTCAACGGCGTTCTTCTGCTTGCGACCTTCCACGGTGAAAAGCTGTTGGTCGGTCACGTTATGGGCCCCACCCAACTGGCTATTCTGGCGATGGGCTTCACCCTCACGCTCACCCCCGCGCTGATCCTCGGGCGCAGCTTGCAAGCCTATTTCCTGCCCCTGCTCACCAACTCCACCCCCAACGCAAAGAGAGCGCGCACACATGTCCTTCAGACCCTAACACTCTGCTTTTTTGCTAGTTTGGGGCTGGGAGCGGTGTTGATACCGTTCGGCCAGAATGTGGCTCACCTTCTGGGACCAGACTTCACGCCACTCCTTCCGCTGCTGCCTGCGCTGGCGGTGTTACATGCCATTCGGGTGTTCAAAACCGGTATCGCCATCGTGGCGCTGGCACGCGGCGACACCGTCAACACCGCCATCGGCAACCTACCCCGACTGGCCGCATTGCCGATTATCTACCTGCAACTCACCGCAGGCGCGCAGCTTAACGAGATCATCTGGACCGCCGCATATGCAGAAGCCGCAGGCTGCGCTGCGGCTTCAATAAGACTCTATGTCAGGCAAAGGACAGCCTAGCTTGCATCGTCGCCCTGTTTCCAGCTGTCCGCATTAACCACAGATGCGGGGCCGACAATATCTTTGTAAGGCGTCTGCGCCGGCAAACTGTTATCAGCCACGGCGTCTTTCCAAACCGCCACGCGGGTGATGTCGCCTTCGACCTGATTGGACCCGGTGCTATTGGCCAGGAGCAACAATCGTCGGTTGCTCGGCAGCGTCGGCGCAACAGAGGTAAAGCTTTCATCAAGCACCTGCGTGCCGTTCACCCACAGCCGCGCGAACCCGGCAGGCAGATCAATCGACAGCCGGATATCGGCCTGTACTCCGTCGGCGACCACGCCCGCAGCAGTCTGCACATAATCCACATGCACCGCGCCGCCGCTGTCGCGCACCCGCAGGCGCAGACGGCCATTGGCAAGGCTTTCGAGCCGCAGATAATTGCCTGTCGACGTCATCAGCATCTTGGTCCCGGAGGAGGGCAGACCGGCCGCCATATCAAACTGGAACGCAATCCGCTCAACCCCGGCCCCGAGCGTGTCCGGATCATAGAAGAACGGCCCCGTGGTGCCGGTGGTGAACAGGCTCGACATCGGCACCAGAGGATTCTGCACCACCGCCGCGTTAATCAAAGGCCGCAGCGGCACGCCGTCAATGCCAGCCAGTCCGGCATCCACAATAGGAAGGTTCAGATAGGTCTGCGCCTGATGGTCTTCAGGGAATTTCACCATCCCCGTCGCCCCGCCCTCGCCAAACTGGATCACGTCACTGGCCACAAAACTGGCCTCGTTGGGATAGAGCCGCACCCGGCCCGAAACTATCTCAGCCCGATGCGCAGGTTCGTCATTGATCTGCCAGCCGAACACGTCGGTCCAATGCGGATAATCAGACCCTAATGCAGGCAAACCCCGTTTGATGCGCGGCGTCGTGATCGCACCAGCGCTGGACCAGATATCGACGTAGCCACCCGAGGGCTCCCATTCCGATTGATCAAACACGGGCATCGCCCAGCTCGTCAGCCCTGCACTTTGCAAAATCGCATGGGCCATGAGCCGCGCAAACATCGGCGCGCCATCATCACTGTCAGAGGCGGGATGGCTTTGATCGGACCAACCCCCTTGCCCGTCATCCACTCCGTTTTGATAGGTCAGCGGCTCAAGCCCAAGCGGCAGGAACAGCCCGTTTGCATTCGGATTGGCCACCATCGCCCGCCAGCTTTCACGGGCCTGCGCCTTGTTTTCCAGATTGCTCTGCGGGCTGCCATCCAAGAGCACAGTCGCGTTGCGCATATCCGCGCCAATGTCGAATTTATGAGGCCCGAAAGCGACCCATTTGGTGTGTGCAGGGTTGTAAAGCTCTCCAAACCAATGGTCGGCCTGATAGCTGCTCGTCCCGTTATGGGTGATCTCGCTTGGAAAACTCACCGCAGCACCCGTTGCCGTTGTGCCCGTAAACAACGGGAACAGAGCCTCTTCGTAATGCTCCGCAAAAGACCCGGGCGAGGCAAACCACGAAACAGATGGCAAGCCCACATGCTGACCATCTGCCGTTGCAAACGCATGCAGCGCCGCGTCATCGGCCCAGGACCGCGACGTATTGCTGTCATCTACCAGATCCCGGAACCCCGTGCCGGACACCGCTTGGAACACCAGCGCCACTTTGTCATCCGGGCGCTCCGCCATGAACACATTGGCCATTGCAGCAAGGGCAGCTGTGTGCGGATCAGCAGAGCTGAGATGCTTCACGACCGGCCCACCTTCAAACCACATCGCTTGCACGGACTCGTCACTCAAGAGCGGCTCGGGCGGCGCTTGATCATATACGGTCGAGCGGATCCGGACGACTTCCGACTGGCCCCACAGCGCGATCACATGGCCAACCCCGAACCGGTTCGGTGTCGAAGCGCGCGTCACCGGCTCTGACTTGATCCGCGCCTCGACCCGCAGCCAATTTGCCTGGCGCGGCACTGTCACCTCACCGCCCCAGATGCCTGCGCCATCTACCGTTGCGAAATCTGTCCAAGCGGTTGGCGTCTCCCCCTCGGTGGCAAGCCGCAGCTCGACGGTCTCGCCTGCCGTGCCGGTGCCGGAAACGGGCACGACGGCCTCGCTTCGACCAAAAGCCGCACCGCTGTCGAACAAGGTCCGGTCGCGCGAAAAATCCGAGATTGAGATCGTCGTGAGCGGGACAAACACCTCGCCAGTGGGCTGAGGAAGAGAGGCCAATCCAAGGCCCAGCGCTGTGATCATGGGTGTCACTTTCGGTTTGGTCGGCCGCAAGGACAGGCAGGCAAGCCGCGCCATCGAGGCAAACCTCCAAAGAGCGCCCGGTCCCCTAGGCACGAGATGTCTCTGAAAATCCGGGCCCGACCACGTCGGCGCTCCGCTGCGGCGAGGGATGTAGCATGCTGTTCCGGCTGTTGCCGAAAAGCCCAGAGACCGTGCGCGCTTAGGTCAACCCGGCCGCGGCCAGCTCATGCTCGCGACTGTCGGCAGAGTGCAACCGCCCGTAAGCTCCGGTCTGCACATCCGCACGGATCACCCGCGCCGGGTTTCCAGCAACCACGCTTCGCGCAGGCACGTCCCGCGTGACTACTGCACCCGCCGCCACGATACTGCCATCCCCAACACTGACCCCCGGCAGGATCAGGCTGCGCGCGCCGACAAAGCAATCCGCGCCGATCCTTGTATGCAAATACAGACCGCGGGTGCGGTCATGGGTCAACACAATTGCCTGCAACGCCACATAGCTCCGCGCGCCGACATGCACGCCAATAGGGAAAGTGCGGTCCAGTCGCGCCGACAGCGAAATCTGCGCGTCCTTAGCAATATCCATCCCGTACACCCGCAGAAGCCACGCCCGCCTCAGGCCTACCAGCACCCGCCGCAAAAAGCTCAGCCGGTTCAACCCGCGACGTCGGGCCTTCCGCGGCTGGGGCGTGCTGATCGTGGCATCGGTCATATCCGGCTCCGCTGACATTTGTGGTGCCGCAACCCTAAAGCCGGAAATCTTTACAGAATGATAACGGTTAACGCGCAGTTTACCGGTATGAACATCGCACTCCCCACCCCTCGGCTCGCCGGGCCCGTGCTGGCCTACATGATCTGTATCATCCTCCCCATCCGCGTCATGGCCGGGCCGCTGCAACTGACCACGCTGCGTCTCTACATGCTGGCGATGCTGGTCCCGCTGTTTATCCATCTCGCCCGCAGCCGCAGATTTCGCCCGACGGGGCCGGACATCTGCCTGACGCTGTTCGTCCTTTGGGTCGGTGTCGCCATGTCCGTCAACACCCCGGCGCAGGCGGTTGAGCATACGGGCATCACTACACTCGAACTTCTTGGAGGCTACTTTCTCGCCCGGATCTGCATCTTAAATCCGGGCCAGTTCTATGCACTCACAAAGACCCTAACGCTGCTGATTATGCTCTGTCTGCCACTGGCGGTTTTCGAAACCGTCACCGGCAGACCGCCCCTCATTGAGCTGATCCGCGCCATCCCCGCGCTTTCATCCGTCGAGATCGTCAGCATCGCGCCCCGTCTTGGGTTAGAGCGGGTGCAAGGGGTCTTCGCCCACCCGATCCATTTCGGGCTGTTCTGCTCCACCGCCGTGTCGTTGCTCTTTCTGGGTCTGTCTCAGCATCTGAGCCTCGGCATCCGCCTCGCGGGCCTCGCTTGCATCACTATCACCGCATTCTTCGCCCTCTCCAGCGGAGCCTTCCTTTCCGTGCTCATCCAGCTCTTCCTGATCAGCTGGGCCACGATCTTCGCAGGTCTCAAACGCAAATGGCTGGTGCTGCTCGCCGCCTGCGCGGTGGCATATGTCTTCGTCGATCTGGTCTCGAACCGGTCCCCGATGCGGGTCTTTTTCAGCTACGCCACCTTCTCGGCGCATAATGCCTATTGGCGGAGCCTGATCTTTGAATGGGGTATGGTGAATGTCTGGAATAATCCAATATTCGGGCTGGGTCTCAACGATTGGGTGCGACCGCATTTCATGTATTCCGGCAGCATGGACAATTTCTGGCTCGCAGGAGCGGTCCGCTACGGCATCCCCGGCTTTCTTCTACTGGCAGCGGGCTGGGGCTGGGGCCTGATCCGGGTCGCGCGCAGCCTCACACCCTATCCACATCTCAAGGCAGCATGGCTGATCTGTATAATCGGCCTGTCCTTCACCCTGGCCACGGTCCATGTCTGGACCGCCGTCTATTCCTTTGTCTTCTTCCTGTTTGGCGCAGGTCAGTGGTTGGCGGCACCCGTCACGCGGCCAACCGCTCCTACAGACCTAACGTTCACCCGACCCTTCACGTCCGGTTTCTCCAGAATGGTGCCGCGACCATGAAAAATCTTGGGATTGTGGTCGTCGCCTATAACGCGGTCGATGTCATTCGCGATTGCCTCGAGTCGCTGCTGGCCGCCAGCGCTGGCGCAAAGGTTGTCGTGGTCAACAACGCCTCCACCGATGACACGGCTCAGGTGCTGGAAAAGTGGAGAGCAGGCCGCGACGGATACAAGCCAGATGCTCTGCCTTTTGCGGTGAAACCAGTGTCTAAACCGCTGCAAAGCACTGACCTGACACTCATCGACGCACCACATAATGGAGGCTTCGCCGCCGGGGTCAATATCGGCTTAAAACGCTGTCTGGCAGACTCGCAGGTCGACCGTGTCTGGGTGGTCAACCCCGACACGCTGACGCCCGCAGGTACCCCGCAAGCCATCGCGGATGCTCCGGCTGATTTTGCCTTGATGGGCGGTCGCATTCTCTATGCAGCACCGCCGCATCGCATCCAGATCGACGGCGGTACCATCGACAGGTGGACAGGTGTGACCGGCAATCTCAATCTGGGCGCACCACGCGATGCCGACCCCAGCGCGCCGAACGACATGGCGTTCATCTCAGGCGCAAGCATGGTCGCCTCACGCCGTTTCATCGAGGCCGCAGGCCCAATGCCTGAATGCTACTTTCTCTACTATGAAGAGGTCGACTGGGCGCTAAAGCGCGGCAACCTGCCCCTGACCTATTGCAGGGAGGCCGTCGTTTACCATCACGCGGGCACTGCTATCGGCTCCCCAACCCTCGACGCACTGCCCTCGCCGTTCTCGGCCTATTACAAACACCGCGCACGGATGATGTTTCTCAAGCGCCATTTCCCGGCCTCAGTGCCAGTGGGGTATCTCTACGGCTTGGCCAAAACAGCGCAATCCATCCTGAAGGGCCACCCGGCTTTGGGCTGGGCGATCCTATGCGGCCTGCACGGGGTCAGGCGCCCTCGCTGATAAAACTGCGCAACCCGCTGACAAGACCGTCCAGCGCGGGGGGCGCGTGCGACACCGGCGGCTCAAAATTGTAGTGCAGCAGCTCTTCGAGCTTGTCTTCACTCCAGATCGCCGTGATCCCTTCATGCCCCAACATCTGGCGGGCCGTGCCTTGCTGGTGATCGTTGCGATGCTCACCCAAACTGGCGCGTCGTGGCAGAACGATGAGCGGAATGCCGGCCTCCCGCGCGGCCATGATCGTCCCGATCCCGGCATGGGCCACAATAAGCCGCGCACGGGCCAGAACATCGCTGTACCGCGTGCCGTTCATCTGCGGCTCAACGATCATGTTCTTGCACGTTGTCGGAACGTAGGTCTGGGCGATCACAGGCTCGTAGATCCGGCCTGCAATCTGGTCCATCGCCTCGATCAGACGCGGAAAGGGCAGCTGCGTCCCCACCGTTACAAAGATCATAGCACCGCACCCACATAGGTGGCCCCGGTGCGGTTCGAGACCTCAGGCCATTGTGTTAGCCAAAGCTGCGCAAATGGCTTCGACAGACGGCCCGACAGCGACATGCGATCCGTATTGGCAATGGAATCGATCCACACCGTCCGCGCGCCAAACAATGTGCCGACGATCAGCGCCATCAACCCCGGCAAAGCACCGGTGGAGACGACCACATCAGGCCGCACCTTGCGCATGATCGCGATAAGCTGCACCACATTTGTGAAAGCGCGCCACCACTGGGTCCGGCTGCACTCGCTGACGCTGAATTCTGTTAGGCTGGCGTCGGTCGACACATACCTGACCTCATGGCCTTCATAAGCGCCGCTCAGGGCTTTCATCTGTCTATAATGTCCGCCCTTCGAGGAGACGGCGAGGATGGTTTTGCATGTCATCGGTGGGATCCTTCGGTTCGTTCATTATGCCAGTTCAACCGCGCCTCACAGCGCAGCCCCACCTGATTCCCCGTCCGTTGCGAGACGCACCCATGGTCTCTTTATTCCAAAAGCCAAACGCTCCTTTTCGTCTGAATCTGCCGCTCACGTTTCTGCGAGCCTCACCTCGAAAAGAAACGAATTGGATTAATTATGTCTTAAGTTTTCAAGGCTCTGATCGGCGCAGGATATAAACCGCCGGAAAGCCATTGATGAACACCTCCGACCGCAAATACATTCGATGGCTCGTGTTGCGCCAACTGCCCATGGCGGCTGGGGTGTTCATGCTTTTGAGCAGCATCGTCATTGTCGGCGTGACCTTCCTCAAAGTGCCCATGACCGCCACCGCTTTTCTGATGGAGGAAGCTCCCTCCCTCGCGCAAAACACCGTCCCGTCTGCGGATTTCACCGCTGGCCCCGCCCACCTGCAACGCATCGAAAACCGGGTCACCACGCAAGCTAATCTGGCGGCGGCACTGGATGCCATCGGCGCGCAGATCCCCGTCGAAACCTTCCGAAACGCCATCAGCATAGACACAGCCGCGGGCCGCGATCGCGCCACCACCATGTCGATTTCAGTCACCGACCCCGACGCGGAATTCGCCACCGACGCCGCAAATCAGCTGGCCCAGATGGTGCTCTCGGAGAACGATAGCATCGCGCGCGAACGCACCACCGAAGCGCTACAATTTTTCCGTCGCGAAGTCACCTCAAGCAAGGCCCGGCTTGACAAGGAATTCGACGCCTTGCTGCGGTTCAAGCAGGCCAAGGCTGGCGTCCTTCCAGAAGATTCCGCCCGCTATCTGGATCTCCGCAAAATCCTTATCCACCGCGAAACCATCCGCGGGCCATCCTCGCTGTCAGACACAACCCGCGAACGCCTCACCACGGAGCTGGGCGCCGCGCGCGGGTTGTTTGCCGACACTCACCCCACGGTGCGCGCACTGACCTCGCGGCTGAACAATGTCGTCCCCACGCCAGCTGAGGAAAACGCCCCACTGGCAGAGCTGACCGATGTCGCCAGCCAACTGGCTCGAATCGACGACCGTCTGGCAGAAATCCCGGCCAACAGCCTCGCACTCAGCGCGTTGGAGCGTGACCACGCGCTGGCCGAAGCGCAATACACTGCCGCCGTCTCAAGGCTGGATGCCGCTGCCGCAGAGGCACGGCGCGCAGCCCGTGAAAACGGCTCACGGCTCACAATCGTTGAACGCGCCTCTCCGCCCAGTTTGCCCGAAGGGCCACGCCAGAAAATCGCGCTTGCAGGCGGCCTCGCGCTGGCGTTCCTGATCGCCCTTGGCACTGCGATCCTGCGCGGGCGCAGCGACCCATTCATCAGGCGGCCCCGCGACATTGAGGCCAGCCTGAGCATTCGCCCCTACGCCGTCATTCCAAACATGCGTCCCGCCTAGATCGGAGCCACTGATGCAACATGTGACCAACACCAAAGAACTGTTCGCCACCGCGCAAACCAAGCCCGAGCAGGCGCCGCTGCCCGAATTCCAGTGGCATCGCACCAAATCCGATCCGACGCGTGCTTGGCTGCGGCTGAACGAGGCCACGATCCCAGCCACCGCCCCCGTGCGTCAGCCCGTCGACCCTGACGCGCAGGCCGCCCTGGATCTTCTGCGCTCCCGGCTGTTGCGGCAAATGCGCCAAACCGGCATCCGCAAGCTGGCCCTGACATCGCCCACACATGGCTGCGGCACCACCACCCTGGCCACGCGGTTGGCGCTTGGCCTTGCCAGCCAGATCGACCTCAAGGTGATGCTCTTTGACCTCAACTTGCGCAAACCCGAGTTGAGCAATCAATTCGCCATCACGGGCATCACCGCGCGCCAAACTGCCCTGACCGGCACCCGACGCGAATTTGACAGCAGCGCGGTGCGCGTGGGCCATAACCTCGCGCTCAGCCTGTTCACACAGCCCGAACCCCGCGCCGCGGAGGCGCTGGGAACGCTGCGCGCCCGCGCCTTGGTCAATCAGTTGGAGCGGGAGTTCGAGCCCGACCTGATGCTCTTCGACCTGCCCCCCACTTTGGCTTGCGATGATACGGTCGCGGCGGCTGATCTCTATGACGCGGCCCTTCTGGTGGCCCGCGCCGATCACTCGTCCTCGGACCAGATCGACCGCGCGGAACGGCTGATCTCAGAACAAAAACCCTGCCTTGGGGTGGTGGTCAACGCCTGTCGCTTTGGAATGGCGCATGACCGTCACCACTGAACACATCTTCAGGCCAGATCTCAAAAAGCAGACCCTAAACAAGTCACAAAGGGGGACCAGGGCCGTCCTGTCCCTTCTCGATCCGCGCGCTTGGCTGCATCTTTTACGCATTGTGAACTACTATAACCACACCCATGTCACCCAACGGAGGCTGCTGCAAATAGGGGATGCCTGCACGATCAGCCCCACGGCCTCTTTTGCGAATGCCGGAAATATCCACCTGGGCCAGGCCGCGCATATCGGAGCGAATTGCAGCCTCTGGGCCGGGCAAACGCATGGCACAATCAGAGCAGGCGACAACCTGTTGCTTGGCCCCAATGTCACCATCACCGCCGCGAATTACGACTTTCACGCGGGCACCCCGGTCTCACAGCAACCCATGGCAGAGCAGCCCGTCACCCTCGGCCATGACGTCTGGATCGGGGCAAACGCTGTCATTCTGCCCGGCGTCAGTATTGGCGACGGAGCGATCATCGGAGCAGGCGCAGTTGTGACCCGCAGCATCCCAGCGGGTGTGGTCGTCGTAGGAAGCCCGGCCAAGGCGATCGGTCAACGTCAGGTGGTTGTGGGTCCAGCCATCACCGCGTAACTTGTGCCTCAAATGAGGACGAGCACCGATGAGCATCCCTAAACCTGTAGTTCTATGCATTCTTGACGGCTGGGGCCTCTCCAATACGGAGGCCGGAAACGCCCCTTTGCTGGCCAACACCCCCAATTTCGACCGCGTTATGGCAGAGTGTCCCAATGCGACATTGACCACTTTTGGCCCTGATGTGGGTCTGCCAAAAAGTCAAATGGGCAATTCCGAGGTCGGTCACACCAATATCGGCGCAGGTCGCGTTGTCGCAATGGATCTGGGGCAAATAGATTTGGCCATCGAGGACGGCAGCTTTTTCGAGCAACAGGCCCTTTTGGACTTCATCAAAACGCTCAAGACCTCTGGCGGGACGGCGCATCTGATCGGCCTTGTGTCTGACGGCGGGGTTCACGGGCATACAAGTCACATGATCGCAGCCGCGAAGGCCATCACCGACGCAGACGTGCCAGTGGCCATCCACGCCATCACCGACGGGCGCGACGTCGCTCCAAAATCTGCCAGAGCCTATATCAAGACGCTCAAAGACAACCTGCCTGAGGGCGCACACATCGTCACCGTGGGCGGGCGCTATTTTGCGATGGACCGCGATAACCGCTGGGATAGGGTCGAGAAAGCCTATCGGTCCATGGTCCATGCCGAGGGGCGCAACTATGCCGACCCGCTTTCCGTCATTCGTGATGCCTACGGCAATGACCAGACCGACGAGTTCATCCCGCCCTCGGTGATCACCGGCTATAAGGGCATGCAGGAAGACGATGGCGTCTTCTGCCTGAACTTCCGCGCCGATCGCGCCCGAGAAATCCTTGCCGCCATCGGCGATATCCGTTTCGAAGGGTTCTCCACCGCCAACGCGCCCAAGCTGGCGGCGCGGCTGGGCATGGTGGATTACTCGACCGCGCACAACGACTACATGACGACTGTGTTTCCCAAGCAAAAGATCAAGAACACGCTTGGCGCTTGGGTGGCCTCGCACGGTCTCAAACAGTTGCGGCTCGCCGAGACAGAGAAATACCCGCATGTCACCTTCTTCCTGAACGGCGGCAAGGAGGAACCCGAAGAGGGCGAAGACCGCTACATGGCGCAATCGCCCAACGTTGCGACCTATGATTTGCAGCCCGAAATGTCGGCCGGCGAGGTGTCTGACAAGCTGGTCGATGGCATTTACGAGCGCTACAACCTGATCGTCGTGAACTACGCAAACCCCGACATGGTCGGCCACACTGGAGACCTGGACGCCGCCAAGAAAGCTTGCGAGGCCGTCGATCAGGGTCTGGGCCGCGCGCTCAAGGCGCTCGATGTGACCGGCGGGGCCATGATCATCACGGCAGACCATGGCAATTGCGACATGATGATCGACCCGGATACCGGAAACCCGCACACCGCCCATACGCTGAACCCGGTGCCCGTGATCTTGGTGGGCGGTCCGGACGGGGCCAAGTTAAGCAAGGGCAAACTCGCCGATCTCGCGCCATCCTTGTTGGAACTTATGCAGATCGAAAAACCCGAAGAGATGACCGGAAAGTCCCTCATCTCGTGACCCTCACCCGCGCCATTCAGGGTCTGTTCCTGCTGTTTTCGGCCTCCATGGCCCACGCGCAGTCCGACCCCGTGACCACTGCCAAACGCGCGGTTCAGATGCTCGACGCGGCCTCCATCCAACTGAACGCGGCAGAACGCGCCTCTGACCGGGTGGCAGCCCTCACCCAAACTGTCCGCGCCTATGAGGAAGGTCTCGCTGCCGTCCGCGAGGGCCTGCGCCGCATCGCCATCCGCGAACGCGCCATCACGCTGGTCTTCGAGGCCAAGGAGGACCGCTTGTCCCGCCTTCTCGGCGTCCTGCAAACCATCGGCCGCTCTCCCGCGCCCTTGCTGATGATGCATCCCAGCGGCCCCATCGGCACCGCGCGCTCCGGCATGATCCTGTCTGACGTCACGCCCGCCCTCCAGAAAGAGGCGTTGGAGCTGCGCAGCCAACTGCAGGAAATCACCGTCATCCGCGCTCTGCAGGAAAGTGCCGCGGCGCAGGTGGTTGAAGCCTTGGAAAATGCTCAGACCGCCCGGACCGCGCTGGCCAAATCCGTGGCCGACCGCACCGATCTGCCGGGCCGCATCGCCTCCAACCCCGCGCAAATGGCCGAGCTTGTTGCCAGCGCCAGCACGCTGCAGGATTTCGCGGACAAACTGGCCGAGCTTGGCGTCGCGCAAACCGCCAACCTCGCCGATTTCGAGGCCGCCAAAGGCAACCTGCCCATGCCCGCCATCGGCACCGTCATCCAATCCTATAACGAGCCGGACGAGCAGGGTCTCAAACGCCCCGGCCTCACCCTCGCCGTCTCTGCCGAGGCCTTGGTGACCGCGCCATGGCCCGCCACCGTGCGCTACGCCGGGCCGCTTCTGGATCAGGGATCCGTGGTCATTCTGGAGCCCGGCAAGGATTTCCTGCTGCTCTTTGCGGGGCTCGGAACACCATTGGTCAAGGAGGGGCAAATCGTGTCACAAGGGGATGGGCTTGCTATTATGGGCGGAAATGCACCAGACGGTGACGCTTTTTTGATCTCTGCGACCAAAGGGAGTGGCGGCAATCGCGAAGAGTCGCTCTATATAGAACTCAGACAGGGCAACGCGCCCACAAACCCCGCCGAATGGTTCGTGGCGGACGAAGGATGATATGATGAAAAAGTTTATGCTGGCCGCCTTCCTTGGCACTGCCGCAGGGGTCCTCGTGACCACGCAAGTTACAGGCCCTCTGCTGGCCCAGGAATCTGAGAAGACGTCAAACGTCTACGAGCAGCTTGACCTCTTTGGCGACATTTTCGAGCGCATTCGCGCGCAATATGTCGAGGAGGTCGAGGATTCAGAGCTGATCGAGGCTGCCATCAACGGCATGCTGACCTCGCTTGATCCGCATTCTTCCTACCTGTCGGCCAGCGATTTCGAGGACATGCGCACGCAGACATCCGGTGAGTTCGGCGGCCTCGGCATCGAGGTCACACAGGAAGAGGGCTACGTCAAAGTGGTCACGCCGATGGATGACACGCCCGCCGATAAGGCTGGCATGGAAGCCGGCGACTTCATCACCGCCGTTGACGGCGAAAGCATCCTTGGCCTGAACCTTGAGCAAGCGGTCGAGCTGATGCGCGGCCCTGTCGGCTCCGAGATTATCCTGACCGTTGTGCGCGAAGGCACCGACGAGCCCTTTGACGTCTCAATCATCCGCGATACGATCAAACTGACCGCCGTGCGCGCTCGCACTGAAGGTGACAGCGTCGTCCTGCGTGTTTCGACCTTCAACCGTCAGACCTACCCCAACCTTGAGTCTGGCCTGAAAAAGCAGATCGAAGAGCTGGGCGGCGAAGACAATGTGAACGGTATCGTTCTTGACCTGCGCAACAACCCCGGTGGTCTTCTGAACCAAGCCATCGCGGTTTCTGACGCGTTCTTGGATCAGGGGGAGATCGTCTCCACCCGTGGCCGAAACCCGCGCGACAGTGAACGCTATAACGCAACCGACGGCGACCTGAGCAATGGCAAGCCCATCGTGGTTCTGATCAATGGCGGCTCCGCCTCCGCATCCGAAATTGTCGCAGGGGCCTTGCAGGATCATGGCCGCGCTGTGGTCATCGGTGAGAAGAGCTTTGGCAAAGGCTCCGTCCAGACCGTTGTACCCGTCCGCGGCGACGGCGCCATGCGCCTGACAACCTCGCGCTACTACACACCATCTGGCCGTTCCATTCAGGCGCTGGGTGTGGCACCCGACATTATCGTCGTGCAACCGCGCCGTGACCCGAATGCGGAGGCCACGGAAGAGGAAGAGAATGACCGCCCAAGCCGGTCTGAGGCTGATTTGCGCGGCTCTCTGTCCAATGACGATGTCAGCGAAGCTGAACGCGAGATCATTGAAGCGGAGCAGGAGAAGGCCGAAAAAGCCGCAGAGCTGCGTGAAGAGGATTACCAGCTCGCCTATGCGCTCGACATCCTGAAAGGCCTCTCCGCCATCGCAAATGCAAATGGCGAGTGAGCGCTAAGTGACGCTTGAACTGACAGCGGAGCAGATTGAAAAACTTCCCTACCGTCCCTGCGTCGGCCTGATGGTCGTGAACGGGGACGGTAAGGTCTTTGCTGCTCAACGCATCGACAGCCCCGGCCCTGCATGGCAGATGCCACAAGGCGGTGTCGACAAGGGCGAAGACCCCCGCGATGCCGCACTTCGCGAGCTGGAGGAAGAGACAGGGCTTACCCCCGAAAAAGTGTCTATCCTGGCGGAAACCTCTGATTGGCTGCCCTATGACCTGCCCCATGAGCTGGTCCCAACTCTCTGGAAGGGCAAGTTTCGCGGCCAGATGCAAAAATACTTTCTGCTGCGTTTTCATGGTGAGGACAGCGATATCAATATCGAGACCGAAGAGCCTGAGTTTTCGACCTGGCAATGGATGGATCTCGACGCGCTCTTGGGCAATATCGTGCCCTTCAAACGGGAAACCTACGCGCAGGTCATTGCCGAATTCCGGCCCTTTATCCTCGAAGCCGGTTAAGCTCAAAACCGCCAGCATCGCGGCCCCGTTTTGGGCTGAAACCCGCACCCGCGCACGCTCGACACAAATGTGAGTTGAGCCCAAGCGAGCGTGGGCGCACAGTGCACATATGAAAAAAATCCTTACAGCCGCCGTGCTTACCGCAATCTCTACCCAACAGGCGGTTGCCTTGTCTTGCCTTAAACCTGATGTCGCGGAGGCCTACCAAACGGCTGCCGCCTCTGACCTGTCCTATGTGGTGCTTAAAGGAACATTCGCCTTCACACCGCCGCCAAAGACGGACGCACCAGAGAGCAAAACAGTCGAGGCCACCTTTGACGGACGTCTCCTGACAGGCGCAGGTTTCACGCAACAGGTCTCAGCACAGGTAGAGATCAATATGCTCTGCGAAGCCTCTTGGTGCGCCGACCTGCAACCCGACACCGACTACATCGCCTTCGTGGAAAACCGCGACAATGAAAAGCTGATCTTTGACGTAGGGCCCTGTTATGGCTTTGCCTTTCAGGAGCCCGCTCAGGACGACGTAAAACGCGTCGAGAACTGCGCTCAGGGCGGCGCTTGCGAACGTCTCGACAACTGAGAAAACGGCGCGATTTCAAAGGTTGACACAGACTTAAAGAATCTGCATTAACCCTTATATTTCAGTTACTTAAGCAAATCCAACGCATGCGTCGCATCGCGCGATTCTGGCTCATTCCGCCGGAATCGCCTCTTCCTCATAGCTCAACGGAGCCGGAATTCGCGACAGCATCTCGATCGGGCAGACTTGCAAGAAATTGACCTTCTCAGCCTCCCAATCCTGCAAGATTTGAGCCGCCTTCACGCTGGCAGTTTCATCCCGGTGTGCCTCGATCAGCCCCTTCAACTGGGCCTCCCAATGATCAACCGTCACAGGGCAAGTGACGATGGTTTCCATATTCATCAGCTCAGGCGCCATGCCGTCAGGATCATAAATATAGGCCATCCCGCCCGTCATCCCGGCGCCAAAGTTGGCTCCAATTGACCCAAGGATCACAGCGACCCCTCCAGTCATATACTCGCACCCATTGGTGCCACAGCCCTCAATGACCACGCTGGCCCCGGAGTTGCGAACCGCAAACCGCTCGCCCGCTCGCCCGGCCGCTAACAAATGCCCAGCCGTCGCGCCGTAAAGCACAGTGTTGCCGATGATCGTGTTATCAGCCGCCACCAACGGGCTCTCCTGCGCCGGCCGCACCACGATGCGACCCCCGGACAATCCCTTGCCCACGTAGTCATTCGCGTCACCAAAGACTTCAAGCTTCAACCCCGGAGCCGCAAATGCCCCCAGCGCCTGACCCGCCGACCCGGTCAGCTTCACCGTCAGGTGATCCGGTTGTAGATCGTTCCACATTCCAAACCGCTGCACAATGTGGCTCGACGTCCGCGTCCCGATGGTGCGCAGGGTATTCTGCACCGCATAGGACAGCTGCATCTTCTCACCCTCCTTCAAGAACGGCTGCGCATCTTTCACAATCTCAGCGTCCAGCGTGTCCGGCACCTCGTTACGCGGCTTGGTTCGGTCATAATTGATCGAATGCGCCCCATCGACGGTGATCAGCAGAGGGTTCAGATCCAGATCATCCAAATGCGCGGAGCCACGCGACACCTGCGTCAGAAGATCAGCACGTCCGATGACGTCGTCCAAAGACCGCGCCCCGATGGAGGCAAGGATTTCCCGCACCTCCTGCGCGTAGAACGTGATCAGGTTCACGACCTTATCCGCGTTGCCAGTGAACTTCGCCCGCAGCTCCTCATCTTGGGTGCAGACGCCAACAGGGCAGGTATTCGACTGGCACTGGCGCACCATAATGCAGCCCATCGCGATCAGCGCAGCGGTGCCAATACCATATTCCTCAGCACCCATCATTGCTGCCATGACGATGTCACGCCCCGTGCGCAAACCGCCATCGGTGCGCAGGGTGATCCGTTCGCGCAGGTTGTTCATCGCCAGCACCTGATGCGCCTCGGTCAGACCCATCTCCCATGGCAGACCCGCGTATTTGATGGAGGTCGCAGGCGAGGCGCCTGTCCCGCCATTGTGGCCAGAGATCAGGATCACGTCGGCCTTCGCCTTCGCCACACCCGCAGCAATCGTGCCAACGCCGGAAGCCGCCACCAGTTTCACGGTCACCTTACAGCGCGGGTTGATCTGCTTAAGATCGTAGATCAGCTGCGCGAGGTCCTCGATGGAGTAGATGTCGTGATGCGGCGGCGGGGAAATCAGCGTGACCCCTTCGGTCGAGTGACGCAGCCGTGCGATCAGCTTGGTCACTTTCATACCGGGCAGCTGCCCGCCCTCGCCGGGCTTGGCACCCTGCGCGACCTTGATTTCAAGCTCTTCGCAATGGTTCAGATACTCAGCAGTCACCCCAAACCGACCGGAAGCCACCTGCTTGATCTTCGCAGACGGGTTGTCGCCATTTGGCTCCGGCACAAAATGCGCCGGGTCTTCGCCGCCCTCACCGCTGTCGGATTTTGCACCAATGCGGTTCATCGCGACGTTCAACGTTTTATGCGCCTCTGGGCTCAACGCGCCCAGCGACATGCCCGGCGTCACAAACCGTTTGCGGATGGCAGTGATCGACTCCACCTCTTCAATCGCAATCGGCTCGCCCATGGATTTGATATCCAACAGGTCGCGCAAGTGGATCGGAGGGTTTGCCTGCATGGTCTGGCTGAATTGCTTCCACATGTCGTAGCTCGCCCGCGCACAGGCGGCTTGAAGCATATGCATGGTTTGCGCTTCCCAGGCATGTTTCTCGCCAGTACGGCGGGCTTTGTAGAATCCACCAATCGGCAGAACGTCCTGACCACCCCGCCAACCAAGCTGATGCACGTCGACCGCTTTTGATTGAATGCCGGTGATACCGATCCCGGAAATACGCGACTGCATGCCCGGGAAGAATTCATTGACCATTGCTCGCGACAAGCCGACAGCCTCGAAATTTAGACCGCCACGATAAGATGAGATCACAGAGATCCCCATCTTCGCCATGATCTTCAGCAAGCCTTGGTCAATGGCATTGCGATACCGTGCAACTGCCTCGGTGAGGGAGCAATCAAGCAAGCCGCGCTCGATGCGATCCGCCAAGGAATCCTCGGCGAGATAGGCGTTCACGGTTGTTGCCCCGCAGCCGATCAGCACGGCGAAGTAATGCGGGTCGACACATTCAGCAGACCTCACATTGAGCGAGCAGAACGTCCGCAGACCTTTGGCGGTCAGCCAAGCATGGACAGCCGAGGTCGCAAGGATCATCGGCATCGCGACCTTGTCTTCGCCTTGGTGCTGGTCGGTCAAAACAATATGCCCGGCACCAGACCGCACGGCGTCCTCGGCCTCCGCACGAACCCGGTGAAGCGCACTGCGCAAAGCATTCTCGCCATTCTCGAACGTACAGTCGATCACGACCATATCCGCGTTGAACTGCTCCGTGAGCTTTTCAAACTGCGCGTTGCCAACAAAAGGGCTGTCGAGCACGAGAATTTCGGTCTGGCTGGAATCTTCGTCCAACACGTTTTTCAGGTTCCCGAACCGTGTTTTGAGGCTCATCACGCGGAATTCGCGCAAGCTGTCAATCGGCGGGTTGGTCACCTGAGAGAACGCCTGACGGAAGAAATGACTCAGCGGACGGTACTTTTTCGACAGCACCGCAGACGGCGTGTCATCCCCCATGGAGGCCAGCGTCTCCTTGCCGTCTTCCGCCATTGGCGCAAGAATTTGCTCCAGCTCTTCAACCGAATAGCCTGCAGCGATCTGACGTTTGCGTAGCTCAGCACCTGAGAATAGCGCTTCTTCTTTCACATCCAAAGTGATCTCATCAAGATGGGTGATCCGCGAACACCACTCGCCAAAGGGCAGGGCCGCAGACATTTTGTCCTTTAGCTCTTTATCGTGGAACAGCTTCCCCTTGCCCATATGGACGCCGATCATCTGGCCCGGCCCAAGCGCACCCTTCTCGCGCACGGTGGCCTCGTCAAAAGGCACCATCCCGGTCTCTGATCCCGCAATAAGTAGCCCGTCCCCAGTCACGGCATAGCGCATCGGACGCAACCCGTTGCGATCCAGCCCGGCGCAGACCCAGCGACCATCGGTCATTGCCAATGCGGCAGGGCCGTCCCATGGCTCCATCACGGAGTTGCAATAGGAATACATATCCTGCCAAGCTTCTGGCATATCCACCGCCTGCTGAGACCACGCTTCCGGCACCAGCATCGTTTTGGCCATAGGCGCGGAACGGCCAGCGCGGACGAGCACCTCAAACACCGAGTCGAGCGCCGCCGAATCCGAAGACCCGGCGGGAACGATCGGTTTGATGTCATCGGCCATATCGCCAAAAGCACCGGAGGCCATCCGGATCTCGTGGCTTTTCATCCAGTTTAGATTGCCTTTGAGCGTGTTGATCTCGCCGTTATGGGCCAGCATGCGGAAAGGCTGGGCCAACCACCATTGCGGAAAGGTGTTGGTGGAATAACGTTGGTGATAGATCGCAAAAGCACTCTCGAAACGTTCATCCATCAGGTCGGGGTAAAAATCCGCCACTTGTTCGGCGAGCATCATGCCTTTGTAGATGATCGACCGGCAGCTCAAGGAGCAGATATAGAGCTCCTTCAAGGTCGCAGCGGCTTTCTCAATACGGCGACGGATGACGTAGAGCTCACGTTCGAACTCCTCTTCCTCGACGCCTTTCGAGTTAGAGATCAGGATTTGCTCAATCTCAGGCCGTGTCGCGTTGGCTTTTTCACCGAGGCAGGCGACGTTCACCGGGACATGACGCCAGCCATAGATACGGTATCCCATCCGCAAGACCTCAGTCTCGACGATGGTACGGCAAGCCTCTTGAGCGCCAAAATCAGTGCGCGGCAGGAAGACCTGACCGACAGCGATCATCTCATCCTTGTTCGGAGTGTGCCCGGTCCGTTCGATCTGATTATAGAAAAAAGGTACGGGAATTTGGACGTGAATGCCCGCGCCATCGCCGGTCTTTCCGTCAGCATCGACCGCGCCACGATGCCAAACGGCTTTCAGCGCGTTGATCCCGTTCTCAACAACCTTGCGGGACTTCTTCCCGTCGATGGAGACGACAAGTCCCACGCCGCACGACGCATGTTCGTCTTGATCACGGTACAGGCTGTTTTGCGCCATCCAGGAACGTTTTGTTTCTTCCTGAGCCACCCAAGTTTCATCAAATTTGGTCATGTCTCATCTCCTTTTTGGGTGTCTGTCAGGCCTATAACGGCCAGGAACGCGCCGACTACTCGGCGGCAACCAAGGCCGCAGCTTTGATCTGTTCAATAATGGCATCTGCCGCTTCGCGCCCATCACGGATCGCCCAGACAACAAGGCTGGCACCACGCTGAATGTCACCGCAGGCATAAACGCCGGGCAGATTGGTCTCATGCGTATGGAAGTCCGCTTTGACGGTACCCCAACGGGTCACTGCCAGTTCGGGGACGTCCCACAAGGCGACAAGATCCTCGGGCTCGAACCCGAGCGCCTTGATCACCAGATCGGAGCCTTCGACATAATCAGCGCCTTCGATAATCTCAGGGCTTTGGCGACCCGTGGCATCGGGCTGGCCAAGACGCATCTTGCTGACCTTGACGCCGGACACGGCATCCCCCTCGAACCCAGCAGGTGCCGTGAGCCAGACGAACTCCACGCCCTCTTCTTCCGCGTTCTGAACTTCCCGCTGCGAGCCCGGCATGTTGACCTTATCGCGGCGATAAAGGCATTTCACGGACTCAGCACCCTGGCGGATTGCGGTCCGGACACAGTCCATCGCAGTGTCACCACCGCCAATAACGACAACGCGCTTTCCCTCGGCATTCAGCTCGCCTGAATCGAACTCAGGCACAGCGTCGCCAAAGCTCTTGCGGTTGGAGGCCGTAAGGAAATCAATGGCGCGAACGATCCCTTTGGCATCCCCTCCCGGCGCTGGCAGGTCACGTGACTTATACACCCCGGTGGCGATCAGGATAGCGTCATGCTTTTCGCGCAGCTCCGCAAAGGAGATGTCTTCCCCCACATTGCAATTCAACTGCATCGCAACCCCGCCTTGCTCAAGCTGGTCAATGCGCTTCATCACAACGTCTTTTTCCAGTTTGAAGCCGGGAATGCCATAGGTCAGCAAACCGCCGGCACGATCGTAGCGGTCATAGACGGTGACCTGCACCCCAGCACGGCGCAGCCGATCCGCAGCCGCCAAACCGCCGGGGCCCGCGCCAATGATGCCAACGCTCTCGGAGCGTTCAAAAGCCGGGGAGGCAGGCTTCACCCACCCATTTTCCCAAGCAGTATCGGTGATGTATTTCTCAACAGAACCGATGGTCACTGTCCCATGGCCCGATTGCTCGATCACGCAATTGCCTTCGCACAGCCGGTCCTGCGGGCAGATGCGCCCACAGATTTCCGGGAATGTATTCGTCGCCTGGCTGACCTCATAGGCCTCTTGCAGACGGCCCTGTGCCGTGAGACGCAGCCAATCAGGGATGTTGTTGTGCAACGGGCAATGCGACTGACAATAGGGCACACCGCACTGGCTACACCGACTCGATTGCTCCTCAGCCTTCGCTTCGGCATATTCAGCGTAGATCTCCTGAAAATCCTCTTTCCGAAGATTCGGAGGGCGCTTCTCGGGCATGTCACGCTCTACGGACACAAATTTCAGCATCGGCTCTTTCGCCATTGATCTCTCCCACGTCGAAGACTTCCTCTTACGGGTGTGCATTACCGAATAAAAGTCAGTTATGCTGACCTATAAGACGATTCTGTGGGCTACTAACCCCAAATTCTGGATCACAGCCCCTCATTTTAAGTCCGATGCGGAAATAAATCTGCTCTTTGCATTTGATTCCAAATGTTTAGGGTGCGCCCGATCGCAAGAGGACCCTTACGCGAAATGTCGCTATTTCATCTCATACTCGTCGCCATGATACAGGGGATTACGGAATTCCTGCCGGTCAGCTCATCCGGCCACCTGATTCTGTTGCCCGCGTTGACCGGGATGGATGACCAGGGACAGATGATCGACATTGCTGTTCACGTCGGAACCCTGTTCGCCGTGATGCTGTATTTCCATCAAGACGTCCGCGTTGCCGCATCCGGTGTCCCGCGTCTGATCCGCGGCAAGGTAGATACGCAGGGCGCTTGGCTAGCGATGCTGCTTATCATTGCAACCATCCCGGTCTTGCTGCTCGGGGGTTTTTTGAAGCTCACCGGCTTTGACGCATATCTGCGCTCGGTCGCGCTGATCGGATGGACCATGCTGGTTTTTGGGCTTGTCCTGTACTGGGCGGATCAGAAGGGCAAAGTTGAGCGCAAGGCCCCCCAATGGTCGATGAAGCATGCTTTCATCATGGGGCTATGGCAGGCGCTTGCGCTGATCCCCGGAACGTCGAGATCGGGCGCAACGATTTCTGGTGCGCGGGCGTTGGGCTACACCCGGGAAGACGCAGCTAAGCTTGCGATGCTGATGTCTATTCCTACCATTTTGGCGTCGGGATTGGTTCTGGGCGTCGAAGTGGTCGGAGACACCAACGCGGCGCTGGCCAAAGACGCGGCAATTGCGGCGGTTTTATCCTTCATCGCCGCCCTTTTGGCGCTGATCCTGATGATGCGCCTGCTCAAATCGGTCAGCTTCACACCCTATGTCGTCTACCGAATCGTGCTCGGGATTGTTCTGCTCATCTACGCCTACAGCTAATCCGCGCGCAGGTTCTTTGCCGATTCTTTGATCGCATCATACTGGCCGGAAGGCCGGAACCGCCACAGGTAGGATTCCAACACACCGTCCATTGCCGTTGCTTCAACACCGAGGTCAGAGAGCCCTTTGGCATCAGCCGCGACCACTGTGTCAGACTTGAGGCTGATCACCTGATCTTTCGTCACGGGCCCTTTCACTAGCCCGCCCGTCAGCAAGCTTAGCAGATCGAAGGCAGACCCCATGATCCCAGCCACAAAGAACGGCACATTCAGCACAATCCGGCGGCGGCGGATGACGGCAAGCATTTCGGTCATCAACTCGCGGAAGGTTCGGACCTCTGGGCCACCCAGCTCGAACACACCGGACGCGCCTTCGATGCCGGCCATTGCCGCTTGCGCGACGTCATCCACGTAGACCGGCTGAAACTTCGCATCTGCACCGATCACTGGCAAAACAGGACCAAGCCGCGACATCGCCGCAAACCGGTTGAAGAACGCGTCCTCCGGCCCAAACACAACGGAGGGCCGCAGAATGGTCGCCGTTGGAAAATGCTCAAGCACACCCGCCTCGCCCCGCCCTTTCGAGCGGGCGTAGAACGTCTTCCCGTCAACATCGGCGCCTATCGCCGAGAGATGCACCATACGCTCAACACCAAGCTCCGAGGCGATCTTCGCGATGCGGGTCGCGCCTTCATCCTGAATGGCGTCGAAATTATTCCGGCCACGCTTGTCGAACGTGCCGACGCAGTTCACCACGGCGTCCGCACCCTCCATGACGGACCGAACAGACGCATCGTCGCGGATGTTGCAAAACACCGGTTCAACTTGGCCGACAGTGCCGTAAGGCTTAACGAAAATCGCTTCATTCGGGCGGCGCACCGCGACACGGACACGCCAGCCCGCCTTGGCAAGACGGCGCACGATGTAGCGGCCTACAAAACCTGATCCGCCATAGACGGTTGCGAGCTTGGACATGGGAGGTGACCTCTTCGAAATGGCTTGACTGAGCTTTACCGGGACCACTCAGGCCAGACAAGTTTCAATTCAATTCCAACCGACCCCCGAATCCCGTTGACAGAGCCCAGAACCCTGCTTAATCACCGCTCTCACGACACCTGCCCAGGTGGCGGAATGGTAGACGCGCTAGCTTCAGGTGCTAGTACTGGCAACGGTGTGGAGGTTCGAGTCCTCTCCTGGGCACCAATTCTTCAAAGACATTTGGAAAGATCGTGAGCGATGGCAATTGCCACCAACGATCTGTCGCATGTCCGAGAATGCCTTCCTCGCATTTGGAAATTTACATCCGCGCCCCAAAGCAGATAGCGTGTGGCGGGAGGATAAAAATGCGCACACAGGTCGTCATCATCGGCGGCGGGCCATCGGGCTTGCTGCTGGGGCAGATGTTGGATCGCAGCGGCATTGAGACCCTGACGCTTGAACGCAAGAGCAAGACTTACGTCCTCAGCCGGATACGCGCTGGTGTGTTGGAGACAGGGCTCGTCGATCAACTTCATAAAGCGGGCGCTGGGGATCGTCTGACAGCGGAAGGGTTCGTGCACGACGGAACCGTCATCTCCTATGGCGACACCCAAATCCGCGTCGACTTTGCCAAGCATACAAGCGCAAACGTCACCGTCTATGGTCAGACCGAAGTGACCCGCGATCTTTACGACGCGCGTGAGGCGTTGCAGGCGCAAATGGTTTTCGACGTCGAGGATGTGCAGATCGAGGATGCAGACAGCGATACGCCCTCTGTGGTGTATTCGAAAAACGGAAAAGAGCACCGGATCACCTGTGACTACATTGCCGGATGCGACGGGTTTCATGGCGTCAGCAGGAAGACCATCCCCGACACCGTCAGGCGCGAATATGAAAAGGTCTACCCGTTCGGTTGGTTGGGTATCCTGTCTGAGACGCCGCCCGTCCATGATGAGCTTATCTACGCAAGTTCAAAGGCAGGCTTTGCCCTCTGCTCCATGCGCAACGAGAACCTCAGCCGGTACTATATCCAATGCGCCATTGACGACAGCCCGCAGAATTGGACCGATGACGCCTTCTGGACCGCTTTGCGGGAACGCATTCCACAAGAATATGCCGAAACGCTGGTCACCGGACCTTCCATTGAGAAATCGATCGCACCCCTGCGCTCCTTTGTGAGCGAACCCATGCGCTGGGGTCGGCTGTTCCTATGTGGCGACGCGGCGCATATCGTGCCACCGACAGGGGCAAAGGGCCTCAACACCGCGGCAAGCGACGTGCATTACCTCAGCCAAGGGCTCATCCGGTACTACGACACCGGAGAAACCGAGGGCATCGAAAATTACTCCGCGAAAGCGCTGGCGCGGGTCTGGAAAGCGGAGCGGTTTAGCTGGTGGATGACGTCCTTATTGCACCAATTCCCCGACCAGTCCGAGTTTGACCTGCGGATGCAACAGGCGGAAATAGATTTCCTCCAATCAAGCGATCAGGCGCAAGCAGTGCTGGCGCAAAACTACGTTGGGCTGCCATACTGAGGGAACAACGCGAAGGATGCATGTGATGAGCGACCGATACACCACCGGCATGAAAACCCGCCGCGCCGTCCTGGGGGACGCACATGTGGATCGCGCTGAAGCCGCGAAGACATCTTTGGACGAACCGTTCCAGAGCCTTATCACCGAAGCGGCCTGGGGCACGGTCTGGTCCAGCGATGCGATCAGCCTGAGGGAGCGCTCGATGCTGACGCTGGCCCTGCTTGCCGCAACCGGCAATTTTGACGAAATCCCAATGCACATTCGCGCCACCGCCAACACCGGAGCCACCGAGCGGGACGTCGTCGAGGCCTTCCAACATGTGGCCATCTATGCCGGGGTGCCCAAGGCAAACCATGCGTTGAAACTTGCCAAGCAAACCTTCGCAGAGATGAGTGACACGTGACCCACAAGAACCCAAACCGGAACGGTTATCTTGTTCGCAATCATGACGGACACCCCGCCGCGCTGACCCCCGCCTATAAAACCTCGGTTACACGCTCACCAACCAAGCCGCTTTTTTCCTTTCCGGGAAGCATGGGGGAGCAAATGGGGCCAGTATTTGGCCACGATATGCTGGGCCCGCTCGATAATGATCTGATCCTCAACTTCGCACAGCCCGGTGAAATGGCCCTTGGCCCGCGGATTATCGTCCGAGGCAGAGTGCTGGACCAAACCGGGCGTCCGGTCCCCAACTGCCTGATCGAAGTATGGCAAGCCAATGCGGGTGGGCGGTACAGACACAAGAACGAAGCCTATCTCGCCCCTCTGGATCCCAATTTCGGCGGCTGTGGTCGGATGATTACGGATGAGAACGGCGCCTATGAATTTCGCACTGTCACACCCGGCCCCTACCCTTGGCCAAATGGTATGGCCGATTGGCGGCCCGCGCATATCCATTTTTCACTGATGGGACAGGCCTTCTCGCAGCGGCTCATTACGCAAATGTATTTCGAGGGCGACCCGATGATCTGGCAATGCCCGATTGTCGGCAGCATCGACGATACAGAGGCAATCAAGTCGCTCGTAGCCTCGTTGGATATGGCCGAGGCCGTCCCAATGGACGCGCGGGTTTACGCGTTTGACATCGTGCTGCGCGGGCGGCGGCAAACCTTCTTTGAAAACCGTTGGGAAGGTCTGTGACATGCGCCAGAAACACAAACTCTTGCGCGAAACGCCCTCGCAGACAGCCGGGCCCTACGTCCATATCGGATGCACACCAAATTTCGCAGAAATGTCTGGGGTCTACGCCGAAGACCTTGGCACAAGCATGAAAACCGGGCCTGTCAAAGGCGAAGAGATCACCATCACCGGGCAAGTCTTTGACGGAACCGGCACGGCGATCCGCGACGCAATGATCGAGATTTGGCAGGCAGACGCAGACGGAGGCTTTGCCTCGGCGGAGAGCAACTTCACCGGATGGGGGCGCTGTCCCACGGATATGGAGACCGGCCAATTCCAGTTTGATACAGTCAAGCCGGGTCAGGTTCCCTATATGGACGGTCGGCTTCAGGCCCCTCATATCACCGTCTGGATTGTGGCGCGGGGTATCAATCTCGGACTGCACACGCGTTTGTATTTTGACGACGAAACGCAGTCCAATGCCGCCGACCCGATCCTGACCAAGATCGAGCATCGCAATCGTGTCCCGACTCTGATTGCCAAAAAACAAAGTGGCGGAAGCTACCTCTTCAATATCCATCTTCAAGGTGAGCACGAGACCATCTTCTTTGACATGTGAGCCCACGATATGAAGACCCCTTGCATCATCTGCGTGGCCATCACCGGGTCGCTCCCCACCAAGGCCGACAACCCTGCGGTTCCAATTACAGTGTCGGAGCAGGTTGAAAGCGCCCATGCTGCGTTCGAGGCGGGCGCGAGCATCGCCCATTGCCATGTCCGCAATGACGACGAAACACCCAGCTCGGACCCTGAGACATTTGCCGCTTTGAAAGAGGGCCTGAAAAAACACTGCCCCGGAATGATCATTCAGTTCTCAACGGGCGGGCGGTCTGGGGCCGGCAAGGAACGCGGCGGCATGTTGCCTTTGAAACCGGATATGGCATCGCTTTCCGTCGGTTCATGCAATTTTCCATTGCGGGTCTACGAGAATAGCCCAGACCTCATAGAGTGGCTGACATCCCAGATGCGCAAATATCAGGTGACGCCAGAGATTGAGGCCTTTGACCTGAGCCATATCCTGCAAGCCATCGACCTGCATACGGGCGGCAAGCTCTACGGGAAACTCTACGTTCAATTCGTGATGGGCGTGAAAAACGCGATGCCAGTCGACAAGGCGGTTTTCGATTTCTACGTTTCCGTCATGAAACAGCGCGCACCCAAGGCGCAATGGTGCGCGGCGGGCATCGGTGCCGGGCAACTCATCGTCAACGAATGGGCCATCGCGGCCGGAGGGCACACACGCACCGGGCTTGAGGATAATGTGCGCCTCGACAAACACACACTCGCCCCCTCAAATGCCGCTTTGGTCATCCGCGCGGCTGAGCTTTGCGCCAAATATGAGCGCCCCGTCGCAACATGGCAGCAAGCGCGCGACATTTTGGCGACGCCGCTGCTTTAGCCTCTAAACAAGGCCTTTGAGATACACGCCATAGTCAGACTTCTTGAACAGCTCTGCACGTTCCAAAAGCTGCTCTTTGGTGATCCATTTATTTTCAAAAGCAATCTCTTCCGGGCAGCCCGTTTGCAGGCCCTGGCGCGATTGCAGCGTGCGCACAAAATTCCCGGCATCCAGCAGGCTGGCATGGGTACCCGTATCCAGCCAGGCAAAGCCCCGGCCCATACGTTGAACAGTCAGTTGCTCGTCGTTGAGATAGGTTTCCAAAAGAGAGGTGATCTCCAGCTCCCCCCGTTCCGAGGGTTTGATCGCACGCGCCCGGTCTGGCGCTGAGCCGTCGAGGAAATAAAGACCGGTAACCGCATAATTGCTTGGCGGCACCTCGGGCTTTTCGATGATTTCAACCACCTTGCCGGCATCGTCCATACCCACCACGCCGTAGCGTTCAGGATCGGTGACACGGTAGCCAAATACGGTCCCGCCTTCGACCACATCATCGGCCTTGGACAGCAGCTCAGGTAGCCCGTGACCAAAGAAGATGTTGTCGCCAAGCACCATCGCACTGGGCGCGCCATCCAGAAACTCTTCCGCAAGCAGATAGGCCTGCGCCAGACCGTCCGGGCTGGGTTGCACAATGAAGGTCAGCGACACACCCCATTGCGACCCGTCGCCAAGCAGGCGCTGAAACTGGCTTTGATCCTCAGGCGTGGTGATCACGGCAATCTCACGAATCCCGGCCAGCATCAGCACGCTCAGCGGGTAATAGATCATCGGTTTGTCGTAGATGGGCATCAACTGTTTGGAGACACCTTGGGTGATGGGATAGAGCCGGGTCCCGGATCCACCTGCCAATATAATACCTTTGCGATCGCTCATTTTACTCTGTCTCTTACTGGTTTCACGCTCGTGTTTCGTCGCTTCAATCATCAATGATTGACCATTTTAGGGCAGGGCCGTCTCAGGTGCCAAGTTGCTGAAGGATCTCGGCAACATCCTGACGCCAGGCGGGCCTAGCAACACCAAACGCCTGCTCAAGGGTGGCGCAATTCATCCGGGAATTCAAAGGCCGCGCGGCAGGGGTGGGGTAATCTGCGGTTGGAATATCCGTAACGGCAACAGCCAAACCTGCTTGGCTGAAGATCTCTCGCGCAAAATCAGCCCAGCTGACATCCGGTGCCCCGGAGAAATGGTAGATACCCGATTTGCCGCGACCATCCGGCCCACTCAGCCCTGCGGCAGCAGCCATACATGCCAGCGCAATTTGGCGTGCCGGAGTTGGCCCACCAATTTGATCACCAACAACCGTCAACGCGTCCCGGCTTTCGCCCAAACGCAGCATTGTCTTCAGAAAATTCGCCCCATGGGCTGAAAAGACCCAAGACGTGCGAAGCACACAGTAGCGACCGCCCACTTGCTTGATCGCAGTTTCGCCAACGAGCTTGCTGCGGCCGTAAGCGTTCAAAGGCGCCGGGGTGGCTTCCGGCTCATGCGGAAGCGCACCTAGCCCATCAAGCACATAATCCGTCGAGATATGGACAAACGGGATATCCAACGCGGCACAGGCCTGCGCCATCGCGGCGGGTGCCTCACCGTTTACCGTGGTCGCAGGCGCCTCTTCTTCTTCCGCACGGTCCACAGCCGTGTAAGCCGCGGCATTGATGACCGCCTTTGGCTTTCGTTCCTCAATGAGCGCGGCACAAGCGGCAGGGTCGGACAAATCAGCAACGTCTCGGCCTACGCAAAAGGTCCCGTCCAAGAGACCAAGCTCTGTCGCGACCTGTCCGGTTTTGCCAAAGACGAGAATATCAGACATGCTGCCTACCCTTCGCCAAGACGTTTGCCGACCCCGTCGCGGTTCTCCAGCGCACGCCACCAATCCTCGTTCTCAAGATACCATTCAACCGTCTTTCTCAGACCCTGTTCCAGCGTCACGGAAGGCCGCCAGCCCAGTTCCGTCCGAATTCGTTCAGGATCAATCGCATATCTCAGGTCATGGCCCGGACGGTCTTTGACATAGGTGATCTGCTCAGCATGCGGCTTGTCTTTGGGACGCATCTCATCAAGCAGGCTGCAAATCATCGTCACGATATCAATGTTGCGCGCCTCATTCTCGCCACCAATGTTGTAGGTTCGCCCATTCTCACCCTTTTGCAACACGGTCAGCAGAGCGTCGGCATGATCTTCCACATAGAGCCAGTCACGCACGTTCTCGCCCTTGCCGTAAACCGGGATGTCCCGTCCCGCCAATGCGTTCAGGATGACCACCGGGATCAGCTTTTCAGGGAAGTGATAGGGACCGTAATTATTGGAGCAATTGGTCAGCACGAAAGGCAGGCCGTAGGTCTCTCCCCAGGCGCGCACGAGATGATCGGACGCCGCTTTCGAGGCGGAATAGGGACTGTTCGGCGCGTAAGGTGTTTCTTCGGTGAATTGTCCGGTCTCGCCCAGCGTGCCGTAAACCTCATCCGTGGAGATATGGTGGAACCGGAATCCGGATGGCCGCCCTGCCCCGTCCCAATAGGCCAGCGCCTCCTGCAACATGGTGAACGTGCCAAGGATATTCGTGTCGAGAAACTCTTTCGGGCCGTCAATAGACCGGTCCACATGGCTTTCAGCGGCAAGGTGCATCACAGCATCAGGCTTATGCTCCGCAAAAATGCGTCTGACCTCAGCGGCGTCGCGAATATCTGCCTTTTCGAGCACATAGCCCGCCGCGTCGGCCACCGGGGCCACGTTATCCAGACAGGCCGCGTAGGTCAGCGCATCAAGGTTCACAACCTCATGCCCATCGCGGATCGCCTGCCTTACAACAGCCGAACCAATAAACCCTGCGCCGCCAGTCACCAAAATCTTCATCGCACACATACCTTCACTTACTTACTCAAACGGGGAGTCGAATTCCGAAAACTGGATCGCTTCCGCATCTTTCGCGGACAGGATCGCATCTTCGGGCGCAACGCCCCAATCAATGCCCAATGCCTCGCTCGCGAAATGGACGGATCCATCAGTCTCCGGCGCATATACGTCAGAGCACTTATACAGCAGCTCCGAGTCCGGTTGCAGGGTGACGAAACCATGTAAGAAACCCTTCGGCACAAACAACTGTTTGCCGTTCTCCCAAGACAGCTCCACCGCGACCCATTTACCGTAGGTGCTCGAGCTTTTTCGAATGTCTACTGCGACGTCCAGAACCGACCCGGCACCGCACCGCACCAGCTTGTCCTGCGCATGCGGAGGCGCCTGAAAATGCAGCCCGCGGACGGTGCCTTTGGGCGCTGAGTAGGAGTGGTTGTCTTGCACAAAGTCGACATCAATACCGAGCTCTTGCAAGACGGGCTTGTTCCAGACCTCGGTAAAGAACCCACGGTCATCACCAAACCGGCGCGGGGTCAGCACCACAACACCGTCTAACGCTGTCTTTTCAACCTGCACACTTGCTCTCCATACCGTGCCACGGGGCGAGATGTATCAGTCTCGACACATCAAGTCACCCGTCATAGCACAGCTTGTATCCACGTGGTTGCTTTCTGCCACATGCTTGAATTGAAACAATAAACCAGCTAATCCGAACCGGATCATACGCGCCAAAGCACGCTCCTACTTAGCTTCGAAATCAGGCCTGCCGACACAGCAATAGGAAACGAATCCAGCTTTCTCCGCATCCTGTGCCGAATAGATATTGCGCAGATCGGCCATTCGCGGCGAAGACATGCTGCCCGCAATCCGCTCCAGATCAAGCGCGCGGAATTCGTTCCATTCGGTCAGCAGCACGATCACATCAGCGCCATCGGAGGCCGAATACGGGTCATCATGCCAAGTCACACCCGGCAAAAGCGCCTCACCCTCATGGTGACCCTGCGGGTCAACCACATTCACCTTGGCACCGCCACCGACCAAGGCCGGCACAATTGTCAGGGAGGGCGCGTCACGCATATCATCGGTGTTCGGTTTGAACGTCACGCCAAGCACCGCAACACGCTTTCCGTTAAAGCTGCCTCCACACAGGTCGCGCAGTTTTTCGATCATTCTGGCCTTCACGCCTTCATTGACCCGCATCACCGCCTCGGTGATCTGCATCGGAGACGCATGTTCCTGACCGATCCGCGCCAAGGCGCTGGTGTCTTTCGGGAAACAAGAGCCGCCATAGCCGGGGCCTGCATGCAGGAACTTGTTTCCGATACGCCCGTCCAGCCCCATACCTTTCGACACGGCTTTAACGTCAGCGCCCGTCTTCTCACAAAGAGCGGCGATCTCGTTGATGAACGTAATCTTGGTCGCCAGAAACGCGTTCGCCGCGTATTTGATCATCTCGGCGCTTTCCAGGTCCGTGGTCATGATCGGGAAGTCGCGCAGATAGAGCGGGCGGTAGATGTCTTGCATAACCGCAATAGCACGATCTGTCTCAGCACCCACAACAACACGGTCCGGCTTCATGAAATCGTCGATCGCCGCACCTTCGCGCAAGAATTCCGGGTTGGACGCCACATCGAATTCCAGACCCGGTGCAGCCTTGGCGACAACTTCGGCAACCTTGCGGTTGGTGCCCAAAGGAACAGTCGATTTCGTCACGATCACTGTGTAGCCGGTTACTGCCTTGGCGATCTCCTCAGCCGCTGCGTAAACAAAAGTTAGATCTGCATGGCCGTCGCCCCGCCGGGTGGGCGTGCCCACCGCGATAAAGACCGCCTCCGCGCCATCGACCGCTTCAATCAAATCGGTCGTGAACGTAAGCCGCCCGGCATCCACGTTCTTTTGCATCAGAACGTCCAAGCCAGGTTCGTAGATCGGCACTTTGCCCTTGTTCAGCATCTCGATCTTGCTTGGATCCTTGTCGACGCAGACAACGTCATGCCCAAAATCCGAGAAGCATACACCCGAAACCAAACCGACATAGCCGGTCCCAATCATTGCGATTTTCACTACCAATATCCTCTTTGAGCACGCCTGAGCAGGCTTCTACTTTGCTTACTGGCGCTTCATTATTGCAAATATGTGGCCGGCAAAAGGCTAGTTATTGATGATGAACTTGTTCGAGGTCCGCAGATTGACCAAACCCACAGTCATCAAACACAAGGACAAGATGACGACGTAGAGCCATGAAATATACGCACCTTCGTATTCCGGGAAGAACCCGACCCGCAATGTTCCGATGATATGCACCAACGGGTTCCACCATAAAATTGTCTGAATATAGCTCGGCAACGAATCGAACAGGTAGAAGATCGCCGAGATGAAGAACATCGGGCGGCTGAGAATTTTCCAGATAGTGCGCCAGGACGGCAAGATCTCAAACAAGGTCGCGTTCATCAGCCCAACGGATGTGCCCAGCAAAAGCGCCATCCCCAGTGCCACGAATATGTAGGGCAGATTTGGCACAACCGTGACCCCAGCATGGACCAAGAGCCCGGTGAACAAGACCACGCTGACGGTCAGTTCGGTCAGCGAGATTAGCGCAAATCGCGCCAAGATCACGTCCGTATAGGTCACGGAAGGATAAAACAGCAGAGCCTTGTTCTGCGTCAGAGCCACCGCGATTTTACTTTGCGCGGTGTTGTAGATCCCGAAGGGCAAATACCCCGTCGCGTAGAACAGCAGAAAACTGGACCCAAGCGGCGGCTGCTTGAAGATGATCGAGAACGCCAGCGTGAACACGATGATAATGCCGATAGGCTCTAATATTGCCCAAAGATAGCCCAAGGAGGAACGCCCAAAACTGGTCGCCATCTCGCGGATCATCAAGGCAAAGATCACCCGCAAGGTTTGGAACGGCACATGTCGTCGCTTGGGCGCGCTGTGATCTGAAGTAACCGGGGTCATGGCCCTAGGGCTACGCGTCAGAGTTAACAGTATGGTTAATGTAATCGAAATAAACTGCTGCAATCTTCATTCCCAATATCAGTGGCGAAAGCAGTTATCATGACCAGTACCGAGACCCCCGCCATCAAGCTGGTAGAGGAGCGACCAAAGGCCAAACCCCGCCAAACTGCACATAAAGCGCGTATGCGCAGACGGCATTGGATGGTTTGGTTGTCCTTCACGCTCATGGTTCTGGCCCCGCTTGTGGCCACCTTCTGGTATCTCACACAACGCGCCAGCCCGCAGTTTTCGTCAGAAATGTCCTTCTCCGTCCGATCTGAGGAATTCTCCAACCCCCTTGATGCGCTGTCAGGCTTGGGGCAGCTTTCAACCGGAACCACGGCAGATGCCGACATCGTTTACGAATTCATCTCCAGCCAGAAAATCGTGCGGGACATTGATGCGCAGCTTGGGTTGCGACGGCTCTATGCCGGAACGCCCAGCGACCCGGTCTTCTCCATCTCGGATAACGTGTCTGTTGAAGAGCTGGTCCGGCATTGGCGCTGGATGGTCCAAAACAGCCTCGATAAAGGCAGCGGGCTTATCCATGTGGAAAGCTTCGCCTTTGACGCCGACGCCGCCCAACAAGTCAACAAGGCAATCCTGAACCACTCGCAGCAATTGGTGGACCGCCTCAGCCTGCTTGCCCGCGAGGATGCCACCAAATACGCAGAGGCCGATCTGAACGAGGCGCGTTCCCGCCTCAAGCAAGCCCGTCAAAGGCTCAGCCAGTTTCGAGCTGAATCGCGCGTCATAGACCCTACACTTGCCGTGCAGTCCCAAGGTGGGGTCAGCGCCGCCCTTCAGCAGCAATTGGCTGAAGCCCTGATTGATTATGACCTGCTTTCAGGAAGCACATCGAACCGCAACGACTCGCGGATACAGCAATCCCAGCTGCGTATCGAGGCCATCCGCAGCCGGTTGGAGAGCGAACGTGCAGCGCTCAGTTCCGGCGTTGACAGCGGGATGGTTTCGATTATCGGCGATTACGAGGCGCTCATCGTGGAGCGCGAATTCGCAGAGCAGGCCTTTCTGGCCGCAGCAGCGGCCTATGACGGGGCCAAGGCAGACGCAAAGCGGCGCACCAAATATCTGGCCGTACATATCGAGCCGACTTTGGCCGACAGCGCGCTTTACCCAAGGTCTCCGCTGATCATTGGCATCACCGCTTTATTGCTGACCCTGTTTTGGGCAGTGGCGATGATGGTCAGTTATTCGATCCGCGACCGACGGTAGGCCTGATGATCCAACTTACCAACCTGACGAAGAGCTTCCGTATCCGGGGGCGGCGAAAATTCATCGCACAAGAGATCAACGCGATTTTCCCAAGCAAGACATCCGTGGCCCTTCTCGGGCGCAACGGGGCGGGGAAATCGACACTGCTAAAGATCATTGGCGGCACAATGCGCCCAGATTTTGGGGCAGTGGAAAGCAGCGGCACGGTGTCGTGGCAAATTGGGTTCGCGGGCAGCTTTCATGCGGATATGACCGGCGCGCAAAACACCCGATTCATTGCGCGCGTCTACGGCATAGATACGGAAGCTTTGGAGGAGTACGTCCTGGACTTCTCCGAGCTTGGCCGCAGTTTCAAAATGCCGGTGCGTACCTACAGCTCGGGCATGCGGGCTAGGCTGGCCTTTGGCATCTCGATGGGCATTCCGTTCTCCTACTACTTGATCGACGAGGTCACATCCGTCGGCGACGCCTCCTTCCGGGAGAAATGCCGCGACGTGCTCGAAGACCGGCTGGACCGCGCGGGCTCAATCGTGGTTTCGCACAGCGAGGGCACCCTCAAATCCATCTGCTCCAGCGGAGCCGTGCTGGAGAACGGGCACCTCCACTATTACGACAATATTGACGACGCGATCGCTCACCACAGCAAGAATATGAAGATCAGGGCATAATGAGCGAATTGGACGTCCTGCACGTAACCTCCGCCCATGTTGTCCGGGACACCCGCATCTTCGTGAAAGAAGCCCGCGCGCTGGCGGCGGCAGGGCTTACTGTCGGCATTGTGGGACCGGGCGACACTCACACCGAAGCTCAAACCGAAGGCCTGACCCTGATCACCCTTCCCGCTCCTGCAAACCGACTGCAGCGGTTCACCAGCTTTACGCTTGCGCTGGATCGGGTCGTGCGGAGACTGCAGCCAAGAGCTGTCCACATCCATGACCCCGACCTCTTGGGGATTGCACGGATTTGGAAGCGACGCGGGATCAAGATCGTCTATGACATCCACGAGGATTTTCCCAAAGCACTGCTCTCACGTCCTTGGCTGGGTCCTCACCGGGTTCGCAAAGCAATCGCAAAGCTAACCGACAGAGCGGAGCGCCGCGCGATGAACTGGGTCGACGGGTTTGTCTTCGCCGACGAACATCTCGGAGCGCGCTTCCAAGGCTGCCACGGCGTCGTTATCCGCAACTACCTTGAGGTCTCGGAGTGGTCGCAAGACGCCATCTGCCACCCGACGGAACCTGTTACCCAATGCATCTATGTCGGTGACATAACCATCGCGCGGGGCGTCTTCCGGATGTGTGACGCCGCCTTTGCCGCCGCCGGGGACATTCACCTGCATCTGGTCGGCCCAATCCCTCCAGATCTGCGCGGCAAGGTAAATGCCCACCCCGCCAAGCCGTGGATCACTCTGCATGGGCGAAAGACCAGATCTGAGGTGGCCAAGCTACTAAGGCAGGCCCACGTGGCGCTTTGCCTGCCGCAACCGACGCCAGCCTATGTCGATGCATTGCCAGTCAAAGTTCTGGAGTATCTCTACAATCAACTCCCGGTTGTCGCGACGCAGCTGCCGAGGCTGGAACGCGAAACGCGTCTGAAATCTGGGCTGTCACTCCTGCCTTGGACAGCTTCCAGCGAAGCTGTGGTCGAGGCCATCCGGACCGCGGCGAACACCTCGGTTTCAGACCAGCGCTCCGTGATCAAAGCGCAATACAACTGGCAAGATGAAGCGAAGAAACTGACCGGTTTTTATCGCAGCCTGCTGGACAGGCCCAATCTGGCTCAAAGGCGTGTGGACAGGTTGATCACCTCGAACGTCTCAGCCATCTCCATGCCTGACGCCAAGCCTGAGGCCTTCAACAGGACCTCTACCGCATCCTCGCCAAAATAAGTACGGGCAGCCTGGCTTTGATAACATGCCAGCGCTGCCTTCTTCTGTTCAAAATGATGCGGCCCGATTTCAACCTGCGCGCTGCGCAGCTCGTGTCTTATGTTCCAAGGCAAAATGTAGCCCATCAGGTTTGTCTGTTTGAACGCCCGCTGCGCCTCTTGCGCGAGGGTCTGGTGGTCTTGATGCCGGTCCTGCAAGGAAGGGCAAAACACCAGATCGGGGCGGGTTTTTCGGGTCTCTGCAACGAGGGCCTCGAGGATGTCCTGACGAAATTCCTGAAATCTCCGCACAGGAATGTCGCCCATTTCAACCGCATCAGCCGGAATACCGAACGCAGCGGCGGCGCTGTACTGCTCCGTGATCAAAGTGGTCTTGTCGAACCCATTTGGCAAGGATTGCCAAGCGTTGCAAAAAACCAGCCAGCGGACCATGTAGCCCGCTTCAACCAGCCGGGCGATCGTACCGCCCATGCCTAATTCGCAATCATCCGTGTGAGCTGATAACAGCAACGCTGTGCGGCCCTTGCCTGACCCTTTGCTCAATGAAAAACTCACCGCGCAGGTTCCGGGTTGAATCTCAAAACACGCGCCGGAGACCCGGCGACAACGACATTGTCCCCCACATCTTTCGTAACGACGGCACCAAGCCCTATAAGGCTGTTCCGCCCAATATTAATCTTGTTGATCACGCTCGAATTTGGCCCGAGCCAGCAATCAGGCCCGATGGTCACGCTGCCGCTAATCTCGGCGCAGGCGGTTATCAGACTCCGCGCGCCCACATCCACATTATGGGCCACATGCACCTTGTTATCGAGCTGCACGTCTTCGCGCAAAATCGTCGGAGAAAGAGTGCCAGCCGCGATGGAACAGAGGCTGCCAACCTGCACCCGATCTTCCAAAATAACTCCGCCGATATGGGGCAACCGGAAGCTGTGACCCTCCGCATCAAATTCGACGCCAAACCCGGCCTCGCCAATCACGGAGCCGGATAGAATAGCGCAATCCTCACCAACCCTGACGCCCGGACCAAGCACGACATTCGACCCAATCCGACTGCGCGCGCCGATGTGGCACCCTTCGCCGATCACGGAATGCGCGCCAATGGAGACTTCCGCCCCAAGCATCACGGAGCTTTCGATAACGGCAGTTGGGTGCACAAAGGTTTTGGGCTTAGGGACAAAGAAATGTTCCACAGCTTTGCCAAACACCAAGCGCGGGTTGTCGACGCGCAGAACCAAAGCATCGGCACCACCTTCACAAAGCGTCTCTCTGCCACAGATCACCGCCACAGGTTCAGACGGTGGTGTGAAACGAACTCCATTACAAAAGCTGAGCGCGTTCGCAGCTAGATCACCCAAAGGGGTGGGCCGTGACAGAACAAACTCCGGGCCGGAATACTCAAGCTCTCCTCCAAACTTTTGGCAGACAAAATCCGCAAGCATCCCTGAGGTCACCTCAACCATGAGCCACCTCGCTTTCAAGAAGCCGTTCATAGGTCTGCAACAATTTGGTTTCCTGCGCCTCCCAACAAAACTGCTTGCGCAGCATGGCCAACCGGCTCTCGGAGACTCGGTATCGGTCAATGTTGAACGCCAGCTCCGTAAAGGCCTCTGCCAGCTTGTCCGTGTCATCGGCTTGATAGCTGATCCCAAGCTCGTTTTCCGCGATGAACCGCTTCATTTCCACAAGGTCGGACGCGATCAAAGGCAGCCCCGCCATCAGGGCCTCGAACAGTTTGTTCGGCATCCCAAACTCATAGGACAGAACAAGCGGAACCCCGGCGGAAATGCTCGCATCTGCTGTGCTGATATATTCGACGATCCGGTTGGCGGCGACGGGCTCCACGAAATGGATCTCGATGCACGCGCCATAGCGTTTATGCAATTGCTCCACCCGCGCAACGACCTGCGGCACCCGGTTGCCAACCAAAGCCAGATGAACCCCACCGGGATACGCGTCCTTGAATGCCGGATCACTGACCGCCTTGGACAGGCCAATCACGGCCTGCTCAATGCCACGGTTGAACGTCACGTTTCCCGTGTGAACCAACAGGAAACCGTTGCTACGAATAAGCAGCTCTTCGCGCAAATTGGTGCGGTCAGGTGTGTCCCATCGGTTGGAGACCGGGTTCGGCTGAACCCTCGGACTGTTGAATAGAACAACCGGTTTCTCGATCCTGTAAGTCGAGGACAGAAAACCCGCAATTTTCTGCCCCACAGTGAAGATCGCATCCGCCTTCGGCAGATACTTGCGTTCGAGATGCTGCACTTGCAAGCGGCGAATGCGGGAGAGGGGTGGGTTGCGGTGCGTCTCCAGCTCATGGCTGTCGAAGACCAGACGCGCGCCGCAATCATCGGCCACTTTTGACGCCAAAGGCAGCGCAATTCCGTCATGCGCATGCACCACGTCAGGCTTCCAAGCCGCCATTTCCTCGCGAAAAACCATTCTTAGAGACAGATCGCAAAACACCGTGTGAAACATCAGCGACATGCGCTTCATCCGGGAATCGGCGGCCGCGTAACCTAGCTTTTGGAGCCAGTTCAAAACGCGCATCAGCCCTCGCCTTCTTCAACATAACGGGACTTCAAACGCACCGTTTCATGAGGGAGCGGGATGCCAAAAAGCTTATTTTTGATGAGCGCAACAACATTCCATTCACGCCGAATATAGGTGACACCGTTCAGAACCTCTCTGACAGGTAGACCAATGCCGGGCTTCCAGATGCAATAGATCCGCACCTCCATACCTGCCGCCGCGAGAGTCTCTGCTTGCTTGATAACGCGGTAGTCGGGGTCGCACATATTGGGCACCACCATCGCCACACGTTTCTTTCGGGTCGATGCAACCATGATCTCAGCTCGTTAAGGTTAATACTGATCCCATCTGCGCGGATCATCCTTAACAAAAACTTGAGAGATTAATCATTTATCAGGATTTCACCTGAATTTTCGGATCAAAGCCAGCCACTTGGCATGCGGCAGCGCGAAATTGCCAGTCACACGAGTATTGGGCGCAACCGCCTTTGTCACAACCGAACCAATGGACACCACGCATTTGTCACCCAGCACCACACCATTAGAAATCGAAGCATTGGGTCCGATATACGCCCCCTGCCCGGCAACCACGCGGCCCGACAGGCTGGCATTCGCACAAATCGTGACCTCTGCACCAATGACGCAATCATGCGAAATGCTGACGCCCGCATCAATCAGCGTCCCAGCCCCAATCTTGGTAAACCCGCCAAAGGTAGCACGCCCCACCACGCAATTGGGCTGGAGCGTCACATGATCGCCAATCTCCACACCGCCAGATGCCTGCAGCAGCCCACCGGGTTGGGTGACATCGGCCTCAAACGCGTCAACCCCGACAACGCAACCTGCGTCGATCTTGCAGTGATCCCCGACAATGCTTCGCGGACGAATGACAGCATTCGGTCCGACATATGTGCCCGCTCCGATCACCACATCACGCGCCGCGATATACGCGCTTGGATCAATATGCGCGGACGGATCGATCCGCGAAGAAAAGCTCTGCCACTGAAAGTCTTCGCGGACAGAAAGCGCAGCTTGGAACCGCGCAAGTGCGACCATGGGCTCCTCGCTTACTGCCAGCCCGTAGGTGGTCGGCACATCATCTGCCAACGCAGCAGGGACAATCATCGCAGCAATACCGCCCCGAGCCACAGCAGCGTTCAAATGATCAGCAGAACTGACGGGCACAACCCGGCACTCCAACGCCGTCGGTATTTTGCCGGCAAACGCAATTTCGACATCACGCAGAACAGTCATACCGGCGGCATCTGCCAGTTTGGACAACAAAATACGTCGGTCAGTAAACATTATGCGGGCTCCGCAGGAGGGCGACTTTGACACTACATTCCCCAAAAACCCAGTTCAAGCAAACCAATGTTTTCAAACAGTTAACAAAACAACCCAACTCCAAATTCCAAACTATAGGCATACTGGGGATGGGCTATGTTGGAATTCCACTGGCTCTACGGGTGGCCGAAACAGGCGACAAAGTCGTCGGCTTCGATATCGTGAAAGAGCGCATTGACCAATTGAACGCAGGCAAAAGCCCGATCAAACACCTGTCCGACACCAAGGTGTTCAACATGGTCAAATCCGGGTTCGAAGCCACGGCTGATTTCTCGCGCGTGGCCGAGTGTGATGCGCTGATTATCTGCGTTCCAACGCCTCTGGACCGGACCCGCGAACCGGATCTGAGCTTTGTCAAAGCCACGATGCAAGCGATCAGCCCGTATTTTCGCAAAGGCCAGCTTCTTAGCCTGGAAAGCACGACATGGCCCGGCACAACAGACGAGGTCTTGCTGCCCTATATCGAAGAAACGGGCCTGACGGTTGGGGAGGATTTCTTCCTCGTCTATTCCCCAGAACGCGAGGATCCCGGCAACGTTGCGTTTGACACGCGCACCATTCCCAAGATCGTCGGGGGCTATTCGGAGTACTGCCTCGCGGCCGGTCAGGAACTCTACGCGAAGTTCATCGACAAGGTGGTACCCGTCAGCTCCACCCGCGCGGCGGAGATGGTCAAGCTGCTCGAGAATATCCACCGCTCTATCAACATTGGATTGGTGAATGAGCTGAAGGTCGTGGCGGACGCCATGCACCTCGATATCTTCGAAATCATCGACGCCGCCAAAACCAAGCCCTTCGGCTTCACCGCCTATTACCCCGGCCCCGGCATCGGGGGGCACTGCATCCCCGTTGATCCGTTCTACCTGACCTGGAAGGCCCGCGAATACGGCGTCAACACGCGCTTCATTGAGCTAGCGGGCGAGGTCAACGCCGCGATGCCCCAATATGTCGTCGACAAGACCGTAAGGGCGCTGAACGAACGCGGCAAAAGCTTGAAAGGATCGAAGGTGCTGGCGCTGGGCGTAGCCTATAAACGTGACGTGGACGACATGCGCGAAAGCCCTTCCGTCTTCGTAATGGAACGGCTCCGGGACTGGGGTGCCGACATCGCTTATTCCGACCCCAACGTCCCGGTCTTTCCCCTGATGCGCGAGCACGACTTTGATCTGGCCTCCGTCAAGCTGACCGCCAAATCCATCGCAAGTTTCGACGCGATTGTTCTGCTGACCGACCATAGCGATTTTGACTACGACCTGATCGCACAACACGCGCAGGTGGTCATTGACACGCGCGGCAAGTTCGCAGAGGCCAGCAATGTCGAGCGAGCCTGATATGCACAAGACATACGCCCTCATCGGCGCCGCGGGCTATATCGCACCGCGCCACTTGAAGGCCATCAGCCGGACCAGAGGCCACCTGAGCTGCGCCTATGATGTCAATGACAGCGTCGGCATCATGGACAGCCATTTTCCAGACGCGGCTTTCTTCACTGAGTTCGAGCCCTTCGCGTCACATGTCCAGCGGCGGGCCGACATCAACTACGTGTCCGTCTGCTCGCCTAACTACCTGCACAAGGACCACATCGCATTCGCCCTGCGCGCAAGCGCCGACGCGCTGTGCGAGAAACCTTTGGTTCTGAATCCCTCAGACATCGACGACCTCGCGCAACTTGAGGCGGAAACCGGACGCAGGGTGTTCTCCATTTTGCAGCTGCGGCTGCATCCCGCCATCGTCGCGCTGCGTGACCGGATTGCTGCGGACACGAGCGGCAGAATCCATGACGTCGACCTTGGTTATTTCACCTCTCGTGGCGCTTGGTATCATGCCAGCTGGAAAGGGTTTGAGCATAAATCAGGCGGTATAGCGACCAATATTGGCGTGCATTTCTATGACATGCTGTCCTTCGTCTTTGGTCCGTTGAAAACCAACATTGTCCACCACCGCGCCGCAGATGCCTCTGCCGGGTATCTGGAATTTGAACGTGCGCGTGTGCGCTGGGTTTTGTCCATCAACCGCGACCACCTTCCTGCCCACACGCCAGAGGGACAAAGCACCCATCGCTCGATCACCGTAGATGGGCAGGAGATCGAATTCTCCGGCGGTTTCACCGACCTGCACACCGCCAGCTACGCCAATATGCTGGCTGGAACAGGCTACGGATTGGACGAAGTGCGCCCCTCAATTGAAACGGTCTCCCACATCCGCACAGCACCGATTGAACCGAAGCGGGGCGAGCAACACCCTGATCTCGCCAAGATTGTCGCGGTATGATGCAGTTTATCGACCTTGCAGCGCAGCAGGCCCGGATCAGAGCTAAAATAGACGCTCGCATTGCAGCCGTGCTGGACCACGGAGCCTACATCATGGGCCCCGAGGTGACGGAGCTTGAGCAGGCTCTCTCCGAGTTTTGCGGGGCCAAACACGCACTGACCTGCGCCAACGGAACCGACGCGTTGCAACTTGCATTGATGGCGTTGGAGATCGGTAAAGGCGACGCCGTCTTCTGCCCCGCCTTCACCTTCGCAGCGACCGCTGAGGTGATCCCTTCAACCGGCGCAACCCCTGTCTTTGTCGACATAGACCCGACCACGTTCAACATTTGCGCGAACAGCCTGAGGCGTGCGATTGCCCATGCACGAGACCTAGGGCTGAACCCTGCGGCGGTGATTGCCGTCGATCTGTTCGGGCGGCCTGCCGATTACGATGCCCTGTCCGAGATCTGCGCGGCCAGTAAGATGCGTTTGATCGCCGACAGTGCACAGGGTTTCGGTGGCACCTACAAAGGGCGAAGAACAGGCACGCTAGGCGATATTGCAACGACGTCCTTCTTTCCGGCCAAACCCCTTGGCTGCTACGGAGACGGCGGCGCGGTGTTCACCCAGAAAGAGGACTTAGCCGACAAGATTACCTCCCTCAGGGTGCATGGAAAAGGCCACCACAAATATGATTGCCAGCGCATCGGGATGAACTCCCGGCTCGATACTTTGCAAGCAGCAATCCTATGCGAAAAGCTCGCGATTTTCCCGGAGGAGATCCGCCGTCGCAACAAGGTCGCCGCTCGCTACACCGCTGCACTGGGCAATCTTTTGTGCGTCCCATATGTGCCCGAAGGGCTGGTCTCCACCTGGGCGCAATACACCCTACGTGCGCCCGAGGATACACCTCGCGAAAAACTCATCGCTGCGCTTGAGGCGGCACATATTCCGGCTGGCATCTATTACCCAAAGCCATTGCATCAGCAGACCGCCTACGCGTCTTTTCCAATGGACCCAAAAGGGCTTCGAGAATGCAAAATTGCTGCGGCCACCGTGTTCAGCTTGCCAATGCATCCCTATCTGACAGATCAAAACCAAGACCAAGTGATCGAGGTCCTGCACGATGCGCTCACCTGATACAGCGCGCGTCTCTATCTTGATGCCGTGCCGCAACGCAGGCCCTACGGTGGCCGCAGCGATCCAATCCGTCCAAGATCAGACGCTCCAAGACTGGGAGTTATTAGTCGCAGATGACGGGTCTTCAGACGACAGCGCAGCCATTATACGCGAGAGAGCCAAGCAAGACCCACGGGTCATTCCGTTGGAAAGCCCGGCAAACAAAACAGGCGCTGCCGCCGCACGCAATTATGCTCTCAATCAGGCCAAAGGTCGCTTCATTGCCTTTTTGGATGCAGATGACCTTTGGCTGCCTTCCAAGCTGGAACGACAACTCAATTTCATGCAGACCCACGGCACAGTCTTCAGCTACACCAGTTATTATCTGCGGCGCACAGCACGCGCGGATTATATCCGGGTCGCGCCCAAGATGTTGACCCGCAAAATGCTTCTCTGGGGCAACAGGATCGGATGTCTGACCGCGGTTTACGACACCAAGCACTTGGGCAAGCAGCCAATGCCAGATATCCCCAAACGCCACGATTACGCCCTTTGGCTACACCTTCTGACGCTCACCCCGACAGCGGCGGCTCTGGCCGAGCCATTGGCCATTCACCACCGACAAAAAGGATCGCTCAGCTCCAACTCTTGGCACAGCACCCTCGCGACATGCCGCATGCTTCACGCGCAGGCTGGGTTGTCACGGCCTGCCGCGATACAGGCCACACTGCGTCATGTCGCGCGAAGAATGCTCCATGGATAGGGTCTAAACAAACTCTTCAGAAAGCAGGCTGCCATCCGTGTCAAAGACGCGAATATGGGAGTCCCACGCGAATTGGTTTTCCAGGTCGAACAAGATCACCTGCTCCTGATCATTGTCATAGGTCGTCAGTTTCTTGGTCAGAACATCATCAGCATCCCGGTTTTCAACGATATCGGTCCAGACTTGGCTGTTGTCGAAATCAGGGATGTAGCGCGTTTGCAAACCGGTGTCGTAATTGGTCCGTTTGTCATAGAGATTCCCGTTCTCGTCACGGTACTCAAATATAGTGTCCCAAAGCTGATCTTCCTCAACATCAAGAATGACGCGCAGCTGGTTGCCAATGTCGTAATTGGTCCGCTTGTCATAGAGGTCCCCGTTCTCGTCGCGATACTCAAGGATGGTGTCCCAAACCTCTGCTTCGTCAACATCAGTGATAGTTCTGATCTGCTGCCCGCTGTCATAATTCACGCGCCGGTCAAAGAGCTGATCCGAGCTGTCAAAATAGGTCAGGATCGTCTCCCAGCTTCGCGTGGCATCAGTGTCATAATCAGTGACCCGCATGCTGTCCTCATCATAGGAAATCGTCAGGCGGGACAAAGCGCCTGCCAGGTCATATTCGAACACCTGCGTGTGGAAAGCTTCCTCAATGCCCAGATCAAAAACCGTCAGGTCTGCGTCTGCCAGATCAAATGACGCGCTCAGATCACCGATGCTCCACGCCTCTGTCAGCGCTGTGTCCGCAGAGGCCACGACGGCAATATTCCCATCCGCAGAGGCCATTTGCGCGGATATTCCGCCAATGGAAACTATACCTCCTACAGAAGTCACATCAAATTCCGTCATCCCCTCTAGGTAGATCAAATCGCCGGAGACCACTCCCAAGTTTTGATCCACCGAAGAGAATGCGTAATCTCCAACGGTTCCTTGTGGTGCCGCAAAAACGAAGATGTCGTCATCCTCCCCGCCGACCAGCATGTCATCCTGCCCGCCACCAAACAGCGTGTCTGCGCCGTCGCCGCCGCTCAGCACGTCATTGCCCAAACCGCCGATCAGCATATTGGCAACCGCGTTGCCCAATAGCGTATCATCCCCGGAGCCTGTGCGCAGGTTTTCGATCACCGTGTCAGTATAAAGCGTCAGGTTGCCAATACTGCCCCGCACATCTGAGATAGCGCCAGGGGTCAGGTCAACGCGGCTTGAGGCACTTGTTCCCGACAGATCCAACAGATCAACGCCACCATCATCAAGGATGGTATAGGTCGCCGTGTTTTCTCCAAACATGGTGTCGTAGTAACCGCCAGCAGTGGACCCCTCCCCATAAATCGTGTCCCCGGCACGCAGCGTACCATCGACGCCGTAAAGGCTTTGCACGGCGGCAATGTCAGCCAGCATGGGGGTCATCACATAGGCAAAGGACGCATCAATGAACGTATTCTCGCTCTGGCTGAAATAGGACATCACCGACATTTGCCAGCTGTCATTTCGGTAATTGTTGTCCACCCCGTAGGTGGCGTTGCCATTATAGAGCCCGGCATGCCCAAGACCCAAAACATGGCCTATCTCATGAATATAGGTCTGAAACGAGTAGCTCGAATGATCGAGCACGACCTGCCCCTCACCATTCGTAAACCAGTCCCCGTCGATCCACCCCGTTCCGATATTGATGGCAGCACTTAGGATCTCGCCGTTTGAGGTGTTCGAAAAGGAGGCATAGGCGCTGTTGGTGTCGTCATCATTGAACCGAATGCCCGCGCCACCAACGGCAAGCGTCGTCTCGTTGAACTCGATACCGGTCACCATTGTCCAAGCCGCCAGCGCGTCCAACGCAAAAGCACGCCCGCCTGCCGAAAGGCCGCTCAGGTCAACGGCGATGGCGTCACCAGGCACGACGTCCCAGGCGTAGGCATCAGCCGACGAGCCGTTGCCAGACCATGTCCAATAATCCTCTGTCAGCTGGGTGACGACATCGGCAACGGAGAACTCCACCGCGCTTGCCGGGATCGACATATCGACCGCAAGAACATAGGTGCCAAGATCATTGCCCGAATAGTCCTCCGCAGACACAAAATACGTCTCCGGAGCGGACCCCGAATTTGTCACCACAATGGAAGACGTCGTCGCGCTATACCCGGTCTCATTGTAAAGAAAGTCGCCGCTCGCATCGAACAGCCTGACGAGCGGATCAGCCACCGCCCCGTTGCCATCGGCAGTCATGGTAATGGTGGCCGTGGCCCCGGCAGGCACCTCGATGCGAACCCAGTCGATATCGCCCAGAAACGCAATCGAGCCATTCAGGCTGTCATCATGTCCCAAAGTAATCGGTGTGGCGGCGGTGGCCGGCAAATCCTCAACCTCATCCACCGGAGGGCCGTAGACGCGCACCTCCCGCGTGGCAGGATCAGTGGGATATCTGTGCTCATGGTCATGGCTGCAGTTTTCATCACAGACATGGTCATCACTCAGATGGCAGGAAGACGGTAAAGACTGTTGGTCTAGCATAGCAAAGGGCCCCATTTCGTTAGGTCCCAGGTCAGATCAGCCATGAAGTTGGGACCGCTTCAAACTCTGCGCCACAAAGGTTGCCAAGAAGTTAGTAGGGGCGTTCAAAGCGCTGTTTGGTCATCAATGGTTGGACGCGACGGGCAAGAAGACCCCCTTCCACCCGGCTATTACCAATCAATTAAAAACTGAAAGAAGAACCGCTTGGCTGCCATATTCCGGTCTTCGCCATGAACTGATGAGGGTTTCATATGGGGACAGCAGAAATTTTTGGTTCGGTGAAGAAGCAATGGCAAATATACAGTATCTCGGTGAATTGGGCAGCTCCTCTGGCACAGACCAAGTGGGCTTGGATGCGCTTGAGGTGATCAACGGCGCGACGGGAAGAACGCTGACATTCTCCAGCAATAACGGTGCCGACATTCAATCGGGCCAGATTTCCCTTCTGACGGGACAGGTCACGTTCATGAATGACGCAGCCGCACAAACTGGATCCGTGCCGCTCGCATCTGAGGCAGCGAACACTCCTTACCTGTTCTCGGTGCATAGTGTGTCGGGCGAGCTTCAGGTCGCAGCAGTGGCGTCGGATGGCAGCATCGGCGCATTCAACACCGTCTCGGGAACTGCTGGGTTGGGGATCAAGACGGTCGAACTGATTGAGGGTGGGCCGACGCCGACCATCGTGGCGTCCTGCTATGATGGCCAGATGGTTGGCACCTTTACAATCGACGAGACGAACACGCTTGTAGGCGTGAACACACCCATCGCGCCGGACGTTTTTGGCGGCTACCGGGTGACCGATTTATCCGTTCATGCATCTGGCGAAGAAACCCGATTTGTCGCCATCTCAGCACAAGCCAACATGATCGCAAGCTTCGAGATTGATGGAAACGGCAACGTAACGGAGCTTGACCATCGTGGCGCAGCAGACGGGCTTGGAATCAACAGCCCGACAAGCCTGTCGCAGCTGACGGTAAACGGGCGTGACTACGTTCTGGTCTCCTCCTATGGCACATCGTCCTTGACCGTTCTGGAGCTGGCGGAGGACGGCGCACTGACACTGACTGACCAGATCAATGACAACACAACCACCCGTTTCGGCAATGTGCTGGAAGTGGAGACACTGGCAATAGGCGACCATGCTTTCGTTGCATTGGCGGGCAGCGATGGCGGCGTCACCTTGTTGCAAATGCTCAATGGCGGGATGCTCAGCGAGGTTGCGACCTACGAGAACCCCGGATCGGACAGTTTCGGCGACATAACGATGCTGGAACTCTTTGCAGAGGGTGACACGCTCGTCATCCTGACCGGCTCCGATGCCTCTGACATGGTTTCCGCTTTCTCCTTCGACACCAGCAATATGGGCTCGGTGATTGACGGCAGAGGGGCGGGAACTGCGATAGATGACACGCTGCTAAGCAACGAAAGCACCGCGCTGCTGACCGGTGGTGATGGAAACGACACATTCATTCTTCGCGACACTGGGACAACAGTTGAAATCACCGATTATGAGCATGGTGTCGACCAGATTGATCTCAGCCATTGGCCGCGCGCCTATTCGCTGACCGCGCTTGAATTTGTCCCGCTCGCGGATGGTATTCAGATCAGCTACCTCGACAATACGTTGGTCATCCGCAGCCATGACGGGAACCCGCTTGAGCAAAGCGACTTCACCAATGAGGATTTCTTTGGGCTGTGGCGCATCCCAGTGGATGAGCAAGTCGGCACCAACGCGGCCCCCAACGCATCCAACGGGATGCTGCTCAACCAAGGTTCAAATTCCGCCGATAGTATGAACGGCACTGATGGCGCCGATTTGTTGCTTGGCCATGGTGCCAATGATGCGCTTTTCGGTTTCGATGGCGACGATCTGATTTTCGGTGGCACCGGTGAAGACACGCTTTCGGGCGGTCAAGGCCAGGACACCTTCGTCTTTGATGCGGCGGACGCAGATATAGACATGGTCACCGACTATGAGGGGGCAAGCGTTGATACTTTGTCCGGCCGGTTTTTTGGTGATGCAATCTTTGTCCAAAACATGGTCAGCTTTGATATGCAGATCCTCGGAACAGACGTCCATTTGGCGGGAGACGTCATTCAGAACGCCACGTCGGGCAACCTGTTGATTGCCTATCTCAACGGCACAAGTGACATCACCTCTTGGAGCCGCGCCGCTCTTTCCGGGATAGGAACCGCCGCCTCTACATTGGTGGCCACCTTGTTTGACCTCGATGGCGATGAAGCGTTTGCTCAAATCGGGATCAGCTTCGATACCGCGGGAAACACGACCAGACTGACGGCGCTGAACGATGACGGGTCACAAACCATTACGTCTTTTGATGTCTCCGAAGACGAAAGCTGGGGACGGCAGGTGGAGGAGCTTGATGATCAGGGCCAACCCACGCAACTTGACCAGTTTCTCGATAACGGGGGCACGGTTGAAGCCTCATACGACCCTGAGAACACCAGAGGCTGGGACAGCTTCACCCGGCATTTCGACGAAAGCTCTTCGCTAAGCGAACAGATGGTGGTCTATGATGACGCCACCAGCAGGCGGTTGATCAACGACACCGAAGACGCAAATGTCTGGCAGCAGATCATCGAAGATCGCAACTCTAACGGCGCGTTGGATGACAAACGTGTTCTCTATGACAATGGCAACGAGCTTCGTACAATTCTGGACGTGGACGAAGCAAACACGTGGCACTCTGTCGAGGAGTTTCGCGATGCAGGCGGCGCGCTCTATGACAAACGATTCAACTACGATGACGGCACTTCTCAACGCCTTCTCTTTGACACTGATAGCACGGAGGTTTGGGACAACATTGTTGAATTTCGGGACGACACGGGCGCGCTTTATGACAAGCGCACCAATTACGACAATGGCACACAGCTACGTCTCATCCTCGACCCTAACGACACCGCCAGTTGGGAGACAATCCGCGAGCTATCAAACGCGGAAGGCAATATGTACGACAAGCTGACCACCGGCGACACCGGTGCCAGCACCCGCGTCATTCTCGACACAGAAAGCATCGCCAGCTGGGACATGATCGTGGAAAGGCGCAACGAGGATGGGGATATGTTCAGAAAAACGACAACCTACGATAATACCAACTATCAGCTGCTGCTGTTCGATGTCGATGATCTGGAAAGCTGGGATGTCCACACGCGGGTATTCGACAGCAACGACGTGCTGATCAGCGAGAGCTTTGAATAGAAAGGACATATCCGGACGCGGTGATGCAGGCCAGACAGACCGAGCGTAGCGCCTCAGGTCTCAGCGCAATCCATCTTCTCCAACCGCGTCTTCATGGGTCAAACCGCCCACCCGCGGCAATGGCCGCCCGCTATCTGTCACAGCGATTGCGACTACGATCTCATTGGCCCGGGGCGCGTCATTGAACCGGATCTCAACCCCGTCAAAATGCGACCGCACATAGGCCGCGTCCTTGTGGCCCAGCGGGATATCAAGGTCTTGCCCCAATCCGCCCCGCTTTTTTGAGGACGGCACCAACGCCGCACCTTTCTCGACAGCCACACGCAACGGAGCGCCCATCTTCGGGTGGAGCAGCGCCGCGGCATGTTCCAGCTCGCCATTCTCGCCAACCATCGTTGCTTTGCCGTAGCTCTCCGCCTCCGACGGAGCAATCCCCAGCGCGGCAACAGCCTTCTCGCCCAACAACCCGCCAAGCTCCGCCCCGACCTCCATCAGCTCTGACAGGTCTTCGACAAATTGACCCGCGTGCGGATTCTCTATGACCGCTGCTGCAACGGCTTTACGTGTCGGGGGGCTGATGCTCTTGCCACCTTCAATATGGGTCTCTTCGACCCAGACACCGATCTTGCGAATGCGCGCTTTCATCTCAAACCGTCCTCCCCTTTGATATCCGCTGCCGCCAATCCACCCGCCCGATTGTGGATCCGGGCACCTGTCATCATCACAAGCGCGAACAGCAACTCATCCGAGCGGGGCGCGTCGTTAATGCCGATTTCCATGCTGTCAAAATGGCTGCGCACATAGGACGCGTTGATATGTGTGATCGGAACATCCAACCGGCTGCCCACGGCACCGACCTTTTTGGCCGACGGAACAATCGCTTTCGTACCACCAATTACCTCGCGCATCGCATATCCACCCGGCGCATGCCAGAGCGCGCCATGCTCCAGCTCTCCCGCCGCACCGACGAGAGACCCTTTGCCATAACCTTCGATCTTCTCCGCACCGCCAAGTGCTTCGGCCAATCGTTCAGCCAATTGCAGCCCCAGCGGGCGTAGATCGTCCATAAACGCTTCGATGTCCGGCTCATAGCGGCCTGCAAATGGGTTTCGGATCACCGCAAAGCTCGCACCCCTCAACAAAGGCATGTCAGCCATGGGACCGCCTTCATGGAATATCTCCTCGACGGTCAAGATTGACTTTCGAACCTCAAGTTCAGGCATATTCAAGCTCCGTTTTTGCATTGGGTCGGGCCGCACAATGCCCGAGCATTTTGGCATCGCCCTGCAAAAACAGGGCGGCTCCTTTGACATGGCCGGCGTCCAGAAACCGCTGCGCCAGCACCGCGCCGGCCAACAGCGCTTCTTCGCGTTCGGGCCGTCCCAAGCGCGGAACATGAGTGACGACCATTCGGTCTCCCAGATCACTGTCAGGCTGCAATGCGCAGGCTGGTTCGCGCAGAACCTCTGTATGATCTGGCAGATCAACAGCATTGGCAATCAAGGTCGCCGCCACATCCGTCTGCGCGGCCGTTTGCGCCAGAACCGTGACGCTGTCGGCAATCCCAAGCGAGTGGCTTCGGCCACGCGCACCGCTGGTCGCAATGCCACCAATCCCATCTTCGCCTGAAAATCGCACCCGTCCCAAATCGCGCCCATCATCCTGCGCCATCGCAATCGAAAAGGACGCGCCTTGCGCCAGATGAACCGCGATATCACCGCCATTATTCACATAGGCACGGGTCAGCGAAACGCTGTCGCGCATCGCAGCCAGCACCTCATCCGCAACCGATCCGGCAACCGCAATCATCGGCGTCAGGAATGTTTGCGTACAGAAGGGCAGCGCCGCCGTATACATGCGTTGGGCAACCGGATCCGTAGGCAGCGGCGTATCACACAACAAGCGCCGTCGATGCTGGTCCAAGTCGACTACAAGCCCTTCGAGAATAGTTTCAAACCGGGCAGCAGCAGCCTCAAAAGCACGACTGCGGGCACCTTGAGCGGGACCATCCGCTCCGATGATCAGGTCGATCGGCCCATGGTTCAGGTGCAAACGATCACCCTTTCCAAGCAACATGGCGGTAGGAGACTGCATCCTGCGCTATCCCCCCGTCTTCCAGCGATAGTTACGCTGCGCCGTTGGGTCCGCCTCCGGGTCAATCTGCCCCACCCTGCGCACATCTGGGGACAGGACCTCCTCGATCGGTTTGACGTGATCGACATGTCCACCCAAAGCGACGTAATCCGACAGCCGCATCGTGAACTCAATCGGGGCCACCAGCGCGGGCGTTGGCACGTAGCCAAATGCGTTTGACGGCATATCCAAGACATCTGCCATCACCGTAATACCCCCGCCGGGCCAGACATAGGAATTAGCACCGCCACACGACACATGCGTCAACGAGTCCTTGACTGAGTTCGTGAGCTTCACCGGGTTCTCCGTCACCCCGGACCGCAGCGACCCGCCAGCACCACCCATGAACAACACGGAACACACAGATGGCTCGCAATTCTCGGCAATCCGGTCGACGGAAAGTTGCAACGCGTCAGGCAACGCGGCTGGTTGGGGCTGCAACGCCTCGTCGAGAACGAAATACCCGTGCTGCTCCCCGGTGGTGGAGACCATCAGCAGCCGCAACCCCGGCCAAGCGACCTTCGGATCGGAAGGCTTCAAAATGGTCAGCGGATCGTCCACATCAGTGCCGCCCCAACCGGTCCCCGGCTCCGCGACTTGGAAATAGCGCCCCGGCGTTGACCGACGACCGTTTACCTTGATGCCGGTCGCAGGCACGTCGAGCATCTTGCCCGCCTGATGCTCCGACAAAACCCCGGTGATATGGTCATCCACCACAATCACCTCGTCGACATGATCCACCCATTGAGAGGCAAACATTCCGATGGTCGCGGACCCGCAGCCAACCCGCATCAGCGTCTCTTCGACGCCATTTACAATGGCCGCATGCCCCGCCTGAACCACGACCGAAATACCGCCGTCGATCTCCAGCTCAACCGCCTCGCGGTTGCACAGCTTAAGCAACGTGTCACAGGTCACGCGACCTTCTTTCTTGGTGCCGCCTGTCAGGTGTTCCACCCCGCCCAGCGACAGCATTTTTGAGCCATACTCACTGGTTGTCACATGACCTACGGGTTCGCCCTGCACGCGCACCACGTCGCGCTCGTGACCCAGAAAACGGTCCGTGTCGATTTTCAGTTTGACACCGCAATAGCTGAAAATCCCCTCGGTCACGATGGTGACCATGTCGGCGCCGTCCACCTCTTGGCTGACAATGAAAGGCGCAGGTTTGTAGTCAGGATATGTGGTGCCCGCCCCAACCGCCGTAACAAATGGCCGTTTGCTTTGGACAATGTCACCGTCCCAATCGTCGTCTTGCAGGAAGGGCACCGCCTTCGTCCCGCTTTCAATCGAGTTCTCGATGATCGTCAGCGGGTCCAGCCGCACCAACTCTCCGGCGTGGTTGGCGTAGCGGTCGCAGGCCCCCGACTTGCCCTCAGCGATATAGCACAAGACCGGGCAGGCATCGCAGCGGATCTTGTCGGGTTTGACGCGGGACGCCTCAGCCATTTGCTTTTCCTTTGATGGCCTGCCGTAGCTTGGACGGCGTCACCGGGACGGAGTACATCCGCACCCCGGTCGCATATTTTACAGCATTCAAAAGCGCCGGTGCCGTCGGGATCAAGACATGCTCCCCCAGACCCTTGGCACCATAGGGGCCGTGACCGTCCGGCACTTCGACGATAAGCGTTTTTATCGGGGGAATATCCCCAATCGTCGGGATCAAATAGTCATGCAGGTTCTCGGTCCTGCCCGGCAGATATTCTTCCATCAGCGCCATGCCAAGCCCTTGCGCAATACCGCCCTGAACCTGCCCCTCGACGAGCATCGGGTTGATTGCTTTGCCAACGTCATGTGCCGCTACAAACCTGATCGGTTTGATGGTCCCAAGCGCCTCGTCCACCTCGATCACAGCCAACTGCGCGGCATAGCCATATTGCGCGTAAGGAGCGCCCTGCCCGTTTGCATCAAGCGGCTTAATCGGCGGGTCGTAGGTTTCCGTCGCCGCATAAACATAGCCGTCACCGTCGACATCCATCTTGCCCAGATCCAGCCGGTGGTCTTTGTCACCATCCTCGATGGAAATCACCCCGTCCCCAAACCCAAGCATCGCATCCGGGGAGGCGTTCACATCGCGCAATATCTGTCCCCGCAGAGCTTCTCCTGCCAGCCGGGCGGCGTTGCCTGAGACAAATGTTTGCCGGGACGCAGATGTCTTGCCCGCATCTGGTGTCGTGTCCGTGTCCGCGCCAATAAGCGTCAGCTCATCCGCTGATAACCCCAAAGCCGTCGCAAAGATCTGTGATATGACTGTGTTCGACCCTTGCCCAATATCAACGGCACCCTGATGCAGCACGACGGTGCCCCAGGGCTTGATGCCCGCCTTGATGCTCGATGGGTTCGGCAGAGACGTGTTTCCGCACCCATACCACCCGGCCGCCAGCCCAACCCCGCGCCGCAAACTGCCCATTGAGGCGGCATTGAACGCATCCGCCTCAGCGCATTCATGCGTCCAGGCGGGGCGCAACGCCTCAAGGCACTCTTTGATGCCGACGCCCTGTTCAAACACCTGTCCGCAGACCGTCGGCGTGCCATTCTCCAGAGCGTTCAAAATCCGAAACTCAAGCGCATCCAGACCAAGCTTTTCGGCCAATTCGTCAAACAGCGATTCCTGCGCAATGCCCGATTGAGGCACACCAAACCCGCGAAACGCGCCAGATGGAGGGCAATGTGTGTGAATGCCCTTCGCCTGCGCTGTGTAGTCCGCAAATTGATAGGGGCCAGACGCATGAACAGGGACCCGGTTGGCCACGGTCGGGCCCCAAGACGCATAGGCCCCCGTGTTGAATACCCCGTCAAAAACGAGCCCCGACAGTTTACCGTCCTTCGTGGCTCCGACCTTCAAAGAGATATTGGCCGGGTGCCGTTTGGTGGTGGATTGCAGGGACTCCGTTCGGGAGTAAGTTAGCCGCACCGGGCGCTCCGTTTTCAAAGCAGCCAGCGCCAGAAACGGCTGCACGGACAGATCCAGTTTCGACCCAAACCCGCCGCCCACAGCTGTCGGAACGATACGGATCTGGCTACGGGCGAGCCCTAGAATCGTCTCCAATGCATCGAGGTTCATCACCGGCGCCTGCGTGCACACATGAACCTCAACCCGGCCATCGACGATCCTTGCGAACCCTGCCTCCGGCTCGATATAGCCATGCTCCACGAACCCGGTAGAGAACGCGCCCTCCACAATCACATCAGCTGAGGCCAAAGCGCTCTCCGCATCGCCGCGTTTTACAAACCCACGACACATCTCGTTTCCCGCACGGTCAGCATGCAGTTGCGGGGCCGCATCATTGCGCGCAGGACCCACTTCGCTGACGCTTTCAAGCTCGGTCCAAGTGACAGGAAACTGGTCCGCACGAAACCTCCGCGCAATTTCGGGCGTTGCAACAATGGCAGCCACAGCCTCCCCACGGAAACGCGCAACGCGCTCGGCAAAAACGGGTTGGTCGGCAAAATCCGGGATCACCCCGAACCGGTTGACGCCGAGAATATCATCAGCCGTCAAAATGCCCTCGACCCCGTTTGCTTCTTTCCACACCTCAAGGTCACCAAATGAGAACGCCGCATGCGCGAATGGAGACCGCACGACCCTGATCTCGAGCGTCCCGGCGGGCGCAACATCATCGCCAAAAACCTCTGTTCCCAGAACCTTCGGCACTCCATCAAGCCGCCGCACCTGAGCCCCGGCAACCGCACTGCCGTCCAGAACCACAGGCACGTTTCGCACCGCGTCAATGATCTTGCGATACCCGGTACAACGACACAGAACGCCCCCAAGGGCAGCCTGCACCTCCTCCTCGCTGGGCTCAGGTGTCTCGCGTAAGAGGGCGACGGCACACACCATCATGCCGGGCGTGCAAATCCCGCATTGCGCGGCACCGTGATCTTGAAACTGTTCGACAAGCGCCTTGGCATGAGGGTCGGTTTTCACCAGACCAGAAAGGGTATCAATCTGCTGACCCGCCGCTTTTTGAGCGGGCATCAAACAGGCACACACCATGTCGCCGCCCACCAGAACAGAGCATGCGCCGCAGTCTCCGGCATTGCAGCCGATCTTCACATCGCGCGCACCAAGCCGTTCGCGCAACACCTCGGAGAGACGCTCACCCGGCTCTGGCGTGATCTGCACAGCCTCCCCATTGAGGTGAAAACGCAAACTGGCATCCGTGTTCCGCGCGTCCATCGCCTAACCCTTGCCACAGGCGTCAAGCAGAGCGCGTTTGCACATCTCAGCGACCACGTCGGAACGGTATTCAGCGGAACCCCGCACGTCCGAGATAGGCGTCAGCTCGCGAATATCCGAAACATCAATCCGGGCAATGTCCTCAACTGACTGCCCGGCAAACTTAGCCTCCAGACTGCGCAGACGTTGCGCGACCGGCGAACAGCTTCCAACAGCAATACGCGCCTCCGCAATTCGGCCATCCTGTACCCGCGCCAAAACCGCGACCATCGCGATGGAAATCACCAGATGCCTACGCGATCCGAGCTTGAAAAAACTGCTCTGCGCCTCGGGCGATATGTCGGGTACAAGAATTGCGGACACCATCTCGCCGACACGTAAATCAGTTTGGCACACGCCCGTGATAAACTCCGAAAGCGGCACCACCCGCGTGCCGTCGGCAGATATCTTTTCAACCTGCGCATCCAGCACCAGCAAAGGCGGCACGCCGTCTGCGGCTGGGGACGCGTTACAAATATTGCCCGCCACGGTGCCTTGGTTCTGAATTTGCACAGAGCCCACCTCAAGCGCCGCAGCTTTCAGCCCGTCAAAGGCAGCAGGCAGGTCAGCCCGCACGATATCCGTCCAAGTGGTCGCCGCGCCAATACGCCAGCCCTCTTGCGTCCGGGAAATGCCCCGCATCCCGTCCAACTGCGTGATGTCCAGCACGTCTTCATGAATTTCGCCCTGTCCAAGACTGGGGAAATAGTCAGTGCACCCGGCGACAATTTTGGGACTGTGGCTTTGAAGAAAACGGAAAGCGTCGCCCCGATTGGTAGGAGCCAAATACGGCAAAGCAGGCCTCCCAGCGCTAATCGTTAGTACACAAACGCTAGCAGCGGTTTTGAAGATGAGTCAAATCTTTATTTCCACCAGTGAACCTCGCGCGCTACCCAAGCTTCTTGAGGAGTTTCAGAAAGGATTTCTGCTCCGCGGCGGTAAGCGGCGACAATGTCAGGTCAGAGATTTTCTGACCTGCTTCCATAAGCTCCGGAAGCAAACCCGCATGCTCTGCTGCAATCGACAAAACCGCGCGCCGCTTGTCATTCGGGTCGGAATTCACATCAACCAGCCCTTTCTTACGCAGCCGCTCAATCACGCCCTTGATCGTTGCGACATCCATGGCTGTCTGCCGTCCCAGCTCGTTTTGGGAGCACTCACCAAGTTCCGCAAGCTTCATCAATGCGGCAAACTGCGTGGGCGTCAGATCGGCGGGTGCAACGGCTTGGAACAACACCGAGTGGCGCTGATTGGCCAGCCGCATCAGAAAACCGACCTGTTCATCCAGCCTATATGTCTCGCCAGTACCCGCCAATGTGCCAGTTTTTCCCTGCAAAGTGAGCCGTCTCAGACATGTTCCGTGATCAAACGCGCCAGCGCAATCAACATGACCGCCAAATTTAGAATAAGTAGACAGCCAAGGTAAATTTGTTAGCATACAAACATCAATACGCTATGAGGGCCACGCAAGATGGGCGATCCGAAAAAGAAGCTGGTTATACGAAACATCGGTTTGATTCTCACCGGAAAGATGGAGGCTCCCATCGCCGACGGGGACTGCGTCATCGCCATTGATGGAAAGATTTCGGACTTCGGATATGAAAAAAACCTCGATACCGAGGGGGCCACAACCCAGATCAACGCCCATGGCGCGACCATTGCGCCGGGCCTGATCGACAGCCATATCCACCCCGTCGTCGGCGACTATACCCCGCGCCAACAGCAGCTACATTGGATCGACTCGACTCTGCATGGCGGCGTGACAACCATGATCTCCGCAGGCGAGGTCCATATGCCGGGCCGCCCCAAAGACATTGTCGGGCTGAAGGCCGTGGCAATTGCCGCACAGCGTTGGTACGAGAACTTCCGTCCCTCCGGCGTCAAGGTACTGGCAGGCGCGCCGGTCATTGAGCACGGCATGGAAGAGCACGACTTCAAAGAGCTTGCCGACGCTGGGGTTAAATACCTCGGAGAGGTCGGTCTGGGCACCGTCAAGGACGGCAAAACCGCCAACCAAATGGTCAGCTGGGCACGCAAATACGGCATCCAATCCACCATTCACACAGGCGGTCCGTCTATTCCGGGCTCTGGACTGATTGACGCGGATATGGTGCTGGAAACGGGCACGGATGTCGTGGGACATATCAATGGCGGGCACTCCGCGCTGCCCGATGACCAGATCGTTTGCCTCTGCGAGAATTGCACGAAGGGCCTTGAGATCGTGCATAACGGGAACGAGCGGGCTGCCCTTTTAACCCTCAACACCGCCCGCGAGCTGAACAAGCTCGACCAGATCATCCTTGGCACCGATGGCCCCGCCGGGTCAGGGGTGCAGCCGCTCGGCATCATGCGCATGGTTGCAATGCTGTCGAGCCTCGGCAACGTCCCCGCCGAGATCGCGTTCTGCTTTGCCAATGGCAACACCGCCCGCCAGCGCGAACTGGATGTGGGGCTCATGAAAGAAGGCTTCAGCGCCGACTTCGTCTTGATGGATCAGGCCCAGCATGCACCTGGCAAAAACATTCTGGAATCGGTGCAGTTTGGAAACCTGCCCGGCGTCGGCATGATGATCATCGACGGCGAGGTGTGCAGCCATCGCAGCCGGAACACCCCACCTGCGCAAAACCTGCCAGAGGTGGTCGTTTGACCCCGTCAACGCCAAGAAACCATTTGACAGCTCGCCCTGTTTTACGCCTCAATTTTCGGGAAGCACCGTATTGGGGGTCTGCGAAATCATGAGTTTTGTGAGAAATGCTTGGTACGTTGCCGGCTGGTCCACAGACTTTGGCGAACCCCTGCGCGCCCTGGAAATCACTGGTCAGCGTCTGGTGATGTTTCGCGAAGCAAGCGGCGCGGTCAAGGCGCTTGAGGACCGCTGCCCGCACCGGCTTTTGCCGCTGTCGAAAGGCAAGCGGATCGGCGACACGATCCAATGCGGCTATCACGGCATGACTTTTGACGGCGCCGGGCAATGCGTCCGCGTGCCCGGTCAGGAAAACACCCCCAGAAGCGCCTATGTCGAGGCCTTTCCTGTCGAAGAGCGTCACGGCATAGTCTGGGTCTGGATGGGCGATCCAGAGCTGGCCGACCCCGCAAACATCTTCGATCTGCCCGAGTTTACCCAACCCGGCTGGCACGCCCATCACGGCGAGGCACTGCACATCAAATCCAACTATCTCAACGTGGCCGAGAACCTCGTGGACCCCGCACATGTCAGCTTCGTGCACCCCACAACCTTGGGCAACTCCGCCAGCGAAAACGTCCCGGTGCATGTTTCTACCAGCGGGGAGGTCATCTCCGCATGGCGCTGGATCCGTGACGCGCCGCCTATCGGCTTTTTCCAGAAATTCGGCGGCTTTGATGGGCATGTGGATCGTTGGCACTATTACGACCTGCATCTGCCCTCCACCGCCGTGATCGACTTTGGCAGCATCGACACCAAGCTAAACTGCCCGGAGGAGGAGCGCGACCGCGGTGTGCGCATCTTCGCCCTGCATTTCGTGACCCCCGTGAGGGAAGACTACACCATTGACCATTGGATGCATCTTCGGAACACGTCGCTGGGGGATGAAGAGGCCTCCGCGCAAATGGATGCGATGTTCAAGACGGCTTTCGCTGAGGATAAGGAAATCCTAGAAGCTGTTCACGAGTCCGAGCAACAACCGCAAAGACGCAGGCCCATTCGCGTGGCCATCGACAAAGGGCCGACTGTCTACCGCAAACGCATCCGCGACCTGATCGCGTCAGAGGCCACACATGATCTGGGCGCGCCCGTCGGGGCGAGCTTCATACAACACGACTGAGACACAGTCGGACCATAGCCAACACAAGGGAGCTAAATCCAATGCAACGAAAAACCTTTTTGAGAGCGATGATCGCCAGTGCCGCTTTGGCTGCGATGCCGCTCGCGACCTGGGCGCAGGACACAATCAAAATCGGCGAGATCAACCACTACAAACGCCTTGCCGCCTTCGCAGGCCCTTATAAGCAAGGAATCGAGCTGGCGCTTGAGGAAACCAACGCCGCAGGCGGTGTTCTGGGGAAGCCTCTGGAATTCATCTTCCGCGATGACCAGGGCGAACCCGGTGAAGCCGTGAAAATCGCCGAAGAGCTGATGACCCGTGATGGCGCCGTGATGCTGACCGGCACGATCCTGTCCAATGTGGGCCTCGCAATCTCCTCCTTTGCGGGGGAGAAAGGCTACGTCTATCTGGCCTCCGAGCCGCTGGCTGACTCGCTGGTCTGGGGGGCGGGCAACAAATACACGTTCCGTCTGCGCTCCTCGACCTTCATGCAGGCTGCAATGCTCGCAGAGGCCGCCGCCAAAACAGACGCGAAACGCTTTGCAACCATCGCCCCGAACTACGCCTACGGCAAAGACGCCGTCGCCGCGTTCAAGGAAAACCTGCTGAAGCTGAAGCCCGACGCTGAATTCGTGGCAGAGCAATGGCCCGCCCTGTTCAAGATCGACGCGGGCGCCGAGGTGCAAGCCCTTGAGCGCGCCAAGCCTGACGCAATCTACAACGTCACCTTCGGCCCGGATCTCGCAAAATTCGTCCGCGATGGCACTGACCGGGGCCTCTTTGAAGGCCGTGACGTCTACGGCTTGTTGTCAGGTGAGCCCGAATATCTCGACCCTCTTGGCGACGAGGCCCCCGAAGGTTGGACCGTGACCGGCTTCCCTTGGTACGACCTAAGTGACGGCCCCGCCGGTGAGTTCGTTGCCGCCTATCAGGCCCGCTATGACGACTACCCGCGCTTGGGCTCCATCGTGGGCTACATGACGGTGCAATCCATCGTTGCCGCCCTCGAGAAAGCAGGCTCCACAGAAACACAAGCCATCCGCGAAGCCTTCGAAGGCCTGCAAGTTGCCTCCGCCATGGGAGACATTGAGTTCCGCGCTATCGACAACCAATCGACCATGGGCGCCTATGTCGGCACCACGGCGCTGCGAGACGGCAAGGGTGTAATGATCGACTGGGAGTACAAGGACGGGGCGAACTACCTGCCAACCGACGAAGAAGTCCTGAAACTGCGCCCCGCAGAATAAACCTACCGCTGCCGCCCCTCATCTGAGCGGGCGGCAGCAACCTACCCAGTTTCCCTTCATCTGAAACAGGCCATCCATGGAATTCTTTGTCGCGCAATTGCTGACGGGTCTGGCCAATGCCAGCTCTCTTTTCCTGGTGGCCTGCGGCTTGTCGCTGATCTTTGGCGTGACGCGCATCGTCAATTTCGCCCATGGCAGCCTTTATATGCTGGGGGCCTATATCGGCTACACGCTGATGCAAAACCTGCCCGGAGCTGTTGGGTTCTGGGGCTCCATCCTGCTCGCCGGGATCGCGGTCGGCATCATCGGGGTGCTGGTCGAGGTCCTCGTCCTGCGTCCCGTCTACCGCGCGCCGGAGCTGTTCCAACTGGTCGCAACCTTCGGCGTAATCCTTGTGATCCAAGACCTCACCCTGATCATTTGGGGTCCCGAAGATCTGCTCGGCCCACGCGCCCCCGGTCTTCGCGGCGTCTACCGCATCATGGGCGAACCGATCCCCAAATATGACATCGTCCTCTTGGTCATCACGCCCTTCATCGCGCTGGCACTTTGGTATCTGATCACCCAAACCCGCGTCGGCGTTCTGGTCCGCGCCGCCACCCAAGACCGCGAAATGGTCGGCGCGCTTGGCGTCAATCAGGCGGTGCTCTTTACGGGCGTCTTCGCGCTCGGCTCCGCGCTTGCGGGTCTTGGCGGCGCGTTGCAATTGCCCAAAGGCGGCGCTGACCTGCTGATGGATTTCCACATCCTTGCGCCCGTCTTCGTGGTCGTCGTCATCGGTGGCATGGGCTCCCTGCCCGGCGCATATCTGGCCGCCGTCATCATCTCCGTCCTGAACGTCTTCGGCGTCACCTACCTGCCCCAATCCACGCTGGTCCTGATGTTCGTCGTCATGGTTGTCGTGCTTATGATCCGCCCCTACGGCCTGTTCGGACGCGAAGAGGTTGCGGGAGAGCATGGCCAAGTCGGAGAGCCGGAACTGCCGATCAAACCCGCCTCCAACAGCGTGCGGATGATCGTCATGGCGGGCCTCGCACTCCTCGCAATGCTCCCGGTCTTCGGGTCCTCCTTCGCAATGGTGCTGACCACCGACATTCTGATCTTCTGCCTCTTCGCGGCCAGCCTGCATTTCCTGCTGGGCCTGGGAGGCTTGGTCAGCTTCGGCCATGCGGCCTACTATGGCGGCGGTGCCTATATTGCGGCCCTGTTGGTCACCCACGCAAACAGCCCGATGGAGATCGCCTTCCTCCTCGCCCCGCTCGGCGCAGGTCTTGCCGCCTTAGCCATCGGCTGGGTCTGCCTGAGACTGACCGGCGTGTATTTCGCCATGCTCACCCTCGCCTTCGCGCAGCTTTTGTGGAGCCTCGTCTTTCAATGGGGCAGCGTCACCGGGGGCGATGACGGGCTGGTCAATATCTGGCCATCGGATTGGCTGAACAGCACCACCGCGTATTTCTATTTCGCGCTGCTCTTCTCCGTCGGCGGCATTCTGGTCCTGCGCCACGTCGCGCATTCCCCCTTTGGCTACGCGCTGCGCGCCGCGCGGGACAGCAAACGGCAGGCGGATTCCACTGGCATCAACACACAGAAAGTCCAGCTGCTCGCTTTCGGGTTTGCTGGCTTCATGGGAGGACTTGCGGGCGCGCTCTTCGTTTTCTCCAAAGGCAGCGTCTTTCCCAACGAGCTTGAGATCGCCCGCAGCTTTGACGCGCTGATCGTGGTCTTCCTCGGCGGGGTCAAAACTCTGGCTGGCGGCGTCGTGGGCGCGGCCTTCTTCAAAGGGGTCGAGGACCTGCTGACCCGGTTCGAATACTGGCGCTTGGTCATGGGGCTCTTGATCATCTTTGTGGTCATCGTGGCCCCGCAAGGCATCGTCGGCTCGATCAGAAAAGCGGCCATTCGGCTCAACATCCTCAAACAGGGAGAACAGACATGAGCGTTGTTCTCGAAACCAAGGGTCTGACCAAAGCCTTCGGCGGTCTGGTCGCTGTTGATGATGTCTCCTTCCAGCTGCAAAAGGGCGAGCTTCTGGCGCTGATCGGCCCAAACGGCGCGGGCAAAAGCACCTGCTTCAACATGCTGATGGGCCAGCTGTCGCCCACCTCCGGCGAGGTTTTCCTTGGCGGCGAACGCATCAACGGGCTGTCCCCCCGCCAGATTTGGCGCAAGGGTGTTGGCCGCACCTTCCAGATCACCGCCACCTACAGCTCGATGACCGTGATCGAGAACGTGCAGATGGCGCTGCTGTCGCATCATGGCGACGTCTTCAAGTTCCTGCCCTTCGCTCACAAGATGTACCGCGAGGAGGCTATGGCCCTGCTCGACATGGTGGGCATGGCAAGCCAAGCTGATCGCCATTGCGCGGTGCTGGCTTACGGCGACCTCAAGCGTATGGAGCTGTCCATCGCCTTGGCCCATGAACCGCAGCTTTTGCTGATGGACGAACCCACCGCTGGCATGGCCCCAAAGGAACGCGTCGCGCTGATGGAGCTTACCGCAAGAATCGTCGAAGACCGCGGCGTTAGCGTCCTTTTCACGGAGCATGACATGGACGTCGTTTTCGCCCATTCCCACCGGATCATGGTCCTCAACCGGGGTGCGCTGATCGCCGAAGGCGACGCGTCGGAAATTCGAAACAGCCCGCTGGTGCAAGAGGTCTATCTCGGCGGCGGCACGCTGTTTGATGCAGAGGAAGACGCCCATGCTTGAGGTCGAGAACGTCAACAGCTTCTACGGCAAAGCCCATGTGCTGCGCGACCTGACGCTATCCGTGCCACATGGAAACGTCGTCGCCCTTCTGGGCCGCAACGGCGCAGGCAAGACCACCACAATGAAATCCATCATGCAGCTGGTCCGCCCCGCGTCGGGCACCATCTTGTTCAACGGCAACAGCATCGCCAACCTGCCCCCCCACAAGATCGCCAAGATGGGCATCGGCTACGTCCCCGAAGAGCGCCGGATCTTCACCGATCTGACGGTCAGCGAGAACCTACTGGTCGGCAAGCAGCCGCCGCGCGAAGGGGCCGTGACCTGGACGGAAGCCATGTTGTTCGACCTCTTTCCCAACCTCGCAGAACGTCGCACGAACCGAGGCAAGGCGCTGTCGGGTGGCGAACAGCAAATGCTGACCATCGCGCGCACTTTGATGGGCAACCCGTCCTTTATCCTGCTCGATGAGCCCAGCGAGGGCGTCGCCCCCGTCATTGTCGAGCAGATGGCCAAGGTGATCCAGCAACTCAAATCCGAAGGCCTGACCGTTTTGCTGTCTGAGCAGAACCTGCATTTCGCACAAGCCGTCGCCGATCTGGCGGTCATCATCGAAGGCGGCACGCAGGTCTATAGCGGCACTCTCTCAGAGCTGAACGCCCAGCCCGAAATCCGCGACGCCTATCTGGCGGCATAGGCCTCACTTCGGGTTTTGTTGATATAGGAAGGCAAAGCCACTATTGCGGTCGCAAAGCAGCAGGCAGGACCAACGCAAATGGCGAACACACTCTACAAGGGCGACCTTCCCAACGACCTCGATCTTGGCCCGGTGGTCGCGATTGATTGCGAAACGATGGGGCTGCATCCGCATCGCGACCGTCTCTGCGTGATCCAGATGTCCGGAGGCGACGGCAATGCGCATCTGGTGCAGGTGGAGAAAGGCCAGACCGAGGCTCCGAACCTGTGCAAGATGCTCACGGACCCGAATGTCCTGAAACTGTTTCACTTCGGCCGTTTTGACATTGCGGCCCTTCAAAACGCGTTTGGGGCCGTAACAGAGCCTGTTTACTGCACAAAGATCGCCTCCAAACTGGTGCGCACCTACACGGATCGCCACGGGTTGAAAAACCTCCTGCACGAGCTGGAAGGCATTGATATTTCCAAGCTGCAACAATCCAGTGACTGGGGCGCGGACACGCTGACACAGGCGCAGATCGACTACGCGGCCTCCGACGTTCTGTATCTTCACGCGCTGCGCGACAAGCTGAACGCCATGCTGGAACGCGAAGGCCGTATGCAGATAGCACAATCCTGTTTCGACTTCCTGCCTACCCGCGCTGGGCTGGATCTCGCCGGTTGGCCTGACATTGATATCTTCGCGCATTAAGTAAGGGGCATGTCGACGCACATGACCGATACAGAATTTCTCAAAACCGCCCGCCGGGTGATCACCCGTGAGGCGGATGCTTTGACTGCGCTCTCCAGCGCGCTGGACGAGAATTTCGTGCAGGCCGTGAACCTGATGCTGGCCGCCAAGGGGCGACTGATCGTCAGCGGCATGGGCAAATCTGGTCATATCGCGCGCAAGATCGCGGCAACATTCGCCTCCACCGGAGCACCCGCGCATTTCGTTCATCCCGCAGAGGCCAGCCACGGGGATCTTGGCATGATGGCAGCGGGCGATGTGGCACTGGTGCTCTCAAACTCAGGCGAAACGCCTGAACTGTCGGACGTGATTGCCCACACAAGACGCTTCAACATCCCGCTGATCGGCATTGCCAGTAAAGCGAACTCCACCCTGATGAAGCAATCCGACGTCGCACTTCTGCTGCCTCCTGCAGAGGAGGCCTGTGAGACGGGCGTCGTGCCCACAACCTCAACCACCATGACGCTGGCGCTGGGCGACGCACTGGCCATCACGATGATGGAGCACCGCAAATTCACTCCAGAAAACTTCCGCGACTTCCACCCCGGCGGCAAGCTTGGGGCGCGGTTGGCGAAGGTCGAGGCGTTGATGCATTCAGGCACCGATTTGCCAACCTGCGCGCGTGATACGCCGATGCCAGAGGCGCTGATTGAGATCAGCAAGAAGGGCTTCGGTGTGGTTGGTGTGCTGAACGCGGACGGGACGCTGGCAGGCGTCATCACCGATGGTGACCTGCGCAGGCATATGGCCGGGCTGCTGGGCCAGACCGCCGAAACCGTGATGACCACCGACCCGAAGATCATTGGCCGTTCAGAGCTGGCCGAGAGGGCCGTCGCCATGATGGACGAACTCAGCGTGACCTGCCTGTTTGTCACCGAGGACGGCGCACCAACGGCGCCGCTCGGATTGATCAAAGTGCAAGATTGCCTGCGCGCCGGGGTGGTCTGACATGGCTGTTGCTGACAACGCTTATTCCCGCTTCGTGCAGTTTGCGAAGATTGTCCTTCCCTTGCTCGCCCTCGCGCTTCTGTCCACTATGTTCCTGTTTTCAAGAACAATTAACCCTGAAGACGCAATCCCTTTCGCCGATATTGACGTCGAACAAATCGCGCGGGAACAACGGCTTGTCGCCCCAAAATTCTCTGGCATGACCTCGGATGGCTCCACCATCACCGTCACCGCCGACACCGCCCTGCCCGATGCAAGCAATCCAAGGCGCATGGCCGCCAGCGACGTCAACGCCGAGATCATCACAACCGACGGCACCCAGCTCATGGTCGTCGCTTTGGATGCTGTCTATGACGGCGAGCAAGACCAAATGGAGCTTATCGGAGACGTGCGTCTGACGACATCTTCGGGCTATGTCTTGCGCTCCGAATTGCTGGTCGCGGATCTGCAAAGGACACGGCTGATCTCTCCCGGACGCGTCACCGGATCTGGGCCGTCAGGCATCTTGGAAGCTGGTCGCATGGAATTGACCGCAACGGATGGCTCTCAGCTTCTTGTTTTGAAAAATGGTGTTAAACTGATATATCAACCCAGCAACTAGAGGCTGATATGAATTTTGTGCTGCGCCCAGCTTTGGGTTTGATTTTTGGCGCCTGTCTGAGCACAGGTCTTTTGGCCCAGGGCGCAAGCGTTGCCTTTGGCGGATTGCAGCATGATGCCAGCCAACCCGTTGAAATCACTGCAGATGAGCTGACCGTTGACCAGGGGACAGGTCAAGCGGTTTTCAACGGAAACGTGGTCGCAGGCCAAGGTGAAATGCGCTTGAGTGCGGCGCGGGTCGAAGTGAAATATGCCACCCAAAACGGCCAGCAAACCGGCGATATCGACCAGATCATCGCAAGTGGTGGAGTCACTTTGGTCAATGGCGGCGAGGCGGCGGAATCCCGCGAAGCGGTCTATTCTGTGAATGCTGCGGAAATTGTGATGACGGGTGATGTAATTTTGACTCAAGGGGCAAATGCGCTGTCGGGTGAAAAGCTGACCGTGGACCTGGAAACCGGCCAAGGACGTATGACCGGGCGGGTCAGAACCATCTTTCAAACCGGTGGGGACAACTAATGTCCGGCAAGCCTGATCTGAAGGTAACAGACGGCTCCTCGGGGCTGAAGATTCACGGGCTGCGCAAGAGCTATAAGCGCAGGCCGGTGATCCGCGATGTCTCCATGGATTTGGCGCGCGGAGAGGTCGTGGCGCTGCTGGGCCCCAACGGCTCTGGCAAGACGACATGTTTCTACTCCATCGCCGGGCTGGTGACGCCTGAGGCGGGCACCGTGACGATTGACGGGCGCGACGTAACGCTGTTGCCAATGTACCGCCGCGCGAAGATGGGCATCGGCTATTTGCCGCAAGAAATGTCTATTTTTCGGGGCCTTAGCGTCGAGGACAACATCCTCGCCATCCTTGAGATTGCCATCAGGGACCGCACCAAGCGCCGCGAACGGCTTGAAGAATTGCTGAACGAATTTTCCATCGGCCACCTGCGCCGGGCCCCTGCCCTGTCGCTGTCAGGTGGCGAGCGACGCCGCGCTGAAATTGCCCGTTGTCTGGCCGCCGACCCCAAATACCTGCTGCTCGACGAACCGTTTGCGGGCGTTGACCCGATTGCTGTGGGAGAGATCCGGGGTCTTGTGGCGGACCTCAAACAGCGCGGCATCGGGGTGCTGATCACGGATCACAATGTCCGCGAAACACTCGAAATCGTGGACCGCGCCTATATCCTGCATGATGGGCACGTGTTGATGAGCGGCACGACCGAAGAGGTGGTGAAGGACGAAAATGTCCGCCGCGTCTATCTGGGCCAGAATTTCCGCATTTCCTGAGTTTTGTACAAAATGGGGCATATTTTTGCGCCCCAAAACCCAAAATGTACAAAAAGACTCAGTTGACAGAAGCCCCTCTCCTGCCGCCAAATACCGGTGATGACATCGCAAACCTCTTTGGGTTCGGCCACACCTGATGACAATGGCCCACTGCGACCGCCCCATACGATCGGGCGCATGTTATCGTTCAACCCCCTCGGATGGATGACCCCGGCAAGCCGGGTGAGATCCGCCATTCTCAGCAAGGAGACGCCATGCGCTATCAGATAAGCGGCAAACAAATCGATATCGGGGAAGCTCTTCAGACCCACGTGCAACAAGAGCTGTCAGAGATGCTTGGCAAATATGCCGGCCGCCCGACAGATGCCACGGTGGTCTTTTCAAAGAGCGCTCATGAATTTGTCTGCGAGGCGACCGTGCATCTGAGCACCGGGCTGACCGCGCAAGCCAAGGCTCATGAAACCGAAATCTATGCCGCGTTTGATAGTTGCTCCGAGAAGATGGACAAGCAGTTGCGGCGCTACAAACGCAGGTTGAAAGACCATCACAAGGAACGCGTACAACCAGTTGAACTTTCTGCGGCTTCCTCGTATATCCTCGCGGGAACGGCAGAGCCGGAAGAGAGCGAACCCGATTCCCTTCAGCCTATGATTGTTGCTGAGATGGAAACGAACATTCCCTCCCTTTCAGTCGGTGAAGCTGTTATGCAGATGGAACTGGCGACATCACCTGTGCTGGTGTTTCGCAACGAGGGAAACCAAGGGATTAACGTCGTGTACCGGCGTGAAGACGGCAATATAGGCTGGATTGATCCCTCAAATAGCAAATAGCGGTTCCGTGCCGCTTTTCAGAGAGCGGCCATGACGATCAACGAGATATTGGTACCTGATTCTGTCAGGAGCATCTCCACTGTTTCCAGCAAGAAACGTCTGTTTCAAGAGCTGGCGGAGCAGGCAGCGGCAAGTTACGACCTGCCGCAATCTGTTGTGCTGGAAGCCTTGCAGGAACGCGAAAACCTTGGCCCGACCGGCGTAGGCCAGGGCGTTGCCTTGCCGCATGCGCGTCTCGACGAGCTCGACAAAGTCGTCGCCGTTTTTCTGCGTCTCGACAAGCCTGTGGATTTCGAATCGTCTGACCGTCAGCCGGTGGACCTGTTTTTCTGCCTGCTCGCGCCGACAAATGCGGGTGTCGAGCATCTCAAAGCCCTGGCTTTGGTCTCGCGCACAATGCGAATGAGCCAGACCTGTGCCAAGCTGCGGGCCAATGACGATCCAATGACACTGTTTACCATCCTCACGGACTCGGAAAACAGCCAAGCCGCTTAAGCTTTCGACCAGTCAGTAAACCCAAAATTAATGTAATCCTTGCGGTAGGTTTGGAAGCAGAGCTTTTCCAACTGACCGCTGTAGATCTGCGCGAGTTGGTAAGGCGTATCCGCAGGGGCGGGTTTCAAAGCTGGCGCTTTGAGACCCAGTTGCTTGGTGAATGCGGAGAGCTGCGCCTGCGCCTCTTCCTCACGAATGACGATGTCTGGCAACACCACCTGCGCCGCCGCCTCAAGCTGCGCGGATTGCGTGGCCCAAGCGGCATCCACGCGCAGGCTGGTCTGCCGCGCGAGGTTGGATTTCAGGAATTTCAGGAACTGCGTGAAGGCAGCCGCGTGGTCCGCGACGGAGTAATCCGACAGGTCGCCGTCCAATGGAAAGTTGACCCCGTATTTCTTGCAAAGCACCCGCCTCAGGTCCTGAAAATTGTCATCTGCCTTGGGCAGAATATGCGTGCAAAACGCATGATGCGCGCGGGCCAGCGGGTGCCTGAGAATTGTAAAGCTGCGATGGCCCGGATGCGCCTTCTTCCACTGCCGCAGATCCTTTTGTGTGAGGCCAGTTGGAAGCTCGTCGGCCTGCGCATCGTCCAGTGCCGCCATCCAATCCAGCACCTCCTCCTTGGGACCAGACCCGATTGGTACGAACAACAAAGGAGCCTCCACGCCGGTGTAAAAACCGGGGACGCCGGGCCCTCTGCGGGGTTCAAAGTTAGGCGTGTCGTTCAGATTGAAATGGTCGATGGACCCTAAGGAACTGACCATTTCAGCATAGTTAGACACTTTTTCGGACAGATCGCTTGGGTTCTGCTTCTTCGTGGATTTTGCCGCTGTGGCGATCTGATGGGTGGAGCCTAGAAACGCCGCGAGACCGTTCAGTACGTCCACATCCCCGATATCCTCATAGGCAATGTAGAACCCGGTCTGACCGCTGGTTTGCATGCCCTTCAGCAATGTGCGCTGAAAGCGGCGCTTCTCTTCGAGCTGTGACAGAAATTCGGACAACTCAAACGTGATTTTCGCCTCGCGGCGTTGCTTGGCATCGGCCAGTTTCCACTGACCGGTCTTCGCGGCAATCTTGAGGGAGACGTAGCTGTCCAACGGGTTACGCGTGAGGATGATTTTGGCGCAGTCCGGGTCTGCCAGAGCCTGCGCCATCACCCGCGGATCGTGGTCGTTGAAGAAGCGGAACCCCGGCAAGCCGTCTGTCTGCGCCTTCATCTTTTCGATCAGAGCCAAGGGCGCCGTTTCCCGCTGCGCAAGGTCCATTCCAAACAGCTCAGAGCGATTATGATGGCCCATGAAATTCGGGTTATAAGCCTCCCCATAACAGTGAAGACCATCGAAACTGTTCAGGCTGGCCTCAAGGAAATTAGACCCGGTGCGCATCTCGGCGAAGATGACGAAATAGGTGAAACCCATCTATTTCACCAGATAGGGGCGATGCTGGTCATCGTTGCGCGCCTCCCCCTCAATCACTGGGAAATCACCCATCAGATGCGGGCTCATGCCTTGGTTCTTAAGGTTTTGCAGGAACTGCCCAAACCCGGAAAGATCCGCCATGCGGGGCACTTCCGTTAACCGTCTTTGGCCGGAACCGCCCAGCTCATCGAGGATCATCTGCAACTTTTCCATCGGGTCTTCGATAAATTCCGCAAGGCTCCAAATGCTGACCCGCGCCTTGGTAAGACCTGTGCGCAGCAAGTCCAGATGCGCACCCTCGATCCGCTGCAAGCGCGCGGCCTCTTTGCGCAGATCGGCGAAGTTCTGATTGGAGTGGAACAACGGGATCGCCCATGCGCCTGTGATCACAGAGATATGCGCGTTGCGGTCCGAGGCCAGAAACGCACCGACGTCTTGCGCATCATGAGGGCCGAACATGAAGCATTGATGCTCCCCCCGTGTGTTCCATGTCAGGTTTGTCATGAAGGAATGCGGGCTGTAATCGCGCAGGGCAGCACTGTCGGAAAGGCCGCCATTATAGACAGGAACGTCGCCGGCAAATTGAACGCGATCCTTGGCAAACAGGTGGCGATGCACCCGGTTCCCGGTGCGCCTTTCAAGCCAGCTGTCGAAGTTTTCGAACAGGTCATCGAACCCTTCAAACACGGAATAACGCCCGGCCGTTTTGCCGTTCTCCCAGCCATCATTTGGATACCGCCCCTGCATATAAAGACCCGAACGCCCCCGCGTGCGGCGCTCTGTGGCGCGGCTGAACAGGCGGTCAATCTTCAGCGGATTGGGCTCGACCACATTGGGCATGCGATCCGATTGGGTCAGAAAGGCCCGGAACAGCCCTTCCGCCTGCGGCCATATCTTGCGTGCCATGAAACAGTCGGAGCGGCGTAGAAGTTGCAGGTGGTCGTCGTAGAAAACATGCGGTTTGCCCTGAAAGTCGAACTTCGACAAAGTCAGCGATCTACTCTCGATTTGGCTGGAATAGAGCCTTGCGAGCGTTTGAAAGTAGCTTTCATCCGGGATCCAGACCCGTGAGAAGTAGGCGTCAAACTCGGCGCGTCTTGGGTCTTGCAAGATGGCCGAAAGAGTGTGGCGTGTGAGGCACCACCATTGCGATCCGAGATGTGGCACCAGCCCGTCCGGTATCGTGCGTTCATATGTCAACGCGCGTTGAAGGCGCACATTTGCGTCGAACAGGCGACGTTGCTTTTTCCAGGAGAAGGGGAAGCGCAAGGTGAACCGTTCTTGGCTGAGGCCACCGACGGTCCAATCAACCTCGTCTGTTGTCACGGATTCGATGAAATCGGTGCGTGGGCGGGCGGTCAGGTAGCGCTCAAGTTCTTTCACCGGACGCAGGGGCAAACAGGAACCGCTCGCCAACATGACGTGGCGGACCTGAGGAAAACGGTCCAGCATCATGGCGCTGGCGGTTTGGGTCGCATTCACGATCGACCAATTGCCCCATTCGCAGGCATGCCTGTCACAGAACACGACATGGGGGCAATCGGCCAGCTTCTGGCTGAGCCATTTGAAGCTGGCGTCATCGACACGTTTGTCGACATGGATCACCACTGGTTTTGCGTGATCACAAAAATGGCGCGCGACCTGTGCGGCGCGGTCCAGGGCCTCATGGACGAGCATGATGAAGCCGACGCTCATGCCCAATTGCCTTTCGACATCAGGCCGAGAATTTCCAGCTGACGCCAATTGATGTATTTCTCGGACCACTGGCACCACAGATCAGGGCTCTCGGATAGACCCTGATTATAGGCTTTATACTCATGACTGTTTGCGAAATGCTGATTGCGCTTCAGCTCTTCGGCGGATTTTTCCTTGAACACATCGAGGAATTTCGCGTGCAGGAGGCAGCCCGAAGTCTTCTCCCCGCCCCATTCGTCATAGACCAGATTGAGCCCGCGCGGCAGCAGCATATGGGTCGAGCTGACATAGGCGTAGGCGCGGTTCCATTTGACCAACGGGATCTTGTTCATCGCGGGGGCGCGTTCGGCATTGTTGTAGAAGAACGCGCGCGCGCGCGGGCCGCCCTGGATCCACAGGTTCCCATATTTGGGGTTTTTCTGGATCGTGTAATTGCCGCTGTCGAACCATGGCGCGACCACGAAGGGATCGTCGCCTTCCCGGTAGGTTGCAGTCTCAATCGGCCCCTTGGGATACATGTCGAGCAACATCGTGCCAAAGGATTTAACCGAGGACGCATCGAGCCAATCGGTTAACGCCTGAATGGGGCGCGTGTCGCAGAACGGGTAAACGAAGAACTCGTCGACATCGACGGTGAGGGACCAATGGCCGTGCGCATATCGCATTTGCAGCCAGTTCATCCAGTCCACACCGAATCGCGCGCGCTTGTAGCCTTCCTCCGTCTGGAACACCGACACATCCATCTGATCAGCGAGATATTCACCCGTCCCATCGTCGGAGCCGTTATCCACGAAAAAGAAGTGATCAACGCCAAGCCCGCGATAATACGACAGAAAATAGGGCAGACGGACGCGTTCATTGCGTAATGTGCAGAACAACAATACGTCGCGTTTGCCGATTTGTTGCGTCCGGTTGCGCAGCTCTGTCAGCTCACGCCGCTTGCGAAACGCCCGCGCGCGCCAGCGGCGACGTTCCAGTCGCAGGCGATATGATTTCAGAAGACCCATATGCGTCCTGGCCGTGCTCCTGTCGGGATCATGCTAGGTGAGCCTCGTGACCGCATGGTTAACGCTGGCAAAATGCGCGTCCCAGCTTGGTATCTGCGGCTTGTGGCGTGCGTATCGCCGCCTGAGGCTGTCCAGCTTTGTTCCTGCGTGCTCGATTATTGTTTTTTTCCAAAGGTATCGGTCTTGTAGGTCAGCGTAAACGGGGTAATCGCCCAACAGCTCTCGGTGAATGGCAAGATCGCCACAGATCACAGGGACACCAAGCGCGGCGGCTTCCAGTGAAGGCAATCCAAATCCTTCGGCAAAGCTGGGGAAAAGCAAGCCATGCGCATGGGCAAGCAGGGGCCACAACTTGCTGTCGGGCATATCGGGATGCTCATGGATGCGCGCATTGGTTTTCAGCTGGTCCAGACGTGTGATCACATCCTTGCTGACCCATCCACGCTGGCCGATGATGTAAAGATCGGGCATGTTTTCTTCCGGTAGCTCGGTTTCAAGTTCGGTCCAGAGATCGAGAAGAAAACCGTGGTTCTTGCGTGGCTCAATTGTCCCGACAGTTATGAAATAGGGTCTATCTAAGGGATTCTTTGACTGAACGCTCTCGGGCAGTTCGACGCCAAGAAGGGCGAAGGTAACTTCACTCTTGCTGTTCCGCCGTTCCATTTCAGCCTTTACCCTTGTCTCTGAACTCCTTGAATTCGTGATCACAAGATCGCTGCACTGGCTGATGACCTCCACCTTTTGGTCGAAAAGCGGCACGGAGCCGTCGCGTTGAAACTCCGGATATTCCAGCGGAATCAGGTCGTGCAGGAAGCTCACGATCCGCAGGCCAGCCGCTTTCGAAGAACGAAAGAGCGGATCAGAGATGTTGGAATGCCCGGTGTTGAGATAGGTGAGCCCGGCATCGCCAAGAATACGGAGCTGAGCATTTAGCTCCGGCAGCGCGCCATGGCAAAAGGCCAGTTTCCGCAAATCAGCCTCTGCCGCACCGCGCGGGGCGGGGGTTTTGAGGCCGACAAGCGCGCGCAGATCGCGGCTGCCCCAAGGGGTGACACCGCTGAGCCGGTCGTGAAACGCCTGCACGCCTGCGCGATCGAGCAAGACGTAGCCGCTTGCGATTTTGGCCAGCGCCCAAAGCTCCGGCGTGGTGGCGAGACACCAGTTGAGATAGGCCAGTTCGACGCGGTCAATGCCGGTATGCGGGCCGCGCCCGACACGGCTGGTCAGCCGGGTGATGTCCAGAAGGACGGGGAATGACCTAGCGGTCGTAATGGCCATTTTGATGCCAGCGCCATGCGTCGCGGACCATCGCATCCATTTTGGAGCGTTTTGGATCCCAACCCAGCTGCTTGCGCGCCTTCTCGCTGCCGGAGACCAGCTTGGTGCAGTCACCAGCGCGACGCTCCCCTTCGATCATGGGGACCGGTTTGTTCGTGATCGCGCCGCTGGCGTCGACAACCTCACGCACGGAAAACCCTGTGCCGGTGCCAAGGTTGAACGCGGCGCTGCCTTTGCCGTCGAGCAGCCAGTTTAGACCCAAAACATGCGCATCAACGAGATCCATGACATGGACATAGTCGCGGATGCAGGTCCCGTCAGGCGTGTCGTAATCGGTGCCATAGATGGTGAGCGCGTCGCGCTTGCCCTCCACCGCGTCGAGGACCAGCGGGATGAGATGGGTCTCTGGTTGATGGAACTCCCCGACCTCGCCATCAGGGTCGGCGCCCGCGACGTTGAAGTAGCGGAAGATGACGTGGTTCAGCCCGTGGCTGGCTTCGAAATTGGTGAGGATATCCTCGATCGCCCGCTTGGACGCGCCGTAGGCGTTGATCGGCATTTGCACGCTGTCCTCGGTGAGGGCCACGCCGTCCTGTTCGCCATATGTGGCACAGGTCGAGGAGAAGACAAAGTTCTGGCACCCGGCGGCAACGGCGGCCTCGATCAGGGTGAGGGAGCCACCGACATTGTTGCGCCAGTAAAGGCCCGGATCAGACATGGACTCGCCCACCTGGCTGAACGCCGCGAAATGCATCACGGCGACAGGCTTGTGCTTGGCGAATATTTCATCGAGCCGCGTGCGGTCTTGCAGGTCGCCTTGCTCGAACGGGCCGAACTTGACGGCCTGCGCCCAACCGGTGGACAGATTGTCGACGGTGACAGGCGTAAAACCGTTCTGAGCCAATACTTTACACGCATGGGAGCCGATGTAACCGGCGCCCCCAGTGACCAAAACCACGCTCATACTTGGGGTCTTCCTTGCAGATTATTCCGCCGCGTTGCGCAAGGAAGCCATCTCGTCGAGGTAGCTTCCGAACTCGTCCCGCAGCTCAGGTCTGGACAGACCAAAGGCGACGGTTGCCTGCAGATAACCAGCTTTTGATCCGCAATCATACCGTTGACCGCGGAAACGATAGCCATAAACGTCGCGATCTTCGGCGATCTCTTTCGCAATGGCGTCGGTCAGCTGAATTTCACCGCCGGCCCCTTCCTTGAGCGTGTTGAGAGTCGTCAGAACGCTTGGCGTCAGGATGTAACGCCCGATGACCGCGAGGTTTGACGGCGCTTCTTCCTTCTTGGGTTTTTCAACCATGCCTTTGACCCCAACAATGGAGCCCATATCCTCTTTGATATCGAGCACACCGTAAGCGGAGGCCTTGTCAGCCGGAACTTCCATAGCGGCGACCATACAGCCGCCGGTTTCGGCATGCGCCTCCACCATTTGTTTCAGGCAGGGTGTTTCCCCGGCGATCACATCGTCAGGCAGGATCACCGCGAAAGGCTCGTCGCCAATCAGACGGCGCGCACACCAGACGGCGTGGCCAAGGCCAAGCGCCATATACTGGCGCACATAGGCAATCGCCCCGCTTTCCATATTGGTGTTCTGCAACATGTTGAGAATGTCGTCTTTGCCCTTGCGCTTCAGCGTGCTTTCCAGCTCGGGCGCGTGGTCAAAATAGTCCTCCAGCGCCGCTTTGCCGCGCGAGGTCACGAAGATAAATTCGGTGATGCCCGCCGCGCGGGCCTCATCAATCGCGTATTGGATCAACGGGCGATCAACAAGTGTCATGATCTCTTTCGGGATCGACTTGGTGGCGGGAAGAAAACGCGTCCCCATCCCAGCCACGGGGAAGACAGCCTTTGTTACTTTACGGGTCATAGTAGCCTCAATTTGGTATCGATACGCCGCGATATGGAAACGGTTGATCTGCCTCTGATCGGTGACGATGACGGCAAATTTGTGACGCTCCAGCGAAGTACCGTGACAATATACAGGCCAGAAGGGGGAATTTAAAAGGTACGTGAACCCCTAACCGTCTGACAGTGCCGCGATTTCTGGAGTAAAGACCGCTCCCGCTCCGCCCGCGCATCCAAGCTAAAATGCTTAAAATGCCGATCAGATCGCAGCGATTTTCCGTAGAGCCCGCCGCTTTGAACCCAGAACCCATCCCGGTGAAACCACCTGTGATGAAAGAGCGACGTCCGCGAGAAGACCATCGCCGTCACGATGCATCCTTGCGCAGCCAACCGCTGCGCTTCTGCAAAAAGCCGGACCCGATCGCGGCGCGGCGCATAAAGAACAAGCGACTGCTCTGGCGCTGTTTCCTTGAACGAAAGGAACGGCGCAAGAGGGGCGGGCAGGGTCGTCGTGCCACCGGCCCGCGACAATCCTTCGACGACACCATCATCGAAACTTTGAAGTAAACCAGAGATTTTGAAAGGCTCTATTCCACCGGAAACCATGTGTTTGAGCAAGGACCTCCGATGCTCCTGCCTGATCTGATCAAGCCGTCCCAGGTCTCGGTCATGGCGCTTTAGAAAATAGGCCTGACTGGCCCCCATCTCGAAGAGACTGCGCGGCACCCTGTCCGCGCGGCGACGAGCGCTGGGGGCGAAGCCGTGCTGCACCAGAGCCTCCGGCACAAGGGCAGTTGTGTGTCCGCGTTGAGCAAGCCGAATGTTGAGGTCGGTCTCATCGAGATAGAAGTGGTACCCCTCGTCAAACCCGCCCATCTGACACAACCTGTCCCGACGAAAGGCGCAGTTGGTCCCATGGGTCTTCACGGCGCTTTCGAGGCTGCCCTGAAAATGGGTCGGACCGGATATTTTGATCAGCCGAGATTCGCCGTCGGGGTCGATCATCTCGGCCCCCCATTGCAGGTCTATCCCGTTGCGACCCAAAACGAATCCCCCCGCAGCGCAGAGAATCGGTTCCAGAAAAGGGACAGTCAGCTGCTCCAGCCAGACGGGCTCCGCGACCGCGTCATCGTCGATAAAGGCCACCACATCGCCTGCGGCCAGCCCGGTGCCGATATTGCGCGCTTGGGAGATGTTGGGCACATCAAACGTCGCCTGTTTGACCCGCCCGGTAAGGCCAAGGTCAGAAATCACCTGCATGGAGGCCGGATCGGCCACGACGACCACCTCGAAACCGGGCAGGGTCTGAAACCGAAGCGCGAGGAGGCAGCGGCGCAGCTCTTCAGGGCGGTGCCGACTGACGATGACGACGCTGACCGATGGCTGCCCCGCTTGGGCGGTCATGCCACCCCCATCTCCTGCATCATGCGCTCAAGGCGGGGGACGTCTTCGGGGTTGTTGAGCTCCCAGAACTGACGATCGCGGGCCTCCACCTCGATGCACAGCACGGAATGGCCGTTTTCGAGGAAGCGCAGCTGCTCGAGACCTTCCAGCGTCTCCAAAGGCCCGGTGTCCCATGTCGGATACTCGGCGAGCGGGCCGGGGCGATAAGCGTAGACGCCGACATGATGAAAGACGGGCGTGTCTTCGCCGGGCTGATAGGTGCGGGAGGTGAAGGGGATAACTTCTTTCGAGAAGTAGAGCGCGTGGCGGTTCTTGTCGAACACGGCGGTGGTGCCACCGACCCGGCCCTCGCGGCGGTCCTGCAGAAACCCGTTCAGCGCCTCGGCGTCGGTTTTCAACACCGGGGTGGCCACCATGGCTGTCTCATCGGCGGCGAGGCCTTTGATCAGGTCTTCGACAAACCAAGAGGGGGTCAGCGGCGCGTCGCCTTGCAGGTTCACCACAATATCGTAACCGCCGCCCATCACCTCATGCGCCTGCGCGCAGCGCTCCGTACCGTTGGCGCATTCAGGGGCGGTCATGACGACCTCCGCACCGAACGCCTCAGCGGCCGATTTGATCCGGTCATCATCCGTGGCCACCACCACCCGGTCCACGCCGGAGACCGACATCGCCGCGCGCCAAGACCGCTCGATCAGGGTCTGTTCCAGCCCAGTTGCGCCTTTCAGCGGCACCAATGGCTTGCCCGGATAACGCGAAGACGCGTAGCGCGCGGGGATGATGATCGCGGTTTTCATCAGGCCGGTTTCAAGTCCACGCCCGGAGCATAAGCGATGAAGAACGGGTTCTCATAGATCGGCTTGCCATAGGTGAACGGCGTGTGGTCGTCGAACCGGATCACCATACCACCCGCGCCGCGCAACACCGCGTCGCCCGCCGCCGTGTCCCACTCCATGGTGCGGCCGAGGCGGGGGTAAATGTCGGCCTCGCCGGTGGCCACCAAACAGAATTTCAACGAGGAGCCCGCTCCCGTCATGTCGGCCACCTTGTATTTGTTGATGTAGTCATCCGTGGCTTGGTCGCGGTGCGACTTGGAGGCGACCACGATCAGCGCGTCATTGTCAGGCGCTTTGACCGTGATGGCGTTGGTTTTGCCCGTCTTAGCTTTATCAAACGGCGCGACCTCCTCGACGGAGGCGCCGGACGCGTCGGTATAGAACAGCCGGCCACGAGCGGGCGCATAAACCACGCCGCGCACGGGCACGCCGGCCTCGACCAGCGCGATGTTTACGGTGAAATCGCCACGGCGTTTGATGAATTCCTTGGTGCCGTCCAGCGGGTCCACGATAATGAAATCCTGCGCCGATTGCGCATGGGACGCGGCTTGCTCTTCGGTTACCACCAACACGCCCGGAAACGCGGCGGCCAACCCGGCGGAGATATGCGCATCGGCGGCCTCATCGGCCTCAGTCACAGGGCTGTCGTCAGATTTGGACTTCACCTCGAAATCATCTGCATTGTAAATATTCATGATGATATCACCGGCCTCGAGGGCCAGTTTGCGGCTGACATCGGCGAACTCTTGATAATCCATCTGGCTTTTACGCCCTTCTATTGCGACTTGTTCAGGGCCATCTTATGGTCTGTCGCTAACGGAACGGCAAGTTTTCTGACGGTAAGATCAAACCCCGGCCCCATGTAGCAGGCAACGTAGCAGGCAGCGCAATGTTCACGACGCAAGAACGCAACAACCACTTCCGCTCGGCCCTCGGGCTGATGGAGCTGGTCTATGTCTCGACCGTCCGGCAAGTGCGCAAGAGCCATAGCAACGCGTTGGTCGGGCTGCTGTCAAACCTGCTGCAAACGTTGGTCTTCGTCGGCGCCTTCTACTTGATGTTCACCGTGCTTGGGCTGCGCGGCAACGCGATCCGGGGCGACTTTATCCTGTACCTGCTGTCGGGCATCTTCCTGTTTCTGACCCACACCAAAGCCGTCGGCGCGGTGATGGGCTCGGAAGGCCCGACCTCCGCGATGATGAAACACGCGCCAATGAACACGGCGATCGCGATCATGTCCTCGGCGCTGTCCTCGCTCTACATTCAGGTCCTGTCAGCCGCTGTGATCCTGTTCGTCGTCCACGTGGCCTGGTACCCGGTCTATTTCTACAAGCCAGTCCCGACGGTCGCGATGTTCCTGCTGGCATGGGCCTCCGGCGTCGCCGTGGGCATGTGCTTTCTGGCGCTCAAACCGTGGTTCCCCGGCCTCGCCGGCACGCTGACCATGGTCTACAGCCGCGCCAACATGATTGCATCGGGCAAGATGTTCGTGGCCAACACCATGCCCAGCTACATTCTGGCCTTCTTCGACTGGAACCCGCTGTTTCACGCCATCGACCAGGCGCGCGGCTTTGCCTTCATTAACTACAACCCGCATTTCAGCTCGATCAGCTACCCGGTGACGCTGTCACTTGTACTGCTCATGATCGGGCTCATGGGGGAGTTCTACACCCGCAGACATGCCTCCATCAGCTGGTCGGCGGGCAAGTAGGGGCCACCACCCGCATCGTCAGATTGAGCCGTCCCCCCTTTGCCAAGAGCGGCGAGGTGCCAAACGCGATCCGGTCCACCCCGTGATAGGCCAAGCGCGCGTCGCCGCCCATCACCACCACATCGCCGGAGCGCAGCCAGAGGCTGTCGGTGGAGCCGCCGCGCGTGACGTTGCCCATCCGAAACAGCGCGTCATCCCCCAGAGAGACAGAGACAACGGGCCATTGAAACTCTCCCTCGTCGCGGTCCTGATGCATGCCCATTTTTGTGGCCTCGGCGTAGTAGTTCATCAAACAGCAATCCGGTACGCGGTCCACACCGGAGACAGCGGCCCAAATCGCCAAGACCTCGTCAGGGATCGCGGGCCAAGACGTGCCATTGGGGTGATGCGTCGCGTACCGGTAGCCATTCATGTCCGCGAGCCAGCCAAGACGGCCAAAGGAGGTCATCCGCACCGACATGCGCTTTCCGCTGGGCAAAACCGGCTGAAAGGGCGGCGTTTTGGCAGCCGCAGCACGCAAGATGGAGACAAGCTGCTGCTGCGCATCAACGCTCAGAAACCGCTCGTAAATCCGAAATCCGCGAATGTTGAGATCAGGTGTCATACGGGCATTCAAGCCACACAGCGCACGGCTCTCAAGGGAAATGCATAAAATCTGCCCCGTTTGCGCGATTTCCACACGGGGAGCGCCTTGCAGCACCTGAATCCCACACCTATATACCGCCAGAACTCCGATAGGGGAGCAATCCCCGGTTCATTGGGATTGGAGGGCAGGGGCCATAATGGGCTTGTCCTCCGCAACATCGCCGCAAGTAAGAAGGACCTGCATCATGGCCAAAGTCATTGGTATTGACCTCGGAACGACAAACTCCTGCGTTGCAATCATGGACGGCTCGCAGCCTCGCGTTATCGAAAACGCTGAAGGCGCACGCACCACCCCGTCGATTGTCGCATTCACCGACGACGAGCGTCTGGTCGGCCAAGCCGCCAAGCGCCAGGCCGTCACCAACCCGTCCAACACTGTTTTCGCCGTCAAACGCCTGATCGGCCGTCGCTTTGACGACAAGGATCTGGCCAAGGACAAGAAGAACATGCCTTTCGACATCGTCGATGGTGGCAATGGCGACGCGTGGGTGGAAGCTGGTGGCGAGAAATACTCGCCCGCCCAAGTCTCCGCGTTCATCCTGCAAAAGATGAAAGAGACCGCTGAAAGCTATCTCGGCGAAGACGTGACACAAGCGGTCATTACCGTCCCTGCCTACTTTAACGACGCCCAGCGTCAGGCCACCAAAGACGCCGGCAAGATCGCAGGCCTCGAAGTGCTGCGCATCATCAACGAGCCGACCGCGGCTGCGCTGGCTTATGGGCTCGACAAGAAAGAAACCAAAACCATCGCAGTTTATGACCTTGGCGGCGGTACGTTCGACATCACCATTCTGGAAATCGACGACGGGTTGTTCGAAGTGAAATCCACCAATGGGGACACGTTCCTTGGCGGTGAAGACTTCGACATGCGCATCGTGTCCTACCTTGCTGACGAGTTCAAAAAGGAAAATGGCGGCGTTGATCTGACCAAAGACAAGATGGCGCTGCAGCGTCTGAAGGAAGCGGCTGAAAAGGCGAAGATCGAGCTGTCTTCCAGCCAGCAGACTGAGATCAACCAGCCGTTTATCTCCATGGACCCGAAAGGCGGCCAGCCGCTGCACATGGTGATGAAGCTGACACGCTCCAAGCTGGAAAGCCTTGTGAGCGACCTGATCAAGAACTCCATCAAGCCATGCAAAGAGGCCGTCAAAGACGCCGGTCTCTCCATTGGCGACATCGACGAGATCGTGCTTGTGGGTGGTATGACCCGCATGCCGAAAGTGGTGGAAGAGGTGTCCAAGTTCTTCGGCAAAGAGCCAAACAAGGGCGTGAACCCGGACGAGGTTGTCGCCATGGGTGCCGCCGTTCAGGCCGGTGTTCTGCAAGGCGACGTCAAGGACGTGGTTCTGCTGGACGTGACCCCGCTTTCGCTTGGGATCGAAACGCTGGGCGGCGTGTTCACGCGTCTGATTGACCGCAACACGACGATCCCGACGAAGAAGTCGCAAATCTTCTCCACCGCTGAGGACAATCAGAACGCCGTGACGATCCGGGTTTTTCAGGGTGAACGCGAAATGGCCGCCGACAACAAGATCCTTGGCCAGTTCAACCTTGAAGAAATCCCGCCAGCACCACGCGGCCTGCCACAGATCGAAGTGACCTTTGACATCGACGCCAACGGCATCGTGTCGGTCGGCGCCAAGGATAAAGGCACCGGCAAGGAGCAGGCGATCACGATCCAAGCTTCGGGCGGCCTGTCCGACGAGGATATCGAGCAAATGGTGAAGGACGCCGAGGCAAATGCCGAAGCGGACGCCGAGAAGAAGGAACTGGTCGAGGCGAACAACCAAGCCGAAAGCCTGATCCACGGCACCAAGAAATCGCTTGAAGAGCATGGCGACAAAGTTGACGGCTCCACCGTTGAAGTGATCGAGCTGGCCATCAAAGCGCTGGAAGAAACGCTTGAGACGCAAGATGCCGGCAAGATCAAAGGCGGCATTCAGAACCTGTCTGAAGCGTCGATGAAACTGGGCGAAGCAATCTACAAAGCCAGCCAGGACGAGGCCGCGGCCTCCGACGGCGACGCCGAACCTGACGACACGCCACGCGGCGTGGATGACGACATTGTCGACGCCGACTTTGAAGACCTGGACGACGAAGACAAACGCGCGTGATCGCAAGCACAACCTGAACCAACTGAGGCCGGCCCACTTCATGCGGCCGGTCTCACAGTTTTCAGGGGAGACCGAAAACTATGGCAAAACGTGATTATTACGAGGTACTGGGTGCCTCAAAAGGGGCTTCGGCCGACGAGTTGAAGAAAGCCTACCGCCAGAAGGCGAAAGAGCTGCACCCCGATCGCAACAGCGACAACCCCAATGCCGAAGAGCAGTTCAAAGAGGCCAACGAGGCCTATGAGGTGTTGAAAGACGCCGACAAAAAAGCGGCCTATGACCGCTATGGCCATGCTGCGTTTGAAGGTGGCATGGGCGGCGGTGGCGGCGGCCGTGGTCCTGGCGGCGCGGATTTCTCAAGCGCGTTCTCGGACGTGTTCGAAGACCTGTTCGGTGACTTCATGGGCGGCCAGCAACGTGGCGGGCGCGGACGCGCCTCGCGCGGCTCTGACCTGCGCTACAACCTGCAAATCACGCTCGAAGACGCCTTCAGCGGACTGCAAAAATCCATTACCGTGCCGACCTCGGTATCCTGCGGGTCCTGCGAGGGCAGCGGCGCGGAAGGCGGGGCCGAGCCACAAACCTGCCCGACCTGTTCCGGGATGGGCAAGGTCCGCGCGCAGCAAGGCTTCTTCACCGTGGAACGCACCTGCCCGACCTGTTCCGGCGTCGGTCAGATCATCAAGAACCCGTGCAAAACCTGCGGCGGGGCGGGTCGTCAGCAAAAAGAACGCTCGCTCAGCGTCAACATCCCTGCAGGCGTCGAGACCGGCACCCGCATCAGGTTGGCAGGCGAGGGCGAAGCAGGCCTTCGCGGCGGACCTTCGGGCGATCTCTACATTTTCATCGAGGTAAAGAAGCACCAATTGTTCGAGCGTGACGGCTCCGATCTCTATTGCCGCGTGCCGGTCTCCATGACGACAGCGGCGATTGGCGGTGACATCGAGGTGCCCACCATTGACGGCGGCAAGTCGCGGGTCAAAGTGCCTGCGGGCAGCCAGTCGGGTCGCCAAATGCGCCTGCGCGCGAAAGGCATCCCGGCACTGCGCGGTGGCGGTCAGGGCGACATGTTCATCGAGCTTGCTGTTGAGACCCCAGTGAACCTGACGAGCAAGCAGAAAGAGCTGCTCCGCGAGTTCGAAGAGATGAGCAAGGAAAACAACCCCGAGCTCTCTGGCTTCTTCAAGAAGATGAAATCCTTCTGGGACAGCGGCGCAGAATAGCGCCACTGCTTGGTCCGTTAACCAACCCGACAGGCCGACATCACCGCCATGTTCAAAATGTCATTGGCGGTGGAGGTCGTGCTGCACAGCTGAACCGGCATATCGACCCCGCTCAAAATGGGGCCGATCACGGTCGCGCCCGCCATCTCCTGCATCAATTTCACCGAAATGGAGGCAGAGTGCCGTGCAGGCACCACCAACACATTCGCTGGCCCGGACAGTTTGCAAAACGGGTATTGCGCCAAGACATCCGGGTTCAACGCGACGTCGACGGTCATCTCGCCATCATATTCGAAATCCACGCCACGGTGGCTGAGGACTTCCGGAGCCATCGACATTTTCTCCGCCCGTTCGCTGACCGGATAGCCGAAGGTCGAGAAGCTGACAAAGGCCACACGAGGCTCTAACCCAAGGGATCTGGCCGTTGCAGCCGCTCGCGTCGCGATCCGCGCGAGGTCGTATTCGTCGGGCCATTCATGCACCAATGTGTCCGACACCAAGACGATCCGCCCCTTGAGGAGCAGCGCCGTCACACCCACCGCGCCGTCTTTCTCGGCCATGTCGAACACGTGGTTCAACAGACCCAATACATGCGCAGATTTCCGGGTCGCGCCGGTGACCAAACCGTCCCCATGCCCATGCGCCAACATCAGCGCAGAGAAAACATGCCGGTCTCGCGCCGCCAGGCGATGCACATCCTGAAGGTCATAGCCTTTGCGCTGAAGCCGGTCATAGAGAAACGCTTTATACGTCTCGAGATGCTCGGAATTACGGGCGTTAACCACTTTCAGCTCACGAATGGCGTCGCCAAGCCCTGCGGCCTCCAGCTTCTCACGGACATCATCCTCACGGCCAACGACAAGCGCTTCGCCCAAACCGGACCGCTGGTAGGAGACTGCAGCACGCAGCACGCGCGGGTCATCGCCTTCTGCGAAAATCATCCGCGCCTGACGTTTCCGTGCACGGTTATGCAGCCCGTCCAACATCGTCGCCGTCGGGTCCATGCGCGCACGCAAGGACGCCTCGTAGCGATCAAAATCAACAATCGGTTTGCGCGACACGCCGGTATCAATCCCCGCCTTCGCGACCGCAGGCGGAATCGTATGGATCAACCTAGGGTCAAACGGCGCGGGGATAATGTAGTCGCGACCAAAGGCCAGTTTCCGGCCATATGCCATCGCAACCTCATCCGGCACATCCTCGCGGGCCAACTTGGCGAGGGCTTCGGCGCAGGCAATCTTCATGGCGTCATTGATGGTCCGCGCACGGATATCCAAAGCGCCTCGGAAGAGATATGGGAAACACAGCACATTATTGATTTGATTGGGATAATCGGAACGGCCAGTAGCCACGATAGCATCCGGGCGGACCTCGTGGGCCTCCTCTGGGGTGATCTCAGGATCGGGGTTCGCCATCGCGAAAATCACCGGATTATCCGCCATGGAGGCCACCATGCCCGGCGTCACGGCGCCCTTGGCAGACACGCCCAGAAACACGTCTGCGTCGCGCATCGCATCTTCCAATGTGCGGTCCGTGGTCTTCGCCGCATGGGCTGATTTCCACTGGTTCATCCCCTCTGTCCGGCCTTGGTAAATGACCCCTTTGGTGTCACAGACGATGCAATTGTCATGCTGCGCGCCCATCGCCTTGATCAGCTCAATACAGGCGATGCCAGCAGCGCCTGCTCCGTTAAGCACGATCTTGACGTCCTCGATCTTCTTGTCGGTCAGGAACATCGCGTTCAGCAACCCGGCCGCACAGATCACAGCCGTGCCGTGCTGGTCGTCGTGGAAGACGGGAATGTCCATCTCTTCACGTAAGCGCTGTTCGATGATGAAGCACTCCGGCGCTTTGATATCCTCAAGGTTAATGCCACCAAAAGACGGCCCCATTAACCTGACGGCGCGGACGAATTCTTCTGGGTCTTCGGTGTCGAGCTCAATGTCGATGGAGTTCACATCGGCGAACCGTTTGAAGAGAACTGACTTGCCTTCCATCACCGGTTTAGACGCTAAAGCGCCCAAATTGCCCAATCCGAGGATCGCTGTCCCATTTGTGATCACAGCGACCATGTTGCCCTTGGTGGTGTAGTCATAGGCCGTGTCAGGGTTGTCGGCGATAGCCTCCACCGGGACAGCGACGCCGGGTGAATAGGCCAAAGACAGGTCGCGCTGCGTGGCCATAGGTGTCGACGCGCTGATCTCGATCTTGCCCGGCGTCGGCTCAAGGTGATAGCGCAGCGCTTCTTCGGCGGTGACTCGGCTGTTCTTTTTCATATCGCAGATTCCTATTGGGCCAAGGCGCAGTCTTACCCAAGCCAAGCCCACGCACAACCGATTGCCCCTTTCCCCCGTGCAGGCGCGTTTGTAAACTTAACGCGCACACCACGCAGGGGGATTTCGTGGCCACAACCAGCGCATCTGTCACGCCCATGATGGCCCAATTTCTGGAGATCAAAGCCCAGTATCCGGACGCGTTGCTGTTCTACCGGATGGGCGATTTTTACGAGATGTTTTTCGACGATGCGGTGGCGGCGGCCGAGGCATTGGACATCGCGTTAACCAAGCGCGGAAAGCATTTGGGCCAAGACATTCCCATGTGCGGCGTGCCAGCCCATTCCTCCGAGAACTACCTGCTTTCGCTGATCCGCAAGGGCTTCCGTGTGGCTGTCTGCGAGCAAATGGAAAACCCGGCTGAGGCGAAGAAAAGAGGCTCTAAATCAGTGGTTCGACGAGATGTGGTGCGTCTTGTGACGCCCGGCACATTGACCGAAGACAGCCTGCTGGATGCCCGCCGGAACAACTTCTTGGCCGCCTATTCCGATATCCGTGGGGAGGCCGCGTTGGCCTGGGTCGATATCTCGACAGGCACGTTCCGCGTCACGCCTTGCCCTGCCGTTCGGCTTGGTCCCGATCTGGCACGTTTGGCCCCGCAGGAACTGCTGCTCTCAGAGGCGAGTTTCGCCGATTTAGACACTGTTGCTGCCGAGCTTGGCGTTGCGACCATTCCATTGAGCCGCGCCAGTTTTGACAGCACCTCAGCGGAAAAGCGGTTAATGGCGTTCTATGAGGTCGGCTCCCTTGATGCGTTTGGGCAATTTACCCGCGCGGAGCTGTCGGCGATGGGGGCTGTTCTTGATTATCTTGAGATCACCCAGAAAGGCCGCATGCCACGGCTTAATCCGCCCGTGCGGGAGAAGGCCAACCGGATCATGCAAATCGACGCGGCGACGCGGCGCAATCTGGAGCTGACCCACGCGCTTTCGGGCGGTCGCGACGGCTCCTTAATGTCTGTGATTGATCGCACAATGACGGCGTCCGGGAGCCGGCTGCTTGACCGTCGCATTGCCAGCCCGTCGACACATCTGCGTACCCTTGAGGCGCGGCAGGAGGCCGTCATATTTTTCCATGCGGATGCAGCGATCCGGCAGGACACGCGCGAAGCCCTACGGAAAGTCCCGGATATCGACCGGGCTTTGTCACGGATCTCGCTTGATCGTGCGGGGCCTCGTGACCTTGCTTCGATACGAAATGGGCTGGAACAGTGTCTATTTCTGTACAGAAAGCTTGCGCCACAGACGCTGCCAGACAGGTTGCAAGACGCAGTGGCCGCATTAACCGGCCATGACCCTCTGATTGATCTTCTGTCCAATTCCCTTATGGCAGAACCGCCCTTGCTTGCCCGAGATGGCGGGTTTGTGGCGACCGGGTATGACGCAGAACTGGAGGAGGTGCGCCAGCTGCGTGACGAGGGCCGGAAGGTCATCGCGCAAATGCAGGCGGAGTATTCCGAGCTGACGGGTATTTCCGCGCTGAAGATCAAGCACAACAATGTGCTGGGCTATTTCATCGAGACGACGAGCACGCATGCCGAAAAGATGTTGTCCGAACCCCTGTCGGAGCGGTTCATCCATCGCCAGACCACCGCCAATCAAGTGCGATTTACAACTGTGGAGCTGTCGGAGCTGGAAACCAAGATCCTGAACGCAGGCGGACGGGCGATTGAAATCGAGAAACGCGTCTTTGAAGAACTGTGCCAAGCGGTGAATGCGGCGGCCTCTGCGTTAACCCTCGCGTCGGATGCGTTGTCGGAGATTGATCTCGCCGCCGCCCTTGCCGATCTGGCCAGCGCTGAGAACTGGACGCGACCCAAGATCGACGAAAGCCGCGCCTTTGATATCCGCGATGCGCGGCATCCCGTGGTGGAGCGTGCCCTGCAGGCTCAAAGCGGCGCGCCCTTTGTTGCGAATTCATGCGACCTGAGCGCCGAAGACGGCGAAGCGAACATCTGGTTGCTGACCGGGCCCAATATGGCGGGTAAGTCGACCTTCCTGCGGCAGAACGCAATTATCGCACTTTTGGCACAAATAGGGTCTTATGTGCCCGCATCTTCTGCCCATATCGGGCTGGTGTCGCAGCTCTTCAGCCGGGTCGGCGCGTCTGACGATCTGGCGCGAGGACGATCCACGTTCATGGTCGAAATGGTCGAAACCGCGGCCATTCTGAACCAGGCAGATCCCCGTGCCTTGGTTATTCTGGATGAGATCGGGCGCGGCACGGCGACCTATGACGGGCTCTCTATCGCCTGGGCCACGATGGAGCATCTGCATGACGTAAATTCCTGCCGCGCGCTCTTTGCGACGCATTACCACGAGCTGACCGCCTTGGCGTCAAAGCTGGACGGCGTCGATTGCGCGACCGTGGCTGTTAAGGAATGGGAGGGCGACGTGATCTTCCTGCATGAGGTGCGCAAAGGGGCGGCCGACAGATCCTATGGCGTACAGGTCGCCAAGCTGGCCGGCTTGCCTGAGGCTGTGGTGAACCGTGCGCGCGTTGTCTTGGATGCACTGGAAAAAGGCGAGCGGGAAGGGGCTGCGAACCCCAAAGCACTGATCGACGATCTGCCGCTCTTTTCAGCCGCCCCTGCGCCTGCGCCACAAAAGCAAAGCGCCTCGGCGGTGGACAGCCGGATGGAAGAGGTGCTTCCGGATGAGCTGACACCGCGCGAGGCGCTGCAATTGCTGTATGAGCTGAAAGACCTAGCCCGGAGTGGATGAGACCCCGACCTGTGCCGCCCGCAACAGGCGGTCATGGATCAAAAACCCTTCCGTCATCACCTGAATGATGTCGCCCGCCTTGGTGTCGGGCAGAGGCGCTTCGAACATTGCCTGATGCAGCTGCGGATCGAATTTATCGCCGACTTCAGGCACAATAGGCTCGATTCTGTGCTTCCCGAAGACGGAGATCAACTCGCGCAATGTCAGCTCAACGCCTTCAAACACGCCCTTGGCGGCTTCGCGCTGCGCCTCATCGGCGCTGTCCAAAGCGCGCTTTAGATTGTCATAGACCGGCATCAGATCACGCGCGAGTTTGGAGCCGCCATATTGCTCCGCCTCGCGACGGTCACGTTCACCACGTTTGCGAATGTTTTCCGCATCCGCCATGGCCCGCAACAGACGGTCCTTGAGCTGCTTGTTTTCTTCTTGAAGATCTTCCAGCGCGTCGGCGGAGGCCTCGACGATATCGACCTCTTCCTCGGCATAAGCTTCAAGCGGGTCTTCCAGAAATTCTTCTTCGTCTCTCATGTCACTCATTTCAGGCTCTCACCATCATCAGAAATCATTTTGCCAATCAGCTTGGCGGTGTAGTCGACAATTGGCACGATGCGACCGTAATTCAGTCTTGTGGGCCCGATGACCCCGACAGCGCCAATCACTTTACGATCAGCGTTCATATAAGGACTTACCACCAGAGAGGAACCCGAAAGTGAAAAGAGTTTGTTCTCTGAGCCAATAAAAATACGTACGCCCTCACCATCTTCGGCCAGTTCCAGATATTCGGCGATGTCCCGCTTGCGCTCCAGATCATCAAACAGCACCCGGATCCGGTCCAAATCAGCGCTGTCTTCCTGCGCCAAGAGGTTGGACCGACCCCGCACAATCAGACGTTCATTGCGGTCACCTTCATTCTCCCAAACGGCGAGCCCCGCCTCCACCATTTTGCGGGCAAGCGTGTCGAGTTCCTGACGGCGCAACGTGATCTCGGACGCGATCCGGTTCTGCAATTCAGAAATGGTGCGCCCTTCGGCCATCGCATTCAGGAAATTGGCGGCCTCCCGCATGGAGGATTGCGTCTGCCCGGCGGGCGGCACAAAGACGCGGTTTTCAACATGGCCGTCGGCAAAAACCAGCACGACCATGGCGCGGTCTGGGGACATGCTGACGAAGTCGATATGCTTGATCGGGGCTTCATGCTTTGGCGCCAAAACAAGGCTTGCGCCCTGTGTTAGACCCGATAATGCGCTGCCGATATTGTCCAGCATCGACGTCACATCCGGCTGGTTCGTGGTCATCGTAGACTCGATCCGGCTGCGGTCGGCGTCGTTCAGATCAGTAACCTCAAGCATGCCGTCCACGAACATCCGCAGCCCCATTTGCGTGGGGATCCGACCTGCAGAGACATGCGGACTGCCAAGCAACCCCATCAGTTCAAGATCCTGCATGACATTGCGAATTGTCGCGGCGCTGACCTTCTCCGACAGGGACCGGGTCAGCGTGCGCGACCCGACGGGATCCCCGGTCGCCAGATACCCTTCCACAATGCGCTGAAACACTTCGCGCGAGCGGTCTGTCATCTCGTTCAGAAGGTTGGTGTTGTCCATAATATCCAAGTTCGGCCTGCGACGACCCAATTTAGGAGCGGCCAAACCTGCTTGCAACCCAAACTGAGGCAGGCGTATGCAGCTAACAACCAGCAAACAAGGAGCCGCCCCATGCGACCATCCGGACGTGACCTCGACGCCATGCGCACCATCACCATCGAGACGGGGGTGACGAAATATGCGGAGGGCTCCTGTATGATCAAATGCGGCGAAACGCATGTGCTGTGCACCGCTACTGTGGAGGATCGCGTGCCACCCTTCATGCGCAATTCCGGCCTCGGTTGGGTGACCGCCGAATACGGGATGCTGCCTCGCGCGACCCACACACGTATGCGTCGGGAGGCCAAGAACGGGCAATCCGGGCGGACCCAGGAAATTCAGCGGCTCATCGGGCGGTCATTGCGCGCCGGTGTCGACCGCGTTGCCATGGGCGAGCGCCAGATCAGCATTGATTGCGACGTTATTCAGGCCGACGGGGGCACACGGTGTGCCTCTATCACCGGTGGTTGGGTCGCGCTGCGTCTGGCGGTGAATGCGTTGATGAAGGCGGGCGACATTGTGACCGATCCGCTGACCGATCACGTGGCCGCCGTCAGCTGTGGCATCTACGCGGGTCAGCCGGTGCTCGATCTTGATTATATCGAGGACAGCGACGCGGGCACGGATGCAAATTTCGTGATGACCGGCGCAGGCGGGTTGGTCGAAATTCAGGGCTCTGCTGAGGGGGCAACCTTCTCTCGTGACGAGTTCAACACATTGATGGACCTGGCCGAAAAAGGCGTCGCCGAGTTGGTCGCGGCGCAGAAAGCCGCCACAAGCTGATGCGGAAATTCACCGGGGATACGCTGCTGATCGCGACGCATAACGCGGGCAAGCTGGAGGAGATGCTGCATCTGTTCGAGCCGCTTGGCATTAAGGTTACCGGTGCGGCTGCGCATAACCTGCCTGAACCTGAAGAGACAGAGACGACATTTGTGGGTAACGCGCGGATCAAGGCGCATGCCGCTGCAAAGGCTACCGGCCTGCCTGCATTGTCGGATGACAGCGGCATCGAGGTGGACGCGTTGAACGGTGCGCCGGGTGTGTACACCGCAGATTGGGCGGAAACGCCGGATGGCCGTGATTTCGTCATGGCAATGACCCGGACATATGACGAATTGCGCATGGTTAGAGCCGAAAAGCCTTGGACTGCGCGGTTCCGGGCAACGCTTGTTCTGGCGTGGCCGGACGGACATGATGAGGTGTTCGAGGGCAAGGTCGAAGGCACGTTGCAATGGCCACGGCGCGGGACGGACGGGCATGGATATGACCCGATGTTCCAGCCAGATGGGTATGACATCACCTTTGGCGAAATGGACTGGGAGGAGAAGAACCGCATCTCCCACCGCGCGGACGCTTTCAAGAAACTGGTTAACGCCCTTGGCCGCTGAGCTTTGGCAAGAGGCCGGGTTCGGTCTCTATATCCATTGGCCCTTCTGTCAGGCAAAATGTCCCTATTGCGACTTTAACAGCCACGTCTCGACCTCGATAGATCAGGACGAATGGGCCATCGCTTACTTGTCTGAGCTCGACCGGGTGTCGACAGAAACCTCCGACCGCATTCTTGGGACGGTCTTCTTTGGCGGCGGCACGCCAAGCCTGATGGACCCAAGGCTGATTGATCAGATCATGGACCGAGTTCGGCGCAACTGGTCTTTGGCGAATGATTTTGAAGTCACGATGGAGGCCAATCCAAGCTCTGTCGAGGCCAGCCGCTTCAAATCTTACCGCGCAGCCGGAGTGGACCGGGTTTCGCTGGGCATCCAGGCGTTGAACGACACAGACTTGCGCGCGCTCGGGCGGCTTCACAGCACGAAAGAGGCCCGCGCCGCTTTGGAGATCGCACAAAGCTGCTTCGACCGCGCGAGTTTTGACCTGATCTATGCGCGGCAAGATCAAACTCTCGCCGATTGGGAGGCGGAGTTGACCGAGGCGCTCAAAATGGGATTCTCCCACATGTCGCTTTACCAGTTAACCATTGAGGATGGCACAGCCTTCGGCGCTCGTCATGCCCGTGGATTACTGAGGGGCCTTCCGACGGACGACACTGCTGCGAACATGTTTGAGCTGACACAACAGATGATGCAGACGGCGGATATGCCTGCTTATGAAGTGTCTAATCATGCCCAAACTGGCCAAGAAGCACGACACAACCAGATCTATTGGCGTGGCGGTGACTATCTGGGGATCGGACCCGGTGCGCATGGCAGAGTGACCCTGGGCGGCCAAAGATACGCAACCGAAACACCGCTTTCGCCCGCACTGTGGTTAACGGCGGTGAAGACCGGTGGGAGCGGGGAGAGTGCGCGGACAGCACTGTCGCGATCAGAGCAAGACACGGAGTATCTGATGATGTCATTGCGGACCTCGGAAGGGTCAGATTTGACCCGCCTTCACACCTCAACGAGAGACAGTTTGGTTAGTAAAATCAGAGACTTGTGCGATCTAGGCTTTCTCGTTCAGGATGAAGATCACCTCTCCGTCAAAGCGGAAAAACGCATTGTGTTGAACGCAATTCTCTCGGAGCTGCTATGTTAGCCTGTCTCTGTTTTCGACAGCTTACGGCAAATCTCGTCCAATTGTTCGAAGTCCTTGTAAGCGATAGAAAGTTTACCTTTCTCGCCACCCGGACCGTGCTCGATATTAACCTTCATCCCAAGCGCGGCTTCCAAATCCTGTTCAAGCGCGCGCGTATCGGCGTCTTTGTTTGTGATCACAGACGATTTTGAAGCCGCTCCGCCCTTCGTTACCCCAGCTTTCGCCAGTTTTTCGGTATCACGAACAGACAACCCTTTGTCCATGACGATCCGAGCAAGCGCGGTGGGATCATCTGACGTGATCAGCGCACGCGCGTGACCGGCCGAAAGCTTATCTTCGCGCAGCCAGGTCAGCACTGCATTTGGCAGGTTTAACAACCTCATCAGGTTGGCGATATGACTGCGACTTTTGCCCAGAGCAGTGGAGAGCTGTTCCTGTGTGTGCCCAAACTTTTCCTGAAGCTGACGGTAGCCCAGCGCTTCTTCAACAGGGTTAAGATCGGCACGCTGAACATTCTCGATGATCGCGATCTCAAGGACTTCCGTGTCGGAAAACTCCCGCACGACCACGGGCACTTCATGTAGCTTTGCGCGCTGGGCGGCACGCCAGCGCCGCTCCCCCGCGACAATCTGAAACGTGTTCCCACCATCAGGCGAAGCGCGCACGATCAACGGCTGGATGATGCCCTTCTCCGCAATGGAGGCGGACAGTTCTTGCAGCGCAGCCTCATCAAAATCGCGCCGCGGCTGGTCGGGGTTGGGAACCACACGCTCGATGGGCAAGCTTCGCTCGGCAGTGCTTTTGGACCCCGTATCCGCCGGATCATCACGCTGCGTCAGATCAACATCCGCCATCAAAGCAGACAACCCACGGCCAAGGCCGCGCTTTTCTTTTTTATCCGCCATGAGAGGCCTTTCCGCTGCTGATTTGTCGTTCCAAAATCTCCCGTGCGAGGGCCTTATAGGCCACAGCCCCTCGCGACGTGGGATCATAATTGATGACCGGCATACCGTAGGAGGGCGCTTCGCTCAGGCGGACATTGCGCGGAATCATTGTTTTAAAAACAAGGGCTTGCAGGTTTTCACGCGCGTCTATCTCGACCTGATGACACAGGTTATTGCGCCGATCATACATGGTTAACACAACCCCCTCTAACCGGAGTTCGGGGTTTGCCGTTTCCCTGATTTCCCGGACAGAGAGCATCAGTTGTGACAAGCCCTCAAGCGCAAAGAACTCAGCCTGCAACGGCACCAGAACCGTGTCAGAGGCGACCATCGCATTCAGTGTCAGCAGGTTCAAAGAGGGCGGACAGTCGATCAGGATGTAGTCAAACTCCATCACATACGTCTCGGTATTACGGAGCGCGTCTTTCAACAGAAACACCCGCCGCGCTGTTGAGACAAGCTCAAGATCAGCAGAGCTTAGGTCTGTCGTTGCCGGGGTGATCCAGAGGTTCGGAACATTCGCGGAGATCGCAACATCGTCAAGCGGAGCATCATTCAAGATTAAATCGTACGTGGATCTCTTCCGGTCCGCTTGCTCGATTCCCAAACCCGTCGATGCGTTCCCTTGCGGATCAAGGTCGATGATCAACACTTTCAAACCAGACGCTGCCAGCGCCGCACCAAGGTTAATAGTCGTCGTGGTTTTCCCGACGCCACCCTTCTGGTTTGCGACCGAGATAATACGAGGGATTTTTGGCATAGTCTCAGCGGCGCCTTAAATTTGTGATGTCCAGAACAACGGCATCATCCGTCGTCTTGCTGTCTCTTCTTTTAAGGTCCATCGACCATGACGCAAGCGCTTCCTCAATTTCTGTCTCCGCAGTGCGGCCCTTTAAAAGCAGAGCGGTTCCGGAAGGCTTCAAATGACGGTTCGCATAGCTGAGCAGTTGTTCCAACGGTGCAAGGGCGCGGGAGGTCAGAACGTCGGCGTTAACCGGATCAGCATCCTCGATACGTTTTGCTGTAATGGTCGTGTTTAGGTTAAGCGCAGTCGACACGGTCAACAGAAATGCGCATTTGCGCTTATCCGATTCAATCACGGTGATATGACGCTTCGGCGCGTGGTGCTTGAAGAGAATAGCCAGGACGAGACCGGGAAACCCTCCACCGGTTCCTATATCCGCTACGCGCTCAGCGGAACCACGGAACATCGGGAAAAGCTGAGCAGAATCAAGGATATGGCGTTGCCAGAGCTCGGGAATGCTAGCCGGGGACACCAAGTTGATTGATCGGTTCCATTTTATCAGAAGCTCAGAAAACGTGACGAGGTCCTCATATGTTTCACGTGAAACATCTGCAACTTCTTGCAGAGCAAGGAAGTTACGCTCAGCCACCGTCACGCTGATTTCTTCGATGTCTTGCGAATATTCGCGACAAGAAGAGTTAACGCGGCAGGTGTGATGCCATCAATTCGGGCCGCTTGCGCCATCGACGTGGGACGTGCTGCTTTGAGCTTCGCCTTGAGCTCGTTTGACAGACCCGGGATCACTTCAAAATCAAACTCTGCCGGGATCTCCAGCTTTTCATCCTTGCGGAGCAGATCAATGTCCCGCTGCTGCCGATCCAGGTAATTCGCGTAGAGCGCATCTTTCTGCAACTGATCCACGATCGCTGCGTCATGCGATGACAAATCAGGCCAAATCGCACAAAGATCAGAGAAATCAACATCGGGCAGGGATAACAGCTCTCTCGCCCCACGCCGCTTGCCGTCTTCTTTCACCTTTATCCCGTGCCGCGCAGCCTCTTGTGGGGTCAAAGAATGTGCAAGAAACGCCGCAGATGCGTGCTCCAGAGCGTCCATCTTCTGAGAAAAGACGTCAGCCCGTTCATCATCGACGAGCCCCAAAGCCCTGCCTAAGCTGGTGAGCCGCTGATCCGCATTGTCTGCGCGCAAGGAGAGGCGAAATTCTGCGCGGGAGGTGAACATCCGGTAAGGTTCAGCCACGCCCCGGGTCACCAGATCATCAATCATGACGCCGATATAGGCCTCTGAGCGGCTGAAACCATGCGACTCAAGGCCTTTCGACGCGCGCGCAGCGTTCAGACCAGCCAACAATCCCTGCGCACCGGCTTCTTCATAGCCAGTGGTCCCGTTGATCTGCCCTGCAAGGTACAAACCATCGACGTCACGGAGCTCAAGGCTATGCTTCAACGCTCGCGGGTCGACATAGTCATACTCGATGGCATAGCCGGGCTGCAGGGTTTTTACGTTTTCGAGACCGACAATCGACCGCACATAGGCCTCTTGCACGTCAACGGGTAACGAAGTCGAAATTCCGTTCGGATAGATCGTCGGATCGTCGAGACCTTCTGGTTCAAGGAAGACCTGGTGCGACTCCTTGTCGGCGAACCGAACCACCTTGTCCTCAATCGAGGGGCAGTAGCGAGGGCCCACCCCGTCGATATGGCCACCATACATTGCGGATTTACTGAGGTTTTCTTGAATAATCTCATGAGTACGGCTGTTTGTATGGGTCACACCGCATGAAATCTGTCGTGCGGCAGGGGCGATCGATAGGAAAGAAAACAGCGTCGGCTCGTCATCGCCGGGCTGCATTTCCAACCCGTCCCACGCAATGGTTCGACCATCCAGACGAGGGGGTGTTCCAGTTTTCAGACGGCCAAGCGGTAATCCAAAGCCATCAATCCGCTCTGCAAGCGCGATGGAGGGCTTGTCTCCGATGCGACCACCGGGACGGGCGACATCACCGATATGGATGACGCCTCGCAGGAATGTGCCCGTGGTTAACACAACGGCTTTCGCGGTGATCGCAGCGCCATCGCCGAGCAGCACCCCAGTGACGCGATGACCCGTCATGATGAAATCGGCGGCCTCACCTTCGACAATTGTCAGATTCTCTTGCGCATTTACCAAGGATTGGATCGCAGCCCGATAGAGCGAACGGTCAGCCTGAGCGCGTGGGCCCTGGACGGCGGGGCCTTTGCTGCGGTTAAGGAGGCGGAATTGAATGCCAGCAGCGTCGGCTGCACGACCCATAAGACCGTCAAGCGCATCAATTTCGCGCACCAGATGCCCTTTACCCAAACCGCCAATGGCGGGGTTACAGGACATGACGCCAATAGTTTCGGCCTTATGTGTCACCAGCGCGGTTCGCGCACCCGTACGGGCAGCAGCGGCAGCGGCCTCTGTGCCTGCATGCCCGCCTCCAATAACGATGACGTCGAAATCTGAATGTTTCACGTGAAACACTCCCTCTTGCACACGATGCTACTTACCCAGACAGAAGCTCGCGAAAATCTCGTCAAGCAAAGTCTCTACGTCGATCCGCCCAACCAGTGTTTCAAGGGCACGGATAGCGATTCGAAGCTCCTCAGCGGCAAGCTCGGATCGATCCATGCCGTGCTCTAATTCATCTAAAGCGGTTTGCAAAGAGCCCGCGCCTTTCTCCAGCGCTTCACGATGGCGCGCCCGGATGGCGAGGGAAGCTCCGCTGGCCTTGGTTTCAAGGGCATGCACCACTTCTGCGATCAGCGCATCGACGCCAGCACCGGTCCTACCGGACACACCGTCCTCCTGTCCTTCATCAGCCTTACCAAGACGGACGATGTCATCTGGCTGACGTAAAAGGGCAGGGGGCAGCGCGCCGTTATCGGTGAGGATCACACGCAGGTCTGCAGTCTCCGCCCGGTTGAGCGCGCGTTGAATTCCTAGCCCCTCGACCTCATCAGTGGTTTCGCGCAGCCCGGCAGTGTCCAGAAACGTCACCGGAAGCCCTTTGAGATCCATCCGCACTTCGATCACATCCCGGGTCGTCCCAGCAATTTCGGAGGTAATCGCCACGTCCCGCCCGGCCAGTGCGTTCAACAACGTCGACTTGCCGATATTCGGTTCTCCCAGAATCGCCACCTCAAACCCGTCGCGTATCCGTTCGGCAGCGCTGGACCCCGCCGCTTCCTTCGTGATCTCGGCAAGAACGCCAATGATTAACTGCTTAACCTCTGGGGTCACATCAACCGGAACGTCCTCGTCAGCAAAATCAATCGTGGCCTCAAGCAAGGCTGCCGCGCGAATGAGATCCGAGCGCCAACGCTCTGTCCGGTCGCCAAGCGCCCCGTCAAACACCCGGACGGCTTGCTTTCGTTGCGCCTCCGTTTCGGCGTCGATCAGATCGGCGAGCCCTTCGACCTGAGCGAGGTCGAGGCAGCCGTTCTCCAAGGCGCGTCGCGTGAACTCTCCAGGCTCTGCAAGGCGGACCGCGTCCAGAGCGCGGAGCTGCTCCAACACAGCGGTAACAATGGCCGGGCTGCCATGGGTCTGAAACTCGACAACGTCCTCACCAGTGAAACTGCGCCCCGATGCAAAGAACAGCACCAGCGCCTCGTCAATCAGCGCGCCCTCCGCATCATGCAAGCGCCGCAATGACGGGACGCGCCCCGAGGGGCGAAACCCGGCTAAATGCTGCGCACAATCAACCGCACGCGGCCCGGAGACACGGATCAAGGCGACCCCGGCCTTACCGCGGCCAGTTGCAAGAGAGTAAATCGTATCCATCCCGCTTAACCTTTTGTATTAAA
>CAYXIZ010000001.1:0-9088 GCA_964465485.1 uncultured Rhodobacterales bacterium | reverse complement strand
CGGCCAGTTGCAAGAGAGTAAATCGTATCCATCCCGCTTAACCTTTTGTATTAAAACAAAAAATCAGGGTTAACCGCGCAAGTTTCTTACGCGTTCATCGAATCGAAGAAATCGTCGTTGGATTTGGTCTGCTTTAACTTGCCAATCAGGAACTCGATGGCGTCTGTGGTGCCCATCGGGTTCAGGATGCGCCGCAGCACAAAGGTTTTCTGCAAGTCTTTTGCATCCACCAACAGGTCCTCTTTCCGGGTGCCGGATTTGAGAATGTCCATCGCCGGGAAGACGCGCTTGTCCGCGACTTTGCGGTCCAGCACGATCTCGGAGTTACCGGTGCCCTTGAATTCCTCGAAGATCACCTCGTCCATGCGGGACCCTGTGTCGATCAGCGCCGTCGCGATGATGGTCAGGGAGCCGCCCTCCTCGATATTCCGGGCCGCCCCGAAGAAGCGCTTGGGGCGTTGCAGCGCGTTGGCGTCCACACCGCCGGTCAGAACTTTACCGGAAGACGGCACGACCGTGTTGAAGGCGCGACCAAGCCGCGTGATGGAATCGAGCAGAATGACAACGTCGCGTTTGTGTTCCACCAGCCGTTTGGCCTTCTCGATCACCATCTCAGACACGCCCACGTGGCGCGTCGCAGGTTCGTCAAAAGTGGAGGACACAACCTCGCCTTTCACAGACCGCTGCATGTCGGTGACTTCCTCAGGCCGTTCATCAATCAGCAACACGATCAAATAGCACTCGGGGTGGTTCTTCTCGATTGAGGCGGCGATGTTTTGCAACAGAACCGTTTTACCCGTGCGCGGCGGGGCCACGATCAGCGAGCGCTGGCCTTTCCCGATAGGCGCCACCAGATCAATGATCCGGGCGGAGCGGTCCTTGATGGTGGGATCGGCGATTTCCATCGTCATCCGCTCGTCCGGGTAAAGCGGCGTCAGGTTGTCGAAGCTCACTTTGTGGCGCGCCTTCTCAGGCTCCTCGAAGTTGATCGTCGTGACCTTGTTGATGGCAAAGTAGTTTTGTCCCTCTTTCGGTGCGTCCATCACACCGTCCACCGTGTCACCCGTGCGCAACGAATGCTGGCGGATCATGTCGGGGGAGACGTAGATATCATCGGGGCCGGGCAGGTAGTTGGCCTCTGGTGAGCGCAGGAAGCCAAATCCGTCTTGCAACACTTCCAGCACACCGTCACCGGAGATTTCCCAGCCATCATCCGCGCGCTCCTTGAGAATGGAGAACATGATATCCCCCTTGCGCATCGTGGAGGCGTTTTCGATCTCCAGCTCTTCGGCCATCGACACCAGATCGGCAGGCTTCTGCTTTTTAAGATCGGAGAGGTTCAGGCTTTCCGTATCTTCACCCAACAGCATCGGGCCGTCATTTACTTCTGTTTCTTCGGACATACTATCATCGGTCGCGTTTTCGTCGGACATGGGAACTCACCTGTCATCAAGCCAAGCAGAAACCCTGCTATGGCGCGTCTTGCTTCAAAATTTCATTCGGAAACCAGCCACGCCGGACGGCGCACTGTTTGCGTTTAATCCCGGCATAGGCGGCCCGGCCCCACGAGTCAAACTTTCTATGTCCTAGAAAGGCCGCACGATCACGCTCACAACGATCAGGATCATCAGCACGGTAGGGACCTCATTCATCAGGCGGTACTGCCGCCCCGTGCGGGTGTTCGTCCCTGTAGCGAGCTCTTTGCGGCGCAAACCGCACCAATGGTGAAACCATGTCATGGCAAGAATGCACACCAGCTTGATCCATGACCACGCGGCCGACCAGTCAAACCCGCCAAGCGCGATCATGTAGAGCCCCGCCGCCCAAGCCACGATCATCGCAGGGTTCATGATGACACGCAGCAGCTTCTGCTCCATCATCGCAAACAAGGCATCGGTCACGGTCCCTGTTTCGACTTTCTCAGTGTGATGGACAAACAGCCGAGGGAGATAGAACAACCCCGCCATCCAAGAGATCACGGCCATCACGTGCAAAGCCTTCACCCAAGGGTAAGCCGCGTAGAGCAGATCGGTCATGAGCACTCCCTTTCTGTTATCCCTCTTAAATATAAAAAGAAGAAAGAAAAGATGATGTAATATGTAGGTCCTGTGGATAGCGGGGATCAAATTTTTACCCACAGTCAGGTCATGGGTCTTCTTCAGCTGATCCACATTGCCGGGAAGTCATTTATTAAATATATATTTCAATGACTTAGGTATTTCCAACTTTGGGGATAAACCCGTGGACAGCGGCTGCCTTTCGCCGATTCCCACACAGCCCGCATTTTTGCCCGTCCCCATGGAGCGACTCATCGAACAGAGTCTGCGCAATGTGGGTGACTCTGCGTCAAGGATAAATCACAGTGGATATCTCTGGTTTGACGCAACACATATCCTTCACCTTACCCTCAGAGTTACCCACATGACCAAGCCCATCATCCTCGCCTCTGGCTCAGACATCCGGCGTCAGCTGCTGACCAATGCGGGGGTCGTTTTCGAGGTGGAGACCGCCCGGATCGACGAAGAGATGATCAAAGCCAGCCTTGTCGCGGAGGCCGCCAAGCCACGTGATATTGCCGACACTTTGGCCGAATTCAAAGCCCAAAAGATCGCGGCCAAGCATCCCGGCGCATTTGTGATCGGCAGCGATCAGGTGTTGGAGTATCAAGGCGAGATCCTCTCCAAACCGCGCGACGTGGAGGACGCCCGCGCCCAGCTGCGTAAGTTGCGGGGTGGGACCCATAGCCTGCACTCTGCCGCTGTTATCTTCGAGGATGGAAAACCCGTCTGGCGTGCCGTCAAAGAGGCCAAGCTGATGATGCGCAATTTCTCGGATGGCTACCTGGATGACTACGTCACGCGCAACCGGGACGAGATCCAATATTGCGTCGGCGGCTACCAATTGGAAGCCGAAGGCGCCCGGCTCTTTGCACAAGTGACAGGAGATTATTTCACTGTCCTTGGAATTCCGTTATTGGATGTCTTGAATTACCTGTCGCTAAAGGGTGCTATCCCCGCATGAACGTTCCAAACATCCCCCTCGCCGGTGTCATCGGCCGCCCCATCGGGCATTCCAAATCACCCCGTCTGCACAGCCATTGGCTGCAACGTTACGGCGTGCCGGGACATTACATCCCTATGGATGTGGCGACGAACGACTTGGCCCATGTTCTGAGCGTGCTGCCCAAAGCCGGGTTTCGCGGGGTGAATGTGACGATCCCGCATAAGGAAGCGGTGCTTGATATTGCTGACGTGATCTCGGACCGCGCCTCGCTGATCGGGGCTGCGAACACGCTGACCTTTCAAAGTGATGGCAAGCTGCATGCCGACAATACCGACGGCGTCGGTTTCATTGCAAACCTGCGTCAAAACGCGCCGGGCTGGGATGCAACTGCTGGCCCCGCTCTGGTGCTGGGTGCGGGAGGTGCCGCGCGTGCCATTGTGGCCGCTCTTTTGCATGAACGCGTGCCGCAGATCCTGCTTGCCAACCGCACCCGCGCCCGCGCCGACGCTTTGAAGGCGCATTTCGGGGGCAAGGTGGAGGTTGTCGACTGGAACAACGTCTCCAGCAGGCTTGGCGACGCGACCACGCTGATCAACACCACGTCACTGGGGATGACCGGCAAGGAAGAGCTGAAACTGCCACTCGACAATCTGCGCACGAGCACGTTGGTGACGGATCTGGTCTACACCCCTCTGGCCACCCCGCTTCTGACCGCCGCCGCCGAAAAAGGCTGCCCGACGGTGGACGGTCTTGGCATGCTGCTGCATCAGGCGGCCCCCGGGTTCGAGCGTTGGTTTGGCCACACTCCGGAGGTGGACGAGGCGCTGCGCAAAGTCATGCTCAGATGAGCCGCGCGCCGATCCTCATTGGGCTGACCGGCTCCATCGGAATGGGCAAATCGACCACCGCCGCCATGTTCCGCGACCTCGGCTTTCCGGTCTGGGACGCCGATGCCGCTGTGGGCAGGCTTTATGCCAAAGGCGGCAAAGCCGTGGCCCCGCTGAAGGAGCTGATCCCGTCGGCCATTCAGGACGGCACCGTCAGCAAAGCCGCGCTGAAAGAGGCCATCGCCACCTCACCGAACTTGCTGCTGGAGATCGAGAGCATCGTACATCCGCTGGTCAAACAAGACCGCCGCGACTTTGCCGCCGCGCATCAGGACGCGGAGTTCATTATTTTCGACGTTCCGCTGCTCTTTGAAACCGGGGCGCATAAGAAGGTGGATCACGTTGTCACCGTCTCCACCTCTGCCGAGAACCAGCGGGCCCGCGTTCTGGCGCGTGGTACCATGGACGAGGCCACGTTCAACATGATCATGCGCAAGCAAACGCCGGATGCCGAAAAACGGAGCAAGGCGGATACCGTGATCAACACCGAAACCCTAGACAGTGCCCGCGATCAGGTTGCGGCGCTGGTCGAGAAACTGAGGGCTGCGCATGCGTGAGATCGTTCTGGACACGGAGACCACCGGTTTTGAGCCTTCCGAGGGCGACCGGATTGTGGAGATCGGCGCGGTTGAGTTGCAAGGCCACATGCCCACGGGGCGCGTCTATCACCAATATATCAACCCCAAGCGCGACATGCCTGCAGGCGCATTCGAAATTCACGGCATCGGCCCCGATCTTCTGACCCCTCCACAACCTGCCCAGCCGGGGCAGGTGATCCTGCGCGACAAACCCGTTTTTGGGGATATCGCGCAGGCGTTTCTGGATTTCGTAGGCGACGCGAAGCTGGTCATTCACAACGCGTCTTTCGACATGAAATTCCTCAACGCGGAGCTTGGCTGGTGCAACAAGCCGCTTTTGCCCAATGATCAGGCCATCGACACGCTGGCTATTGCCCGCAAGAACTTCCCCGGCTCGCCCGCCTCGCTTGATGCGCTATGTCGGCGGTTCGGCATCGACAACTCCTCCCGCGAGAAACACGGCGCGCTTTTGGACAGTGAAATTCTGGCGGAGGTCTATCTGGAACTGATCGGCGGGCGTCAGCCCGACTTTGCGCTGGCCTCCAAGGGGGAAGGCACCAACGGAACCGTTGATGCGTGGAGACCGCAGCCCAGACCTGAACCGCTGGGGTCAAAAATCACCGACGAAGAGCGCGCAGCCCATGCGGAGTTTCTAGACAAACTCGGCGACGCGCCGCTTTGGACGAGGTTTGGCTAAAGCCTATTCGAGGATACTGTCGAGATTTTCCATCATGCTGACCAGTATCGCGGCGCCGCAGATTAGAATGGCGAGCCAAAACACGAATAGGAACATGAAAGACGAGATGCCAAATCCAATGGCCAGATAGGGCAGGCGGTGCGGCTCTTTTCGGTACAAGGCCATACCACCGGCGATAATCGCGGCACCCGCCACGCAAAGCGCTGCAATGGTGATGATCTGGCTGTAATCTTGCGCAGGCGGCTCAGGCGCGGGGGCAGGCTCACCCGCCAAAACACGCGCCGCAGATTGCTTAATCTCAGCAGCCATTTCGCCGATCATTGTGCCGGTGCTTTGTTCCGCCGGCTCAAAAACCGCAGACATCTGAACGAAGATAACCAAAAGGCTGACGACGCCAAGAATGAAGCCAATCAGCCCGAAATTTGCGTCTCGCTGGTCAACTGAATAATCCGTCATCTTCCCCGTCCTCTACAGCCTGCGCGCAAAATAACTTAGGCAAATGGCCGAATTGTGACGACCTGTCCGCCCACAAAAAAGGGCCGCGCAACATCTGCACGGCCCTCGTAATGTGTCTGCCGTCAAACGGTCCGGTCTAGGCAGTTCCAACCGGGGTCGCTGCGTCCGCTTGCGCGCGACGCGCCAGCTCGTTGCGGTACAGCGCCAGGAAGTCGATGTTTTCCAAATTCAGCGGCGGGTAGCCCCCATCGCGCGTCACATCCGAGACGATACGACGGATAAACGGGAACAACATGCGCGGGCATTCGATCAGCAGGAACGGGTGCAGCTGCTCTTCTGGAACATTCTCGATGGAGAAAACGCCGGTATATTCCAGCTCCATCAGGAAAATGGCTTTCTCGCCGTCCTTGGTTTTGGCCGACACGTTCAGCTTGACGGTCACGTCATACTGATTGTCCTGCGTGCGCTTCTTAGCGTCGAGGTTGACCTGCACCTGAATGTCCGGCGTCGGGTCGCCCTCGCCAATGCCTTTTTGGGCGGCGATGTTCTCAAAGCTCATGTCTTTGATGAATTGGGCCAACACCTGCATTTTGGGTTGCACCGGCTGTGCGGCAGCGCCGTTTTCTTCGGCCATATTCGTCTCTCCTAAAGCGTAAAAATCTGTTGCGACCCGTCTAGCAGGTCAATTCGCGGGCCTCAATGCCGCGTCCACCCTGAAGGCGGGCCGCCGGGCTTATGTGTGCCTTCATCCAGATCCTCAAACTCGCCGTCGATAATGTCGCCCGGCCCAGCGGCCTGCGGATGTGGCGGCTGACGTGATGTCGGGTGGCCGTCGATATCGACAAAGCTCTGCACTTTGATCTTCGAGCGGATCCATTTGAACAAGGCCAGCCGCACCGGAGGCACCAGCAGCGCAAACCCAACCCCGTCCGTGAAAAACCCCGGCGTCAAAAGCAAAAGCCCAGAGGCAAGGATCATAGCCCCATGCGCCAACGCCTCCGTCGGGTCGCGCAGCTCGTTCAGGTTCGTTTTGATCTGCCCCATCGCGGCCAAACCCTGCGCCCGCACCAAAACGGTTCCCAAAAGGGCGGTCAGAATCACGATGCCCAGCGTTGGCCACAGGCCCAGCCAGCCGCCCACTTGGATGAACAAGGCGATCTCAATAATTGGGATCGTGACGAACAGCAAAAACAGCCACATAGGCCAGACTCCGGTTTTGTTGCGCTCAGGTGGACTTGTGCCCCCCTTGCACCTACATAAGGGCCTGACACACACTTTTCCATTCCGCCCCCCCTCAGAGGACGACATGAGCAACGATATGATCCAACTTTTGGTCTTAGCAGGCATCGCGGTCTTTTTGATCCTGCGCCTCAAAAACGTCCTTGGCACCCGCGACGGCTTCGAGAAGCCACCTTTGCCGATGCCCGGACAGAATGACACCCTGGACCGCACCCGCCGGGATTTCGAGGTGATCGAAGGCGGCCCGGACCGTGACATCACCGACAACGTCGCCGAAGACAGCCCCGCCGCCGACGCGCTGGCGCGGATGAAAACCGTGGAGCCCTCCTTTGGGGTCAGCGACTTTCTGGGTGGCGCCAAGCAGGCCTACGAGATGATCCTGATGGCATTCGAAAGCGGCGATCTCGACGAGGTTGTCCCCTTCCTGTCGCCCGATGTTTACGAGACCTTTCAGGAGGTCATCGATCTGCGCAAGAAAGAGGGCCTGACCGTCGACGCCAACTTCGTGGGCGTGCGGGAGACCAGCCTTGTGGACGCGGAGTTTGACGACGACTCCAACCTTGCCGAGCTGACCCTGCGCTTCGTGGGCGAGCTGACCTACGCCGTGCGCGACGAGGCCGGCGCCATCGTGGACGGCAATCCCAACGAGGTGAAACGCCAGAAAGACATCTGGACGTTTGAGCGCGTCATGGGCGCCGACAACCCGAACTGGCAACTTGTCGCCACAGGCGAATAGGGGCCGGGATGCGCAGGCATCTCACATGGGTCGCAACGCTGGCCTTGGGGGCGCTCTTCATGAGCGCTGACCAAAGCACGGCTGCGACCCAATACCAGATCCTTGGCTTCGATGATTTGGACGGCTGGGCGGATGATGACCATCAGGCCGCCCTCGACGTCTTCCTCGAAACCTGCCCTGACATTGACGACCCCGAATGGGCGTCGCTCTGCGCTTTGGCCACCAGTCAGCCCAACGCCCGCACCTATTTCGAGCTGTTCTTCCGCCCCGTGTTGATCAACGGCGACGCGCCTGCGCTCTTCACCGGCTATTACGAGCCGGAGCTGAAAGGCTCCCGCTATCGCGGCGGGCCCTACCAGCATCCGCTCTATCGCCTGCCGCCCGAGATCGAGCCCGGCACTCCGTGGCACTCCCGCGAAACCATCGAGAACGAGGGCCTGCTGAAAGGGCGCGGTCTTGAGATTGCTTATGTGAACGACCCGGTCGACGTGTTCTTCCTGCAAGTCCAGGGCTCAGGCCGCGTGGCGCTCGAAGAAGGCGGGGCCATCCGCGTGGGCTACGCCGGCAAGAATGGCCGCGACTACCGTTCCATCGGGCAGGAACTTGTCCGCCGCGGTGTCTACCAGCCGCATCAGGTCTCGGCCCAAGTCATAAAAAACTGGGTCCGCTCCAACCCCGTCGACGGCCGCGCGCTTCTGCATCACAACCCGTCCTATGTGTTCTTTCGTGAGGTCTCCGAGGTGCCGCAGCACAAAGGCCCGCTCGGCGCGATGAACCGCTCAATCACGCCGATGCGCTCCATCGCGGTGGACCCGGCCTTTACCAAACTCGGCGCGCCAGTCTGGATCGAGAAAGGGGGCAAGGAGCCTCTCAACCGTCTGATGATCGCGCAAGACACGGGCTCTGCCATCAAAGGCGCGCAGCGGGCGGATGTCTATTTCGGCACCGGGTCGCAGGCCGGGCGCAAGGCGGGCACAATCAAGGATCCGGGCCGTTTGGTTGTGCTGATGCCGATCCAAACCGCCTATGATCTGGCCCCGGACAGCTGAAACATGTCCCGCCGCAAGCCCAGAGGTCTCAGCCCGGAGGAGAAAACCCTCTGGTCCAAAGTCACCCAAACCGCCGAGCCTCATAAGACGCCGCAGGCGCTCTTCACCGACGCACCGATTCTGACGCCGACCAAGCAGACGCCCAAACCTGCCCCGATTGCGCCGTTTAAAATTGGCCAAAAGGCGCGCCCCGCGCAAACCGCCATGCCCGTGCCGTCCGCCCCCGTCGCGATGGACAAACGCGCCTTCACCAAGATGAAGCGCGGCAAGATGAGCCCCGACGCCAAGATCGACCTGCATGGCATGACGCAGGAAGAGGCGCACCCAGCCCTGATCAACACGCTCCTGAACGCCCATGCCGCAGGCAAACGGCTGGTTCTCGTGGTCACCGGAAAAGGCAAAAAGCGCGACGACGGAGGCCCCATCCCCGTGCGCACCGGCAT